>NZ_NYWI01000068.1:0-71373 GCF_002684955.1 Tistrella sp. | reverse complement strand
GTCTGCATCCGGTCCGGAAGGATCAGATCAGTTCTTGGTCTTGTCGACCAGGCGGTTGGCCGCGATCCAGGGCATCATCGCGCGCAGCTTCTCACCGACCTCTTCGATCTGGTGCTCGGCATTGCGGCGGCGCATGGCCCGGAAGCTCGACTGGCGGGCGGCGTTCTCAAGCACCCAGTCGCGGGTGAAGCGGCCGCCCTGGATGTCGTCGAGGATCTTCTTCATCTCGGCCTTCACGGCCGGGGTGATGACCCGCGGACCCGACACGTAGTCGCCGTATTCGGCGGTGTTCGAGATCGAGTAGCGCATGTTGGCGATGCCGCCCTCATACATGAGGTCGACGATCAGCTTCATCTCGTGCAGGCATTCGAAATAGGCCATCTCGGGGGCATAGCCCGCCTCGACCAGGGTCTCGAAACCGGCGGTGATCAGGTGGGTCACACCGCCGCAGAGCACGGCCTGCTCACCGAACAGGTCGGTCTCGCACTCTTCCTTGAAGCTGGTCTCGATGATGCCGGCGCGGCCGGCACCCAGGCCGCAGGCATAGGACAGCGCGGTCTCGAGCGCATTGCCCGACACGTCCTGCGCCACGGCAACCAGGCTCGGCACGCCGCCGCCCTTCAGGTATTCGCTGCGGACGGTATGGCCGGGGCCCTTGGGCGCCACCATGAACACGTCGATATCGGCGCGCGGCTGGATCAGGCCGAAATGGATCGACAGGCCATGGGCGACGACGAGGGCGGCGCCCTCCTTCAGGTTGTCGCGCAGATCCTGCTCGTAGAGGTCGGCATGCAGCTCGTCCGGGGTGAGCACCATCACGACATCGGCCAGCTTCGCGGCCTCGTCGGGGGTGTGGACGGTGAAGCCGGCGCCCTCGGCCTTGGCACGGGTCGCGGAGCCCGCACGCAGGCCCACGATCACGTTGACGCCGCTGTCGCGGAGGTTCGCCGCATGGGCATGGCCCTGGCTGCCATAGCCGATGATCGCAACCGTCTTGGTCTTGATCAGGTTCAGGTCGGCATCGCGATCGTAGTAGACGCGCATGGTTCGGTTGCTTCCTCTGATGATGTCAATGGGCGGCCTGTTCTGCATCCCGCCGCCCTTGACCTTGTCGTCGCACGCCTCGCGATCAATTTCGACCACGCACGACGCCATATGGACCTAAGGTGTCGAATGGTGGACCCCGGGATTTTCCGAAGGTCCGAAAGCCGGTCGGATCAGAAGCGGCCGCGCTCGGAGGCGAGCGGGGCCGCCCCGCGCGACAGGGCCGCGATGCCGGTGCGGGCGACATCCGCCAGCCCCAGCGGCCGCATCAGGTTGATGAAGGCCTCGATCTTCTCGGTCGAGCCGGTCATCTCGAAGATGAAGCTTTCATGGGTGCTGTCGACCACGCGGGCGCGGAAGATGTCGGCGATGCGCAGCGACTCGACCCGGCGATCCCCCGTGCAGGCGACCTTGACCAGCGCCAGCTCGCGGCCGACGAAAGGCCCGCTCTGGGTCAGGTCGGTCACCGCATGTACCGGCACCAGCCGGGTGAGCTGCGCCTTGATCTGCTCGATGATCATCGGCGTGCCCGAGGTGACGATGGTGATGCGCGAGCGGGTGCGCGTCTCGTTCACCTCGGCGACGGTCAGGCTGTCGATGTTGTAGCCGCGGCCCGAGAACAGGCCGATGACGCGGGCGAGCACGCCGCTTTCGTTGTCGACCAGCACCGAGATGGTGTGCTGGGTGATGGGTTCGTTCTTGATGACCATGGGAAGCTGTCTCGCGCCTGGAGCGGGTCTTGACCTGGACGGAAGGTCCAGAGAGGGAGGCCGGCATAGGGGCCGGCAGGCCGGGCTGCAGCCTGCCGGGATCTGGCGTCGCCGCTGCGGTATCGCCCGCGGCTCAGACCAGTACCATGCCTTCCTCGCTCTTGCAGGCGTCCAGCTCCTGGCCGGGGCCCAGGATGATCTCGTGATGCGCGGCACCGGCCGGGATCATCGGATAGACGTTCTCGCCCTTGTCGACGCGGACATCGACCACCACCGGCCCGTCATGGGCCAGCATCTCGCGGATCACGTCGTCGAGATCGTCGGGCGAATGGGCGCGCAGCCCCTTGGCACCGAAGGCCTCGGCCAGCTTCACGAAATCGGGCAGCGCCGCCGAATAGCTTTCGGAATAGCGGCCGCCGTGGAACAGCTCCTGCCACTGGCGGACCATGCCCATCCATTCGTTGTTCAGGATGAACACCTTCACCGGCAGCCGATGCTGGATCAGGCTCGACAGCTCCTGGATGTTCATCATCGTCGAGGCTTCGCCGGCGATGTCGATCACCAGCGCATCGGGATGCGCCACCTGCACGCCCATCGCCGCCGGCAGGCCATAGCCCATGGTGCCGAGCCCGCCCGAGGTCATCCAGTGGTTCGGCTGGTCGAAGCCGAAATGCTGGGCCGCCCACATCTGGTGCTGGCCGACCTCGGTGGTGATGTAGGGGTTGCGGTCGCGGGTCATCTCCCACAGCCGGCGGATCGCATATTGCGGCTTGATGATCTGGGCGCTGTTCTGGAAGCCCAGCGAATTCTGCGCCCGCCAGCCGGCGATCTTCTCCCACCAGTCGCCGATGCGCGCGGGATCATGCTCGGCCTTGCGGCGCTCCCACACCTCGAGCAGGGCCCGGATGGTGTTGCCGGCATCGCCCACGATCGGCAGGTCGACCGCCACGTTCTTGTTGATCGAAGACGGGTCGATATCGGCATGGATCTTGATGCTGTCGGGCGAGAAGCCGTCGAGCCGGCCGGTCACCCGGTCGTCGAACCGGGCGCCCAGATTGATCATCAGATCACTGCCATGCATCGCCAGATTGGCTTCCAGCGTGCCGTGCATGCCCAGCATGCCCAGCGACTGCCGGTCGCTGGCCGGATAGGCGCCGAGGCCCATCAGGGTCATGGTGATCGGGAAGCCGGTGGCACGCACCAGGCGGACCAGGTTGTCGCAGGCCTCGGTGCCGGCATTGATCACGCCGCCGCCGACATAGAACACCGGGCGGTCGGCCTTCAGCATCAGATCGACCGCGCGTTCGATCGCCGCCTGTTCGGGCGTGACCTGGGGCCGGTAGGTCGGCGCCGGCAGGGCATCGGGGGCGGTATAGGCGGCCAGCGTGTTCAGCACGTCCTTGGGCAGGTCGATCACGACCGGGCCAGGGCGGCCCGAGCGCGCGACATGGAAGGCCTCGTGGACCTTCGCCGCCAGCACGTTGACGTCGCGGATCAGATAATTGTGCTTGGTGCAGGGCCGGGTGATGCCGACGGTATCCGCCTCCTGGAAGGCATCGTTGCCGATCATGTGGGTCGGCACCTGGCCGGTCAGGCAGACGATCGGGATGCTGTCCATCAGCGCATCCGTCAGGCCGGTGACCGCATTGGTCGCCCCCGGGCCCGAGGTCACGAGTACCACGCCGACCTTGCCGGTCGAGCGCGCATACCCCTCCGCCGCATGGACCGCCGCCTGTTCGTGGCGGACCAGGTAATGACGCACGCTGTTCTGCTTGTAGAGCGCGTCATAGATCGGAAGTACCGCGCCACCGGGATAGCCGAAAATGACCTCCACACCCTGGTCGGCCAGGGCTTTGATCAGGATTTCCGCACCGGTGAACTGCATCGTTCGGTCGCTCCGCGTAACATCTGGTTCGGGGGGCATGCGCAGCGCAGGGCCCGCCCTCGCCCGGATCACCGGCGGGACATCCGCCGGCCTTCGCCGAAAAAGAACCGCCGGCGGACATCTCCGTCGGCGGGTTCCGCCCCTCACCTCGATGCGGGGCCCGGTCCCGCCCTGCCCATGGCATACGGGCAGGCGGATCTCGACCGGTCTCTGATCCGAGCCTGTGGAACCTAGCGGCTCAATGACCCAGGGTCAACAGGAAGCGATCAATTTCCAAAAAGATTCTTGATGCCAAACATTCCGAATATTGCTCATGCGCGCCCAGGTTGATGTGCGCCTGATTTCGTATCCAGGTCATCTGACGCTTGGCGTATTGGCGGGTGGCGATGCGGCCCCGCTCCAGCATCTCGTCCCGTGAAATCTCCCCCGCCAGCCAGGCGCCGATCTCGGGCACGCCCACCGCCTTCATCAGCGGCACGGCCTGCGGATCCAGCCCGCGCGCCAGGAAGGCTGCGACTTCGTCGGCCGCCCCCATCTCCAGCATCTTCGCGAAGCGGCCGGCGATCGCCCGGTCGCGGGTTCCGGCATCCGGCATCAGCGCGATGGTGAAGACCGGGCCCGCATGGCCGCCCGCAGGCGGATGGGCCCGCTGCCAGTCCGCCAGGCTGCGGCCGGTGGCACGCACCACCTCCAGCGCCCGGGCCAGGCGCTGCGGGTCTGCCAGCCGCTGCGCCGCCTTGGGGTCGAGCGGTGCCAGCGCCGCCTTCAGTGCCGGCACGCCCCCCGCCAGACCCAGCGCGCGGACCTCGTCGCGCAGATCCTGCGGGATCGCGGGCAGATCCGACAGCCCCTCCACCAGCGCACGGATGTAAAGGCCGGTCCCGCCGGTGATCAGCGGCAGCCGCCCGGCCCGATGCGCGGCCGCGACCTCGGCACGGGCCGCCGCCGCCCAGTCGGCCGCCGACCACACCGCCTCGGCCGGCCGCACGCCATAAAGCCGGTGGGGGGCGGCGGCCTCGTCGGCCGCGGAGGGCCGCGCGGTCACGATCCGCAGATCGGCATAGACCTGCATCGCATCGGCATTGATCACCACGCCGTCGCGTGCCCGGGCGAGGTCGAGCGCCAGCTGGGACTTGCCGGATGCGGTGGGCCCCATCACCACGATCAGGGGGCCGGCGCCGGCCGGTGCCGGATTGCTCCGCTGCATGCTTGCTCCCGCGCGGTCCGGCGCCTTTAATGCGCCCGGTGTTTGGATGAAGGGACGATCCCATGGGAACCGTGTTGACGCTGATCGGCGATCCCGTCAAGGCCGGCAGCGGCGAAACCGTGCTCGACCAGGGCACGATCGATCTGGTGCGCCGGGCGGTCGAAGCCGCGGGCCATGCCACGGGCACGGTCACGGCGCTGCATGACGGCGTGGCCGTCGACATTGCCGCCGAGGGAGAGGCCGCCGCCGTGCGCGATGCCGCAGAGGCCGCCCTTGCCGGCGCCGGGCTGCCGGTGGATGCCGCCGCACAGCCGGACGGGCCCACGCGCCGCCGCCGGCTGCTGGTCTCCGACATGGACAGCACCATGATCACCTGCGAATGCATCGACGAGCTGGCCGATTTCGCCGGGGTGAAGGCCGAGGTCTCGGCGGTGACCGAGCGGGCGATGCGCGGCGAGCTGGATTTCGCCGAGGCGCTGACCGCCCGGGTCTCGACCCTGACCGGGCTGGCCGACGGCGTGCTGGCCCGCGCCTTTGGCGAGCGGGTGCGGCTGATGCCAGGTGCCCGCACCCTGGTCGCCACCATGCGCAGCCAGGGCGCCCGCGCGGTGCTGGTCTCGGGCGGGTTCACCTATTTCACCGCCCGGGTCGCAGCGCTTTGCGGCTTCGACGACCATCGCGCCAATGTCCTTGAAATCGAGGACGGGCGGCTGACCGGCCGGGTGATCCCGCCGATCCTGGGCGCTGATGCCAAGGTCGAGGCGCTGGATCACTATGCCGGGCTCTGGGCCGGCGGGCTCGGCGGCGCGCTGGCGGGCGGCGACGGTGCCAACGACCTGCCGATGATCGTGCAGGCGGGCCTCGGCGTCGCCTATCACGCCAAGCCGCGGGTGGCGGCGGCCGCACCGGTGCGGATCAATCACGGCGACCTGACCGCCCTGCTCTACCTGCAGGGCTATGCCCGCGACGAATTCCTGGTCGCGGACTGAACACCGCCGGCGTTCAAAAGCAAAGCCCCGCCCGGATCGCTCCGGGCGGGGCTTTGGCCGTTTCAGGCCGCAGGGACCGCCGTCGTCAATCCTTCAGGCGGATCGCGACGAAGCGGCTGTCGTCGCCGGTACGGACCAGCAGCAGCACCGACTTGCGGCCGGCATCGCGGGCTTCCTTGATCGCCGCCTCGATGTCGGCGACCTTCTCCACCTTGCGCTGACCGATATCGACGATCACATCGCCGACACGGATCGGCTTGTCGTCGGCCGGGCCGTTGGCGTCGATCTCGGTGATCACCACGCCCTCGACATCGGCCCCCAGGCCGAAGCGGTCGCGCACCGCACCATCCGCCTGGGCGACGGTCAGGCCAAGCGCCGCCACCTTGGTGCCGGTGCCCTGGGGCGCCTGCTCCTGGCCGGGCTCTTCGGTCGCCTGGGCGATGTCGCTCTCGTCCAGCTCACCCACGGTGACCTTCACCTCGATCTTGCGGCCATTGCGCCACACCTCGACCGGCACCGAGCGGTTGATCTCGGTCTCGGCCACGATGCGGGGCAGCTCGCGCATCTCGGTCACGTCCTTGCCGTCGAAGCGCAGCACCACGTCGCCGACCTCGATCCCGGCCTTGGCGGCGGGGCTGTCGGGCATCACGCGGGCGACCAGCGCGCCATGGGCCTTGTCCAGCGACAGGCTTTCGGCGATGTCGGCCGTCACCGGCTGGATCTGCACGCCCAGCCAGCCGCGGCGGGTGCGGCCGTATTCGACCAGCTGCTCGATCACCGGACGGGCCAGTTCCGACGGCACGGCGAAGCCGATGCCGACCGAGCCGCCGGTGGGCGAGAAGATCGCGGTGTTGATGCCGATGACCTCACCGGCCATGTTGAACATCGGCCCGCCGGAATTGCCGCGGTTGATGGCGGCATCGGTCTGCAGGAAGTCGTCGAAGGGGCCGACATTGATGTCGCGGGCCCGGGCCGAGATGATGCCGGCGGTGACCGAACCACCCAGGCCGAACGGGTTGCCGACCGCGATCACCCAGTCGCCCACCCGCGACTTCGCGCTGTCGCCCCAGGCGACGGCCGGCAGCGGCTTCGGCGACTTCACCCGGAGCACGGCCAGATCGGTCTTGGGGTCGGTACCGACCACTTCGGCCGGCAGCTCGGTATTGTCGGTCAGGATCACCGAAATCTCGTCGGCATCCTTGATGACGTGATTGTTGGTCACGACCAGGCCGCCCGCGTCGATCACGAAGCCGGAGCCCAGCGCCGTCACCTTGCGCGTGCCGCCACCCGGGCCGCCGCGGTCGCCGAAGAAGTCGCGGAACAGGTCTTCGAAGGGCGATCCCGGGGGAAACTGGGGGATCGGGATCTGCGGGCCCTGCACCTCGACATTCTGGGTGGTCGAGATGTTGACCACCGCCGGGGTCAGCTTCTCTACCAGATCGGCGAAGCTTTCGGGCGCCGGGCGCGCATCCGCCGGACCGGCACCGAGCGCCACGCAAGTGGCGATGGTGAGCGCCGCCAGACCCGAGAAGATCCGGTGCGGAAGGGAAGCTGGCACGTGATTGTCTCCCTGATACGTTGCCGGCAGGCTACGAAGATCCGATGTAGGCGGGGGGCCGGGGTGGATCAAGCGCGGATGCACGCAGGCGCTATCCGCGCAGCCACCATACAAGGCCGACGCCGATGGCCGCGATCACCGCACCGCCCACCCGGAGGCGATCCTCCGGTTCGGCCAGCACCGCCACGATCATCCGCTTCATTCCGCGCGGAAACAATGCGTAGACGGCACCCTCGAACACCAGCACGAGGCCGATGGCGGTCAGCAGGTCGTTCATGCCGGGCTCCTCGAGACGGTGGTCTGCGGGGCGGAGTGGACCACGGATGCGGCAGCGTCGTCGGCGGAACCGGTCGGCGGAGGCATGGTGGACAGTCCCTATCACCTGTAGCAAGCTTGCGCCCGCCCGGCAACGGGCGCGGTCCATGCCCATCCGTGACGGAGCATTTCATGCGATATCGGCGCCTCGGCCGGAGCGGCCTTCTGGTTTCGGAAATCTCGCTCGGCACCATGACCTTCGGCTCGCAGCTCGACGAGCGGACATCGGTGCGGATCATGGCCGAGGCCTTCGAGGCCGGCGTGACCCTGTTCGACACCGCCGAGATGTATGCCGTGCCCCAGACGCCCGAGACCCAGGGCGCCAGCGAGCGCATCCTCGGCGCCTTCCTGAAGACGGTGCCGCGCGACCGGGTGATCGTGGCGACCAAGGTGTCGGGCCCGGGCGACGGGCCGGGCCGCGGCATCGTCGGCCATATCCGCGGCGGGCTCTGTGCGCTCGACCGCTTCCATATCGAACGCGCGGTGGAGGAGAGCCTGAAACGGCTCGGCACCGACGTGATCGATCTCTACCAGACCCATTGGCCCGACCGCGTGACGCCGATGGACGAGCAGCTCGAAGCGCTCGACCGGCTGGTGCGGGCCGGCAAGGTCCGCTATTTGGGCGTCAGCAACGAGACGCCCTGGGGCCTCACCCGTCTGGCGGCCCGGGCCGAAGCGCTCGGCACCGCCCGGATCGTGTCGCTGCAGAATGTCTACCATCTGCTGAAGCGGGTCTATGACGACGGCATGTCGGAAGTCTGCGTGAACGAGGGCATCGGCATGCTCGCCTTTTCGCCCATCGCCATGGGCGTGCTGACCGGCAAATACGGTGCCGTCGGCGGCGCCGGCCCCGAGGCCCGGCTGAATGCCTTCCCGCCACGTTTCCAGGCCCGCTACGGCCATGCCCGCGCCATCACCGCCGCCGATCGCTATGTCGCCCTCGCCCGCGAGCACGGCCTGCACCCGGCGACCATGGCCGTCGCCTGGACCATCGCCCGGCCCGGCATCGCCTCCGCCCTGCCCGGCGTTTCCCGCCCCGACCAGCTGGCCCCGATCCTCGCCGCCGCCGATCTCGACCTCAGCCCCGACCTGCTCCAGGCGATCGAGGCGGTGCATCGCGAGATGCCCAACCCGGTGGTGTGACGGTCCGGCCGGTGATGTGACTGTCTGTCGGATCAGGCTGCCAAACGGCACTCGCTGACAAAGGGCAGGCTATACCCCGCCAGTTCGGAAAACCGCGCAGCAACCTGCCGTGCGGCCGTCGGATCGACATGCATCTCGTCGATGAAAGCCTGCTGCAACCCGGGGCTGACTTCGGAGAAGAAGGCGAAAACCAGTGGATCACAGCGCTCGGCACTGCCGGGATCGGCGATCCGGCCGGCCAGATCATGCGCGGACAGCGACCCTCCGTAGGGAGCGGTCACGGTCGTCAACACCTTGATGGCAACACGGCTCATCCTGACCTCATCCGCCTTCTGCCCTCGTCCGCCTTCTGTCTTGAGAGATAAAGGTGGCGCGCAGATCGGACGCATGCAAGCCCCGCACCGGACCGGCTGCCCCCTCCTAGACCTCATGCTCAACGACCAACGGCCGCCCCGGTTGCCCGGGACGGCCGTTGGTTCGTCTTTAGTTCGTCTTCGCGTGCGGTACGCGCCGGGTCAGTTACCGGCAGCGGGCGTCTGGCCCGGCAGGCGGAGCTGGCCGTCGGCACCGAAATAGCGGAAGAAGTCGCCTTCGGGCGTCAGCACCATGGTGGTGTCGGAATTGCCGAGCGCCGTGCGATAGGCCTGAAGGCTGCGGTAGAAGTCGAAGAACTGCGCATCCTTGCCGAAGCTTTCGGCGAAGATCCGGCTGGCCTGGGCATCGCCTTCACCGCGGGCGATCTGCGATTCGCGGCGGGCTTCCGCCAGCAGCACCGTGCGCTCGCGGTCGGCGCGCGAACGGATGCGCTGGGCAAGCTCGGCGCCCTGGGCGCGGAGTTCCGTCGCCTCGCGCTCGCGTTCCGTCCGCATGCGGTTGAAGATCGCCTGGCTGTTGGCCTCGGGCAGATCCACGCGGCGCATGCGCACGTCCAGAACCTCGATGCCGAAGCTCTTGGCCTCGTTGTTCACGATGGTGGCCGTCTGGCTCATCAACTGGGCGCGCTGACTGGTCAGCACGGTGCCGAGCGGCACCGAGCCCAGCACGTTACGCAGGCTGGCGTTCACGATGCTGTCCAGCCGCGCCCGGACCACGGCTTCCGATCCGACCGCCTGATAGAAGCGCAGCGGATCGGTGATGCGGAAACGGGCGAAGCTGTCCACCACCAGACGCTTCTGGTCGGAGGCGATCACCTCCTGGACGTCGGCGTCGAAATCCAGCACGCGGTTGTCGTAATAGACCACGTTCTGGACGAAGGGCAGCTTGAAGTGCAGCCCCGGTTCCTGAACCACCTTGCGCGGTTCACCGAACTGCAGCACCAGCGCCTGTTCGGTCTGATGGACGACATAGGTCGACGAGATGCCGACCAGGGCGGCGGCGGCGACGACGATCGCACCGACGGTGAGAAGACCCTTCCTCATGGTTCAGCCTCCTCCCGGTCAGCGCGGCGTGGTGGTGGCGTTGCCCTGCGCCGCCGAGGCGGCACCGGACGACGACGACATGTCGGCACCGTCACCGGTGCGCGGGGCGGGCTCGCGGATCAGGCGGTCGAGCGGCAGATAGGGCACGACCGACTGGCCGCCGCCCTGCCCCCCGGCAACGCCCGGCTCGATCACGACCTTGCTCATCCCGGCCATCACCTCTTCCATCGTCTCCAGATAGAGACGCCGGGCGGTGATGTCCTTGGCTTCGTTGTAGGCGGTCAGGATCGAGGTGAAGCGCTCGGCGGAACCCTGGGCATCGGCCACGACCTGTTCGCGATAGGCCTGGGCTTCCTGGATCAGGCGCTCGGCCTCGCCGCGGGCGCGGGGCAGGATGCTGTTGCGATAGGCCTCGGCCTCGTTCTGCAGGCGCTCCTGGTCGGCGCGGGCCGCCTGAACGTCGCGGAAGGCATCGATGACCTGCTGCGGCGGGTCGACCTTCTGCAGCTGGACCTGGGTGACCTCCACGCCCGACTTGTAGGTGTCGAGCGTCGCCTGGATCAGCTCGCGGGTCTGCTGCTCGATCCGCGCGCGGCCCTCGGTCAGCACGAACTGCAGCGGCGTCTGGCCGACCACTTCGCGCATCGCGCTTTCGGCCACCGACTTGATGGTGGTGTCGGGGCGCTGGATCTCGAACAGATAGGCGCCGGCGTCCTTGATCCGCCAGAACACCGTCACGTCGATATCGATGATGTTCTCGTCGCCGGTGAGCATCAGGCTCTCGGCATTGACCTCGCGCACGCCCGCGGCGCGGCCGAAATCGGTGCCGGAGCGATAGCCGATCTCCACCCGGTTCACGCGGGTGACGGCGGGCTTGTAGACCTCGCCGATCGGCGCCGGCCAGTTGTAGTGCAGGCCCGGCGTGGTGGTGTTCACCCACCGGCCGAAAACCAGCTCCACGCCCTGCTCGTCGGGCTGCACGCGATAGAAACCGGTGCCGAGCCAGATCGCGACACCCACGGCCGCAACCAGCGCGATCAGCCGGCCGCCGCCGCTGCCACCGCCGCCGCCGGGCAGCACCCGGCGCATCTTCTCCTGGCTTCTGCGCAGCAGCTCATCCAGGTCCGGCGGCTGCGGTCCGTTGGGGCCCCGCCCCCAGGGGCCCTGAGGCCCGCCACCCTGTCCACCGCCCGGCGTGTTCCACGGCATGCTTGACTGATCTCCGCTTCTTGTCGTGGTCGAACCCGTCGCGCGACGGACGGGCCTGCGACCATCGGTCGCGCGCCGCCGCCGGCGTGCCCGGCCATGCGATACCACTGCCGCATGTCCGGAAGTAAATGGGGCGAAGCTCGACATTGCGCCACCCGCGCCGTTTCCGACGCGGCCTGCCGGCACCATATGGCGCCGGAGGCGGAGTTGCGCTTATATCGCCGGTGCCGCCGGTTTCCCGTCGGCCGCCGCGACCCGGCGGATCTCCGAACCGCCGGCCGTCCAACTGCCCGATCCCCGGGCTATATCGCAATGAACTCGGAGTTTTCAACCATGTCACGGACCGTCAGGGACCAGATTCTGTCGAGGCTCGCCGGGATACGGGATCCGGAGCGCGGCCGCGACGTGGTCGCCTCGGGCCGGATCTCGGGTCTGACCGTCGACGAGGCCGGCATCGCACGCATCATGGTCGAGACCACCCCCGACCGTGCCGCCGCCACCGAACCGCTCCGCCGCGAGATCGAACAGGCCGCGGCAGGCGTCGCCGGCGTCACCCGCGTCGCCGCGGTGCTCACCGCCGAACGCACGCCCGGGCGCGGCCCGGGCCAGGCGCCGCGCGGCGGCGCCGGTCACGGTCATGGCCATGGTCACAGCCACGCGCCCGCCGGGCCCGCCAGCGGGTCCGCCACTGGGCCCGCCGCCGGCCAGCGCCCCTCGGCACCGGTGGTGCCGGGGGTGACCGCGATCATCGCCGTCGCCTCGGGCAAGGGCGGCGTCGGCAAGTCGACGCTGGCGGTCAATCTGGCGCTGGCGCTCCAGGCCCGGGGGCTGAAGACCGGCATTCTGGACGCCGACGTCTATGGCCCCTCCATCCCGCGTATGCTGGGGCTTCAGGGCCGGCCCGACAGCCCCGACGGCAAGCGGATCACACCCAAGATCGGCTGGGGCCTGAAGGCCATGTCGATCGGGCTGATGGTCGAGGAAGACACGCCGCTGATCTGGCGCGGCCCGATGGTTCAGGGTGCGCTCGACCAGTTCCTGCGCGAAACCGACTGGGCGCCGCTCGACGTGCTGGTGCTCGACATGCCGCCCGGCACCGGCGACGTCCAGCTCTCGATCGCCCAGCGCGTGCCGCTGGCGGGGGCGGGGATCGTCTCCACGCCTCAGGACATCGCCCTGCTGGATGCGCGCAAGGGCCTCGCCATGTTCCGCAAGGTCGAGGTGCCGATCCTGGGCCTGGTCGAGAATATGAGCTGGTTCACCTGCCCGCATTGCGGCGGGCGCTCCGACATCTTCGGCCATGGCGGCGCGCGCGACGAGGCGCTGAAGCTGGGCCTGCCTTTCCTCGGCGCCGTGCCGCTGGATCTCGATGTCCGGATCATGTCCGACGAAGGCCGGCCGGTGGTCGCCGTCGCCCCCGAGAGCGAGGCCGCCGCCCCCTATCACACCATCGCCGCCGGCGTGGTCGAAAGCCTGGGCCGGGTGCGGCGAGAGCCGCCGCGGATCATCATCGAAGACTGATGCCGCAAACGGAACCGGCCCCGGCAACGCTGCCGGGGCCGGTTTCGCATCGCGGAGACCGTGCCGTCAGACGGCGGCGTCATCCTCGATCAGCAGTTCGCGTGCCTGGGCCGCCACATCGTCGGGCACCCGGGTCGCGCGGCGGCGTTCCAGATCCAGCATCACCGCGATCACGTCGATTTCGAGCAGCGGCGTCGCCTCTTCGCCCGGGCGGCTCAGCCGGTGACGGAGCACCAGCACCTTGTCGCGCACGCCGGCGATCTGGCTGCGCAGGGTCAGCGCATCGCCATTGCGGGCCGGGCCCTCATAGCGGATGCGGTATTCGACCGCCGCAGTGCCGATCCGGTCGCGGCGGATCCGCTCGCCGCTCAACCCCACCTTGTCGAGCAGCTGCCCCGCCGCGCACGAAACCCGGTCGATCAGCGACTGTTCGCCCACCAGACCGTGCTCGTCGCAATGCCAGGGGTCGACCGAGCCGCGATAGGTCTCGAAACTGATGCCCTGGCCCTCGGTGGGACCGGGGCCGATATCGATGCCGCCCACGATCTCGGCGCCCAGCATCGAGGCGGTCTCGATCGTCGCATCGTCGAAGGGGCGGAGCGACGCGTCCTCGGCCAGGATCGGCTGGAGCACATAATCGACCGAGGCCGAGAGCGTGCCGGTCTCCAGATTGTGCAGCTCGTGGGTCACCGCGATCGCGTCCGGGGCCACCATGGTCGGGCGCGAGGTCACCTGGAAGGCGTCGCCCAGGCGCTGTTCGGCCTTGAAGCGGATGACCGAGCGCACCGGCTTCAGCACCACTCCCTCGGCCAGGCCCAGCCCGACGCCCAGCAGCCGGCACGCCTGATCGAAGGCGGCGCCGTAGAACTGCACGTTCATGTGGCCCATGATGTCGCAATGGCGGTTGCCGACCACGCCGGCGCCGGCCGGCAGCGCATCGGCCGGGCCGGCACTTTCGATCGCCGCCTCGGCCAGCCGGTCGGCGATGTCGTCGGGGAAGGCGGCATGCACGCCGCTCGCATCCTCGGGCACCACCTCGACGATGCCGCGGGCGAAGACATCGCCCATCAGCGGATCGGACAGCTCGGCCGCGAAGCCGATACCGTCTTCGACCGGCACCGGGGTCAGCCCGACCCGCCAGGCCTCGCCGATCGCCGGGGCCCGCTCCACCTCGACGGCCGAGGCCAGCACCTTGAGCGACAGCCCCTGCTCCGCCATCGCATGGCGGCCGAAGCCCGCCGCCGACAGGGCCACCACCACGCCGTCGGCGAAGCGGTCGGCGATCGCCGCAGCGCTCATCCGGCCGCGGGCATCGGTCTCGGCCGCCACCACCACACCGCGGCCGCCTTCGATCGCTTCGAAGCCGATATCCGCGCCGGCGATCATCTCCTCATCCGCCTGATCGTTCATCTGCATTCCTGGACGTCCTCCGGTCGTGCCTGCCGGTCCTGGACGGCCCGCCGGGGAGCGCGGACCTTCCGCCGGGCGCACGTTATGATCCCTCGGGAGCGGGCCAGAGGGCCCGCCCGCTCGGTTCGCAAAATGGCGCGACATGTGCAAAACCTGCCGGACCCTGCCGCCCCACACCCCGGGCAACGGATCACGCGGCGCACAGGATGGCACGCCACGGCAGGCGGGTTCCAGCCTTTCGCGCAGGGCCGCAGCATCGCCGCCACCCGCCCCCCTCGGCAACACCGGCGCCTCATGGTAGAATGCGCCCCACGACCCGCGCGCCAGGGCCTCGTCAAGAAGCCGCCCGGCGCGCCGCGAGAGGGAGGTTCCGCAGCCCATGCCCCCCACCGATCAGCCGCAGCACTACGCCGAATTCTGGCCCTATTACCTGCGAGAACATGCCGACCCGCGCTGCCGGGCGCTGCATTACGTCGGCAGCACGGCGGCCCTGCTCTGCCTTCTGGCCCTGATCGTTACCGGATCCTGGTGGTGGCTGGCCGGCGCGCTCGTCTCCGGCTACGGCTTTGCCTGGATCGGGCATTTCTTCATCGAGAAGAACCGCCCCGCCACCTTCAGCTACCCGCTCTGGTCGCTGGCCAGTGACTGGCGGATGTACGGGCTGTGGCTGGCGGGGCGGCTTCGCCCGGAACTCCGGGGTGCCGGCCTGACCGTCTGACCGCAGCTGTCACCGTCCGACCACACCCGGTCGTCAAAGCCTCATATGCGAATGCGACGCCTTCGCAATTGAACTGTGACAGCCCGTCCGGGGCCGGCTATGCTGGCCCGGCCGGGCGGCTCCGCCCGTCTCCACCCCGCCGGGCCGCGGTTGCGGCCTCGCGGATGCGCGAACGGGTAAGCCACCGCGGATGACCACCACCCTCACCGAGATCTTCCTGCACAGCCGGCAGACCCTGATCCGGCGGGTGCGGCGCATCGTCTGGGATCCGCAGGTCGCAGAGGATCTTGCTCAGGAGACCTATATCCGCGCGGCCCACGCCGCCCGGACCGGAACGGTGGAGCAGATGGAGGCCTATCTGCACCGCACCGCCCGCAATCTGGCGCTGGATCATCTCCGCCGGCGGCAGACCCGGTCGGCGGTCGAACGGCCTGAGACGGCGGACCACGACATCCGCGACGTTGCCGCCGATCAGCCGGCAGCGGATGACCGTCTGGCGGCACGGGAAGAGCTGGATCATGTCCGCGCCGCCCTCTCCCGCCTGCCCGAGCGCACACAGAAGGTGGTGGTGCTGGCGCGGATCGAAGGCTGGAGCAATGCCCGCATCGCCCGCCATCTCGACATCTCGGAACGCACCGTCTTCAACGATCTGAAACTCGCCCTCGGCCATTGCCGCGATGCGCTCGCACGGCTGGAGCGAAAATGAAGCTGACCGATGGCGATCTTTTTTCCAGAATTGGGCCGCTCGAACGTCTCATCAAAAGGGACGGCGAAAGACGGCAGACTGGAACCCCCGCGTGAGACGAGACCCCCCTTCCCCGGACGCGACCGGTCCGGAGCCCCATGACGACCCGGCGGCCGATCAGGCGCTCGACTGGTTCCTGACCCTGCGCGACGGCACCGCCGATGCCGCGACGCGGGCGGAATTCGCCCGCTGGCGGGCCCGGGATCCGCGCCATGCGGCCGAATTCCGGCGGGTCACGGCCGCATGGGGTGCCGAGAGTTTCGCAGCCGCCGTGCAGGAGCTGCCGGCCGCAGCGACTGCCGCTGCACCACGCCGCCGGCCGATGCTGCGCCGGATGGCGGGCCTTGCCATGGCCGCCGGCTTCGCCGCCCTCGCCCTCTGGCAGGGACCGGCGCTGATGATAAGGCTGGAGGCCGATCACCGCACGGCGACGGGGGAGCGCGCCACCATCACCCTGCCCGACGGCTCGACCATGATGCTCGACACGGCCTCTGCCGTGACGGTGGATTTCGACGGCGGCCGGCGCCTGGTCACCCTGCTCAAGGGCGAAGCCTGGTTCGATGTCCGCCACGACCCGGATCATCCGTTCAGGGTGACCGGCCGCTTCACGACCGTCACCGTGCTCGGCACCGCCTTTGCAGTCGAGGCCCGTGATGATCGCGACGAGATCGTGCTTGAGCGCGGCCGGGTGGAGGTCGCCCGGCGCGACGGGCTGGGCGCGCCGGTGGTGATGGTGCCGGGCCAGCAGGTCATCGCCTCGGCGGCCGGTCTCGATCCCGCCCGCCCGATCGATACAAGCCGCGCCCTGGCCTGGCGCGAGGGCCGGCTGGTCTTCCACGACCGCCCGCTGGGAGAGGTGGTCGACAGCCTGGCCCGCTATCACCCGGGCTATGTGGTCCTGGCCGACCGCGAGGCCGCCGGTCTCGCCGTCTCGGGCAGCTATCGGCTCGACGATGTCGGCGCCGGCTTCGCCGGGCTGGCCGATGCCGCCGGTCTCTCGCTGCGCACATTGCCCGGCGGGATTCTCGTCCTGGAGTGAAAACGCCACTTTTTTTGCCGGATCCCGATCCCTGCCGCGTCCAACCGGTCAGAAGGCCCGCAACACGAAACGCCGGGCCGCTGACCAGCGACGAAGAAAGGGTTGGGCATGGCACTCCGGATGGCGGCATCGCCTGTGGCATCACGACGGCGCGGGGTCGCCGGTCTTACCCGGCTGCTGCTGACCACCAGCATGCTCGGCTGTGCGGTGCTGGTGCCGGCTGGCGCCGGCGCGCAGCAGACGGCACCCGCCGCGGCGGCCGAGACCCGGGCGTTCGCGATCCCCGCCCAACCCCTCGCCGCCGCGATCGACGCCTTCATCGGCGCCTCAGGCTGGCAGATCAGCTATTCCTCGGCCCTGGTGGCCGGCAAGACCTCGGCCGCGGTCTCGGGCCGCATGACGGCCGAAGAGGCCCTGCGCCGCCTGGTTTCGGGCAGCGGAATTTCGGTGCGGATCAGCGCCCCCGGCTCCGCCGCCCTCTTCGCCGGGACCGGCGCCGCTGCCGGCGAAACGGTGCTCGACCCGCTGATGGTGGAGGCGGGGCGGCGGGGTGGCCGCAATGATCCGGCGACCGCCACCACCGGCTATGTCGCCCGCAACGGCTCGGTTGCAACCAAGACCGACACGCCGGTGATCGAGGTGCCGCAATCGCTCAGCATCGTGACCCGCCAGGAGATGGACGATCGCGGCGTCACCGACCTGAACGATGCCATCGCCTATGCCCCCGGCATCCGCGCGATCGACTATCCGGGCGGCCAGGGCATGCCGCTCATGTATCTGCGCGGCTTCCGGGCCCAGAGCCAGCGCGACTTCTATCGCGACGGGCTGCGCAACGGTTACAACCCCTATGACTCCTTCGTCGAGCCCTATGGGCTGGAAAGCGTCGCCGTGCTGCGCGGCCCCTCGTCGGTGCTCTATGGCGATGCCGCCCCCGGCGGCCTGGTCTCGATGACCACCAAGCGGCCGACCGAGGATCCCTTCGGCGAAATCCGGCTCGAATACGGCAGCTTCGACCGCAAGCAGGTCGCGATCGATCTGGGCGGACCGCTGGACGAGGATCGCCATATCCTCTACCGGCTGACTGCGCTCAAGCGCGATGCCGACACCCAGATCGATCACTCCAAGGATGATTCGGTCTATATCGCCCCCGCCCTCCCCCTCGACAGCCGCGAAGGTACCCGGCTCACTTTGCTCGCCCAATACCAGAACTGGACCCAGGGCGGATCGGAACAGAGCCTGCCGCTCGACGACAGCGTCTATTCGAACGGCATCAAGATCCCGAGCGACTTCTATATGGGCATTCCAGGGCTCACGGACTGGAACGTCGAATCGAGCACGATCGGCTATGTCTTCGAGCAGGAGATCGACGACACCTGGACTTTCCGCAACAACCTTCGCTACACCCATGCGGAGCTTGACTATGTCAGCGCCTTCAATTGGGAGTGGCCGATCGCGGTGGTCGATGGCCACTATGTGAATGTCGGTGTGCAGAATCGGCCGCGGACCTCGGACACTCTGGTTGCCGACGCCAATGTCAACGGCGTCGTCGAAACCGGCCCGCTTGCCCATGATCTGACCTTCGGCGTGAACTACGGCTATTCACGCATCCGCGAGACCCGGACGAATTCGACCAACAACGCCCATATCGACATCCTGAACCCCAACTATGATTTCGACCCCGTCTATGGCCTGCCGTGGTCTGATGATAAATCACTGATCAGCCAGATCGGTGTCTATGCGCAGGATCAGATCCGCTGGGACAAGTGGATCGTCACGCTGAGCGGCCGCCAGGACTGGGCCGACATCTCAGAGTACGATTACTATTCGAATACGCTCTATGCTGCCTACGGGTACGACGACACGGTCACCAAGCGGCGGCAGAACGCGTTCTCCGGCCGCGTCGGGCTTGGCTATCTGTTCGATAACGGCTTCGCCCCCTATCTGTCCTATTCCACGTCGTTCGAACCTGTCTCCGGTTCCTATTCCGACGGCCGGCCCTTCGATCCGACCACGGGTGAACAGTACGAGGCAGGCCTGCGCTACCAGCCGCCCGGCACCGGGCTGATGTTCAGCGCATCGGTGTTCCAGCTGACCCAGCAGAATGTCGTCACGCCTGACGCGCAGCGGCCGACCCTGTCGACCCAGGAAGGCGAAGTCCGCTCCCGCGGCCTTGAACTTGAAGCCAAGGGTGACCTTGGCGATGGCTGGAGCCTGGTCGCCAGCTATGCCTATACCGATTCCGAAGTCACCAAGGACAATCCGAACGCATCGGGCATCAGCAAGGTCGGCACCCGCACCCAGGCGGTGCCCTATCACACCGCTGGTCTCTGGGTGAACCACGACTTCCAGACCGCCACACTCGCCGGGCTGCGCATCGACGCGGGGCTGCGCTATGTCGGCAGTTCCCTGACTGCAATGGACACGGGGACGGGCACTCAGGCCAACATCGACGGCTACACACTGTTCGATGCCTCGGCGAGCTATGACCTGTCGCAGGTCCATCCCGGTCTTGCCGGCCTGTCGCTGGGGGTGAGCGGCACCAACCTGACCGACGAGGAATATTACACCCCCGGCTTCTATTCGAACTCGGTGCTCGCCGGTAAGCGGCGGACGATCAAGGGCAATCTCACCTACCGGTGGTGAGCATGACGGCCCGCACGCCAAGCCGCCGCACCGTGCTGGGCGGCCTCGTCGCCACCGCGCTTACCGCCCCGGTTCCGGCTTTTGCCGGGGCCGGGGTGCCGCGCATCGTGGCGCTCGACTGGGTGAGTGCCGCCAGCCTGGCGGCGCTGGGCGTGATGCCGGTCGCCGCCCCGGAACTGCCGCGCTACGCCCAGATCGTGGTCGAACCGGCGCTGGCGCCCGGGGTGCAGGAGCTTGGCCTGCGTGCCGAGCCCAATCTGGAACGCATCGCGCGGCTCAGGCCGGATGCCATCCTGACCGATGGCGAACTGGCACCGCTGGAGGCCCGGCTCAACCGGATCGCGCCGGTCCACCGCTTTCAGCCCCATGCCTTCGACGGCCGCGACCAGATCGCGACCGGCATGGCGGCGCTCGACGGTCTGGGGCGCACGGTCGGGCTGGAGCGGCAGGTGAACGACTATCTGGCCCGGGCGCAAGCCGCCTTCGATGGCGCAGCCCGCCTGCCGGCTATCGATCGGCGGCCGGCCTATGTGATCAGCCTGATCGATGGCCGCCGCTGCCTGGTCTTCACGGCCGACGGCCTGTTCCAGGCGGTGCTGGACCGGCTGGGCATCGCCAATGCCTGGACGGGCACGGGATCGGCCTTCGGCCATCTGACCGTCACGCTCGACCAGCTGACCGCCCGGCCCGAGGCGCGGCTGATCAATATCGGCCATGTGCCGCTGGTGCGCGCGGCACTGGCCATGCGCCAGCCGGTGCTGTCCAGCCTGCCCGCCATCCGGGCCGGCCGCGTCACCCTGCTGCCCGAGGTGCTGTTCTATGGCGGCATCCCGGCGGCGCTGCGCTTCCTGCATCTGCTGACCGATGCCCTGCAGGCGGAGCATGCCGCATGACCGCCCCCTTCCGCCGGCCGCCGATCCTGCTTCCACTCGCCATCGCCGGCTTTGCGGTCGCGGCGCTGCTGCTGGTCAGAACCAATCTTGCCGCCCTGGTGCCGCCCGCCCTCTGGCCCGATGCGCTGCTCGCCCCCGACCCTGCCGACACGATGCAGGTTCTGGCCCATTACGCCTTTCTGCCGCGGGTCAGCGTGGCGCTGCTCTCAGGCGCCGGACTGGCGCTGGCGGGGGCGATGCTGCAATACGTGTTGCGCAACCCGCTGGCGGAACCCGCCACCCTCGGCATTTCCGCCGGGGCGCAGCTGGCGCTCACCCTCGCCACGCTTCAGGCGCCCTGGGCCTTTGCGATCGGGCGCGAGGGCGTGGCCCTGCTCGGCGCCGCCCTCGCCTTCTGCCTGGTGCTGGTGCTGTCCGCCGCACGCGGGCTTTCCCCCGTTTCGGTCACGCTTGCCGGGCTGATCGTCAGCCTGTTCTGCGGCATGGCCGCAGCCGTGGTCACGCTGTTCAACCACGATCTGCTGATCGGGCTGTTCCTCTGGGGCGCCGGCTATCTGGATCAGGGCGACTGGCAGACGACACGAAGCCTGGTCGGCCAGACGCTGCCGCTGGCCCTGCTCACCCTGCTGCTGATCCGGCCGATCACCCTGCTTGGGCTGGATGATCGTGCCGCGCGCGGGTTGGGCTTGAATGTCGCCTGGTTCCGGCTGGCGGCGATGGGGGCTGCCGTCGCGCTGACCGCGGTGATCGTGGCCGCGGTCGGCATCATCAGCTTCATCGGGCTCGCCGCCCCGGCGATCGCCCGGCTGGCCGGGGCGCGGCGCCCGGTCGCCCAGCTGGTGGCGGCCCCGGTGATCGGCGCCCTGCTGCTGCTGATCACCGATCAGCTGGTGCTGCTGCTGCCCACCACCTATCGCGCCTTCCCGACCGGCGCCATGACCGCGATCCTGGGCGCGCCGCTGCTGCTGATCCTGCTGCCCCGGCTGGCGGCGGCCGAGCCGCCGGTGCTGCGCCGGCATGCGCCCGTCCACCGGGCCGCCCACCCCTGGCGTCTGGTCGCCCTGATCGCCGGCCTCAGCCTGATCGTCTTTGCCGGCGCACTGCTGATCACCGGCGATACGACAGGGCCGGTCGCCGGCCATGTCGGCGAGATCATCGCCTACCGCCTGCCGCGGGCGCTCGCCGCCTTCGCCGGCGGGCTGTCACTGGCCATTGCCGGCACCATCCTGCAGCGCATGACCGGCAACCCGCTCGCCGCCCCGGAAGTGCTCGGCATCTCCTCGGGCGCCATGCTCGGCATCATCGCGGTGATGTTCCTGGCGGCAAGCCCCACCCGGCCTTTGCAGATCGCCGGCGGGGCCGCGGGCGCCGTCCTGATGCTGGGGACGATCCTGGCACTCACCCGACGTCAGGCCTTTTCGGGGCTGCGCCTGCTGCTGGCCGGCATTGCCATGGGCTCGATCACCGGGCTGGTCGTCGCCGTGCTCAAGACCTTTCAGGATCCGCGTCTCGGCCAGCTGCTCGCCTGGCTGTCGGGCTCGACCTATGCCACCTCGCTGACCGAAGCCGTGCTGGCGCTGGGCCTCGGCCTCGCGGCGCTGGCCCTCACCCCCCTGATGCTGCGCTGGCTGCACCTGCTGCCGCTGGGCGGCCGGTTCGCCCGCACGCTCGGCATGTCCGTCGCCCGGGTGAATGCCGGGCTGCTGCTTCTGGTCGCCCTGCTCTCCGCCAGTGCCACCATCCTGGTCGGCCCGCTCGCCTTCGTCGGCATCATGGGGCCGCATTTCGCCCGTCTGGCCGGGCTGGTCCGGCCGGCGGAACAGCTGGTCGGCGCCGCACTCTTCGGCGGGCTCACCCTGCTTGCCGCCGACTGGGCCGGGCGGGTGGTCATCTTCCCCTACCAGATCCCCGCAGGCCTGCTCGCCGCCCTGATCGGCGGGCCGGTGCTGCTGCTGCTGATCGGACGCCGCGCATGACCGATACCCCCGATGACGGTTACCGTCTGCTCCGGGTGACCGCGATCGCCGATCCCGGGCCGCATCTGCGCCGCCTCCGGCTGGAAGGGCCGGATCTCGCCCGCTTCGCGACGGATGACGATCTCCATGTCCGGCTCTGGCTTCCGGCCGAAGCCGGTGCCGCACCGCCGCGCCCGACGCTCGGCCCCGACGGCCGGCCGCTGGGGGTGGCCCGCGGCATGGCCGGCGCCATGCGCTACTACACCATCCGCCGGATCGACGCGGCAGCCGGCTGGCTGGAGGTCGATGTCGTGCTGCACGACGCCGCCGGCCCGGGCGCGGATTTCGCCCGCCGGGCGGTGCCCGGTGCCATCTGCGGCATGTCGGGCCCCTGCGGCCACGGCGTGCCGTCCGCCCGCCGCCTGCTGCTGGCGGGGGACGAAACCGCCCTGCCCGCCATCGCCCGCATCGCCGAAGGGCTCGGGCCCGATGTCGCCGGCATCGCCCTGATCGAGGTGGATGGCCCCCGGGACGTGCTGCCCTTCGATCATCCGCCGGGGCTGGCCGTCAGCTGGATCTTCCGCCGCGATGCCGGCCGCCATCCGCTGGCCGCGGCCCTCGGGCCCCTGCTGCCCGGTTTCGGCGGCGCCGATGATTTCGTCTGGATCGCCGGCGAATTCGATCAGCTCCAGACCCTCAAACCCGGGCTCGCCGCCCTGCCGCGGGCCCGTCAGCTCTGCGTGCCCTATTGGCGCCGATCCGAAGCCGGGACGCCCCGCTCATGACCTCCGCAAGCCTGTTCGCCAGCCTCGTCGCCAGCCACTGGCGCCGCCTGGCCCTCGCCATCCTGGCCGGCGGCCTGTCCGCGGCGGGGACCATCCTGCTGCTTCACCGGGTGAACGACGCCATCGCGCGGGATTTCGCGCTGCCCGCGGGCTTCGTCGCCGGCTTCCTGGCCATCGCCGCCGTCACCTTCGCGGCCCGTGCCGCATCCGATCTCGCAACCAACGCCGCCGGTCAGGCGGTGGTGGCGGATCTGCGCGCCCGGCTTGCCCGACGGATCATCGACGCCCCGGTGCCGGCGCTGGAAGGCTGGGGCCGCAACCGGATCCTGCCGGTGCTGAACCACGATGTCGACATGATCAGCGATGTCGCCTTCGTCGCGGCCCCGCTCGCGATTTCGGCGATCACCGTGATCGGCGCCTTCGCCTATCTGATCTGGCTGTCGCCCGCGCTCTCCGCCGCGGTGATCCTGGTGCTGGCCGCCGGCGGCTGGCTGCAGTACCGCGCCCGCCGCCGGGCGGTGCGCGGTTTCGACGAGGCGCGCGAGGGCGAGGACCGGCTGCATGCCGCCTATGCCACCATCACCGGCGGCGCCAAAGAGCTGAAGATCTACAAGCCCCGGCGCGAGAAGATCCATGGCGACATCCTGGCGACCATCGCCGATATCCGCCGGATCAACGGCCGGGCGATCGCGATTTTCGTCATCGCCAATGCGCTGGGCTCGGCCCTGGTCTTCGCGGTGATCGGCGTGCTGCTCGCCTGGGCCGCCTTCAGCCCCGAAGATCCCGCCGTCTATTCGGGCTTCCTGATCCTGCTTCTGTTCCTGCGCGGGCCGGTGGAGCAGATCATGACCTCGATGCCGGCGATCACCCGGATGCAGATCGCGCTCCGCCGGATCGACGAGCTGTCGGGCCGCTTCGCGACCGCAGAACCCGCCGCCGCCGCATCGGCGGCGATGCCGGCGGAACCGGCCGAAATCCGCCTCGACGGTCTCGCTTTCGCCTTCCCCGCCACAGAAGACGGTCCCGGTTTCCGGCTGGGACCGCTCGATCTCGGCTTCGCACCCGGCCGGATCACCATGATCGTGGGCGATAACGGATCGGGCAAGACTACGCTGATCAAGCTGCTGCTCGGTCTCTATCGCCCGGATGCCGGCCGGATCATCGTCGGCGGCCAGGCGGTGGACGATGTGACACGCGATGCCTATCGGCAGATGTTCTCGGCCATCCTCACCGATTATCACCTCTTCGACGAGGTGATGCCCGGCGCCGGGATCGGCGATGACGAGCTCCACGCCCATCTCGACCGCCTGCGCCTCGGGACCAAAGTCGATGTCGCGAATGGCCGGTTCTCGACCACCGATCTCTCCACCGGCCAGCGCAAGCGGCTGGCGCTGATCCATGCCTGGGTCGACCGCCGCCCGGTGGTGGTGTTCGACGAATGGACCGCCGATCAGGATCCGGGCTTCCGCCATGTCTTCCATACCGAACTGCTGCCGGCGCTGAAGGCCGAGGGCCGGACCCTGATCGTGATCTCCCATGACGACCGCTATTTCGACACCGCCGACCGGATCATCCGCATGAAGGACGGCCGGGTGACCGAAATGGTCGACCTCACCACGCCCCGGAGGGATGGTTGATGGCAGCCGGGACCAGCGGCTTCACCCTGGACGGGGTCGGCCTCACCGTCGGCGGCCGGCCGATCCTGGCCGATATCACCCTCGATCTGGCATGCGAGGGGCTGACCGCGCTGATCGGCCATAACGGATCCGGCAAATCCACCCTGCTCGACATCCTGTCGGGCCAGACGGCACCGACCACCGGGCAGGTGCAGTTCGCGGGCCGGCCGATCGGCCGCTGGCCGGCCCGCGACCTCGCCCGACATCTCGCCCTGTTGCCGCAGGCGACCCCGGCCGCACCGGGCATGCTGGTGCACGAACTGGTCGCCCTCGGCCGCTTCCCCTGGCACGGTGCCCTCGGCCGCTTCTCCGCCGCCGATCGCCGGGCGGTGGACGAGGCGATCGCGCTCACCGGCATCGGGGGCTTCGTCGATCGCCAGGTCGACACGCTGTCGGGGGGTGAGCGTCAGCGGGTCTGGATGGCAATGATGATCGCCCAGGATGCAAGCTGCTGGCTGCTCGACGAGCCGACCTCGGCGCTCGACATCGCCCATCAGGCGGAGGTGCTGGGGCTGATCCGCGATCTGGCCCGCACGCGTGGCTTCGCGGCGGTGCTGGTGCTGCACGACATCAACATGGCCGCCGACCATGCCGACCGGATCGTCGCACTCCGGTCCGGCCGGGTGATCGCCGACGACACGCCGGCGCGGATCATGACCCCGGCGCAGCTGCGGGCGATCTATGGCATCGAGATGGAGGTCACCCGATCGGCTGCCGGCAGGATCCGGGCCTTCGCGGCCTGACCGCACCCGGCTATCCTGTCCCCCCCACTCATCCGCGGAGGCAAGATGACCGACGCCGCGATCTGCATCCCCGTCCTGGCCTCGCTCGACATCGCCGAAAGCCAGGCCTTCTACCAGGACCAGCTGGGCTTTGCCGCGGAACGCCATGGCGACTATCTGCTCATCCGCCGCAACCGGATGGAAATCCATTTCTGGCTGGCCGACGACCGCCGCTATCCGGAAAACACTTCCTGCTATATCCGCGGCGGCGAGATCCTGGACCTGCATGCCGAATTCAGCGCCCGCGGCGTGCCGGGCCTGTCCGCCATCGAGGACAAGCCCTGGGGGATGACCGAATTCCACATCCACGATCCCCATGGCAACCTGCTGCGCTTCGGCGGCTCGACCCGCGAGCTGCGCGGCTGATCAGCGCTCCAGCATGTCCCGCACCCGGTATGCCTCGATCATCGCGGTGGCATAAAGCGGGTGCAGGCCGTGCACCGGCATCGGCCTGATGGCCGAGAGCGCCAGCGGCAGCGGGTTGGCACCATCCAGCAGATGGGCGCCGATCGCCCGGCCCATGGCGCTCGCCAGCGCCACGCCCCGGCCGTTATAGCCGAGCGCCATGGTCACACCCGCCGCCGGCTGGTGGATATGCGGCAGGTGATCACGGGTCATCGCCACCCGTCCGGCCCAGCGAAAATCCACGGGCAGGCGCGCGGCTTCGGGATAGAAAGCGGCGAGCGCCGCTTCGATCCGGCGGTAGTCGGCGGCATCCCGCGGCTCGCGGAAGGCGCCGCGGCCGCCCATCATCAGCCGGCCTTCCGGGCCGATGCGGAAATAATTCGCGATCCGCCGGCTGTCGGAGACCACCGGCCGGCCCGGCAGGATGCGGGCCCGCAGATCCTCGGGCAGCGGCGCCGTCGCCACCTGGATGCTGTTGGCGGGGATCACCGTCGCCTTCAGCCCGGGCCAGAGCCGGCCGGTATAGCCATTGGTTGCGATCACCACCTGATCCGCGGTCAGCCGGCCGCCATTGGCGAAACCCAGCACCCAGCCGCCGGTGCCTCTGGTGATCGACACCGCCTCGGCGTCGCGGAAAATCTCCGCCCCGGCCTCTAGCGCCGCCCGGGCCAGCCCACGGGCATAGGCGAGCGGATGCACGCTGCCGCCGCGGCGATCGATCCAGCCGCCGACGAAACCCCGCCCGCCGGTCGCAGCCGCCATGCCCGCGGCATCGAGCATCTCGACGGCGGCCCCGCGCGCCCGCCACTGCGCCATCCGGCTTTCCAGCCGCGGCAGGTGCAGATGTTTCACGCTGGCCTGGATCCAGCCGCCGCGCACCGGGTCGCAGTCGATACCAAGCTCGTCTATCAGCGAAAACACCAGATCGGCGGTGCCGCCGGCAAAGGCGGTGGTCGCCTCGCCGAACACCCGGTCGAGCGTATCGGGATCGTCCTTGAGCCCGGGGATCACCTGGCCGCCATTGCGGCCGCTGGCCCCGAAGCCCGGCTCGACCATGTCGACCACGATCACCGAGGCCCCGCCCCGGGCAAGGGTCAACGCCGCGACCAGCCCGGTGAACCCGGCACCTACGATCGCGACATCGGCCCGCCGCTCGCCGGTAAAGGCAGGCAGATCAGGCCCCGGCGCCGCAGTTGCAGCCCAGACGGAAGCGGCAGGAGAGAAGGATGGCATGGATGCCCCCGATGCTCAGACAACAATCCCGTCCCGCACCCCGGTGCGGGACCAAGCCGCCATTGCGGCGGCGGCCAAGGGTGCGGTAGCACCCGCCCGGCGAGGGCCAAACAGACTCCCAGCGCGCAGCGCCAGGCCGCCATTGCGGCGGCGGCCAAGGGTGCGGTAGCACCCGCCCGGCGAGGGCCATACAGACTCTCAAACAGGATGGGTTACGCGGCGGAGGAAGTCCTGCGTGCGTTCGTGGCGCGGATTGCGCAGCACCTCGGCCGCCGGGCCCTGTTCGACGATGCGGCCTCCATCCAGGAACAGCACCGCATCGGCGACCTCGCGGGCGAACTGGATCTCGTGGGTCACGACCAGCATGGTCATGTCCTCGTCGGCCAGAGAGCGCATCACCTGCAGCACCTCGCCCACCATTTCGGGGTCGAGTGCCGAGGTCGGCTCGTCGAACAGGATCGCGTCGGGCCGCATGGCCAGCGAGCGGGCAATGGCCACACGCTGCTGCTGCCCGCCCGACAGCGCGCCCGGATAGGCGTGGAACTTGTCGGCCAGCCCCACCCGCGCCAGCAGCGCCTCGGCCCGGGCGCGGACCTCGGTTGCAGGCTCCCGCAGCACGTGGATCGGGCCTTCCATCACATTTTCCAGCGCCGTGCGATGGGGAAACAGGTTGAAGCGCTGGAAGACCATCGACACCCGGGTGCGCAGCCCGTGAATGGCGGGCCCCTCGGCATCGACCAGGGCGCCGTCGATGGTGATCCGGCCACGCTGATAGGTCTCGAGCCCGTTCACGCAGCGCAAGAGGGTCGATTTGCCGGAGCCGGACGGGCCGATCAGGCAGACCACCTGGCCCTTGGCGACCTCGGCATCGATGCCCTTCAGCACCTCGTGGCTGCCATAGGATTTATGCACGTCCTCGAAGCGGATCATCGCGCCTTCCCCATCCGAAGTTCGACCCGGCGCATGACCATGTTCAGCGGAATGGTCAGGCACAGATAGAGCAGCGCCACCAGGGTGAAGACCGTCATGTTGTCGAAGGTCGACGAGGCCAGCATCTTGCCCTGCATGGTCAACTCCGCCACCGAGATGACCGAGACCTGCGAGCTGTCCTTCAGCAGCATGACCAGATTGTTGGCATAGGGCGGCACCACGATCCGGAAGGCCTGGGGCAGCACCACCCGGCGCATCATCAGCGGCCGGCGCATGCCGATCGATTTCGCAGCCTCGATCTGGCCCTTGTCCACCGCCTCGATACCGGCGCGGAAGGTCTCGCCGATATAGCAGGAATAGGTGAGCGCCAGACCGATCACCCCGGCCTGAAAGGCGGTGAGATCCAGGCCGATCTCGGGCATCACGAAATAGATGTAGAACAGGATGACCAGGATCGGGATGCCGCGCACGAACTCGACCAGGATCCGGGTCGGCACCGCCAGGGCCCGGACGCCCGAGGTGCGCAGCAGCGCCCAGACCAGGCCCAGCAGGGTGGCGAGGCACAGCGCCAGCAGGGTCACCGCCACGGTCCGCCACATGCCTTCGAACAGCAGCGGCATGTAGTCGGCGGATCGGCTGAGGAAGTCGCTCATCGAAGATCCCTGGGTGGTGGGGAGTGGCGTGCCGGAGCGGGAGGAAGGTCAGGCGGAGAGCCGCCCTGCCGCACCGCCCGACGCCCGTCCGGATCGCGTTTGCGAAGATCTTCGCAACGCCTGGCGCTTACAGCCCGTATTTTGCGAAGATCTTCGCAAGCTCACCGCTCTCCTTGAGCTTCGCGATCGCGGCGTTGACCTTCTCCAGCAGGGCCGGGTTCTCCTTCGAGACCGCCAGCGCAACGTCGCCGGCCTTCAGCGGCTGATAGCCATCGACCAGGCGCAGGCCGATCTTGGGGTTCTGCGCGATCTGATAGGCCACGATCGGCTTGTCGCCGAAGCCGGCCTTGATCCGGCCGAGTTTCACATCGCGCATGATGTCGGCGATGCTGTCATAGAGCTTCACCTCGCCGAAGGTGCCGCGGGCGTTGAGCGCGTCGGCGAAGGTGGTGCCGACCTGGGCGCCGATGGTGGCGCCCTTCAGATCGTCGAGCGTGTAGTTCGCCGGCTCGTCCGCCGGCACGAACATCGTCTCGCCATAGGTGTAGACCGGGGCCGAGAAATCCACGACCTCGCGCCGCTTGTCGGTGGCGAGCATGCCGGCCGAGATCAGGTCGATCTTGCCCGTGGTCAGCGACGGGATCAGCGCCGAGAAGGCGACCACCTCGAATTCGGTGGCAAGCCCCGCCTCGGCCCCGATCGCCTGGGCCAGATCGACCATCGCGCCGGTCGGCTTCTGGCTCGACGTGTCGACGAAGGTGAAGGGCACGCCCGTGGTGGTCACGCCCACCTTCACCGTCTCCGCCGCGAAAGCCGGCGCCACCGCACCGATGGCCAGTGCCGTGATTGCGGCGGCAAGCGTCTTCAGCCTCATGAAATGTCCCCTGTTCGTTGTCCTGCCGACCATCGCAGGGCACCGCGGCGCCGGGCTCCCCCCGGCAACCACGCACACCACCGGCAGTCCCGTGCTGGTGGCGCAGACCCCCGCCCTGCGATGCGGATCGGCTTCGGCGTTGACTGATTTTCATGGTAGTGAAATTATCGAGAGGCGCAATGAAATTGGTCAGCCGATTTCATTTTCGTGAAAAGGCCTGCACGACAGGCGATTCCGTTCGCCTGCCGCGGTGGCTACCGGCGGTCGGGGCGTTGCGGAACGCATGGTCGGGCTGGAAATTCGTGAAAAAATATGGCCCTCCTTTCAACAGAGTGAACCTGAAGGTATCCACCACCGATGACACCCCCTGAGTCGCCTCCGGCCTCCATCCCAGAGACGCCCGTCGTCGAGCCACTGACCGAAGAGGACGATCTCAGCCTCGGCCTCGCCGTGCGGCGGGCACGTCAGGCGCGGGGGCTGTCGCTGAAACAGGTGGCCGATGCCGCGAATGTGTCGGTGGGCTTTCTCAGCCAGATCGAGCGCGGGATCTCCTCGCCCTCGGTTCGCGCGCTCAGGGCGATCTGCGCCATTCTGGACGTGCCGGTGCTGGAACTGCTGGGTGGCGGCGAAAGCGATCCGAACAACGAGGCCCGGCGCATCGTCCGCGCCGGCCAGCGCCGCCGGGTCGATTTCGGCGCCAAGGGCATGGTGAAGGAATTCCTGACCGTCCACGACCAGGGCATGCTGCAGGTGATGGAGCTGACGCTCGATCCCGATGGCGGATCGGGCGAGGACGCCTACAACCATGAAGGCGAGGAATGCGGCGTGGTGCTGGAAGGCCGGCTGGAGCTGTATGTCGACGGCGCGGTCTACCGCCTGGGCGAGGGCGACGCCTTCCATTTCGAAAGCGCCTCGCCGCACAAATTCCGCAACCTCGCCAATGGCCGCACCCGGATTCTGTGGATCACCACCCCGCCGGTCTGGTGACGGGGGACGGGGCGCGCGCACGGGGTTCACGTCACGGACCGCCGGTTTGCGATGGTCTGCGGCCACGCCTATGATCGCCCGACCATCCCGTCAGGAGCCGCCATGTCCCCCGCCCCTATCCAATCCCCCGCCCGCATCCAGTCGCGCCGCAGCTTCATCTTCACCCCCGGCACCCGGCCGGACATGTTCCCCAAGGCGCTGGCCTCGGGCACCGATATCGTCTGCGTCGATCTTGAGGATGCGGTGGCGCCGAAGGACAAGCCCGAGGCGCGCGACAGGGCCTTCGCCTATGTGCCGGTGACCGAAGGCGACCCGCGGGTGGAGCGGATGATCCGCATCAACTGCCTGCGCACGCCCGAAGGCATGGCCGACGTCAAGGCGCTGATCGAGGCGGAACACCCGGCGCCGGCCGTGATGCTGCCCAAGGTGAAGGGGCCGGAAGAGGTCCGCAACCTCGCCGACCTGCTGGACGACTACCAGCGCCCCACCCGGCTGCATGTGATCATCGAGACCAATGAGGGCCTGGAAGCCGCGGTCGAGATCGCGACCTCCAGCGAGCGGATCGAGGCGCTGTTTTTCGGCGGCGTCGACATGGCCGCCGATCTGCGCTGCCGCAATGTCTGGAACGCCCTGCTCTATGCCCGCTCGCGCGTCGTCCACGCGGCGGCCACGGCTGGCGTCGACGTGATCGACGTGCCCTGGCTCGACCTGGAAGACGAGGCCGGCATGATCCGCGAGGCCGAGACCGCGGCCGACCTCGGCTTCTCGGGCAAGGGCACCATCCACCCGAAGCAGATCCCGCATATCAACCGGGTCTTCACCCCCGACGACGCCACCGTCGCCCATGCCCGCAAGGTGCTGGATGCCTTCGCCGCCGCCGATAGCGGGCTGCTGGTGGTCGACGGCAAGCTGATCGAAAAGCCGGTGCTGCGCAGCATGACCCGGATCGTCAACACCTGGGAGGCGGCGCAGCGGGGTTGATACACATCCCCGGACCCGCCATACTCTGCCGATCCTTCAACCGTCCGAGGGGGCGACCGATCATGACCGCCATCGTGCCGCACATGATGTCCTGCGTCGTCCCCCCGCCGGCCATTGCCCGGGCCGGCACCCCGCCGCCGCCCGCCGGCCGCGCCGCCGCCTGACCGGCGGCCGCCTTTTCACGACCCCGCCCCTCGGATCCTGAACCATACGGTTCGATCGGTCCCGGCTGACGGCTGATGCAGCCGGGCCGGCAGGGTCGTCGTGACATCCGGCAAAGACGGTTTTTCCAGATCCGATGACCGGTTTCCTTCGTGCCGCGGGCCGTTTCGGCCCGACGGCGGCGTTCGTCTGCCTGTGGAGCAGCGGCGCCATCTTCATCCGGCTCGGGCTCGATCATGCGAGCCCGCTTGCCTTCCTCAGCCTGCGCTTTGCGCTGGCCCTGCTCGCCATCACGGTGATCCTGCGCCTTCAGGGGCGCCGCTGGCCGCAGCTCCGGGCCTGGCCGCGGCTGCTCGCCACCGGCCTGCTGCTGGTCGGCGCCTATGCCGTCTGCTACATGGCCGCGATGGACCAGGGCATGACGCCCGGTGCCGTCGCCACCGTCATGGGGCTGCAGCCGGTGCTGACCCTGGTGGTCAGCGGTGGCGCGCGCAGTCGGCGCCGGGTTGCGGGGCTCGCACTCGCCCTCGCGGGGCTCGTCGCCGTGGTCTGGCAGAGCCTGGCCGCCGCCAGCCTCACCCCGGCAGGCGCCGGCCTCGCTCTCGCAGCACTGGCCGCGATGACCGCAGGTGCCCTGCTCCATAAGCGTTCCACCATCGACCCGCTCACGGCCATGCCGGTGCAGTATCTGGCCGCTCTCGCACTCTGCCTGATCGTCCTGCCGACAGAAGCGGTGCGGTTCGACGCCGTGCCGGCCGTGGTACTGCCGCTGCTCTGGCTCGCTCTGGTGATCTCGGTCGGTGCCCAGCTGCTGTTCTACCGGCTGATCCGGGCGGGCGATCTCGTCAACGTCACCAGCCTGTTCTATCTGGTGCCGGCCGGGACCGTGCTGCTCGATTTCGCGGTCTTCGGCACGGTGCCGGCCCCGCTCGCGCTTTGCGGCATGGCGGCGATCCTGGGCGGGATCGGGCTGGTCTTCGGTCGCGGTCAGCCGGCGGCGGCAAAAGCCTGAACCGCCGCGCGCGCCGCATCGAAGCGCGCGCGCAGACCGGGCGGCAGCGGCCGGGGGTCGATCCTCCGGCCGCGGCGCGGGGTGGCGATCGCGCCCCCCACCGCCTCGCCGGCCAGTGCCGCAGTGCCGACCGCGGTCAGCTCCGGCTCGTCGGAGACGATCACCGGCCGTTCCAGACAATCGGCCAGCATCCGGCAGAAATAGGCATTGGCCGCCATGCCGCCATCGATCGGCACCGGGTCGGTGAGCGGCTGATGGCGGCCGATCACCGCCACCACTTCGGCCATGCGGAGCGCGATGCCTTCAAGCAGCGCCTGCATCATCCGGCCCGGCCCGGTATCGAGCCCCAGCCCCAGCCAGGCGCCGCGCGCCCGCCGGTCCCAATGCGGACAGGCGAGCCCCGCCAGCGCCGGCACGAAGACCGGACCGTCGAGTGTGGCCGGGGCGCCGTCGAAGGCCCCGATATCGTCATGGCCGGCAAACAGCCCCAGCCCCTGTGCCCAGTTCACCGCCGAGGCGGCACAATAGACCCCGCCTTCCAGCGCATGCACCGGCGCCTCCCCCGCCTTCTGCCAGGCGATGGTGGGCAAGGGCCCGTCACGTCCGGCCGCCATCCGCCGGCCGGTCACGACCAGGGCGAAGCCGCCGGTGCCGAAGGTGATCTTGGCATCGCCCGCACGCCTGCAGCCATGGCCGTAGAGCGAGGCCTGCTGGTCGACCAGGCTTGCGGTCAGACGAAGGCCGGTGCCGGCCAGGGTGCCGAAATCGCCGGTGCTGGGCCCGATCGGCGGCAGCGCCTCGATCGGCACGCCGAACAGCCGGCACAGCTCAGGGTCCCAGTCGCAGCTGTCGAGGTTCATGAGCGCGGTGCGCGAGGCGGTGGTGACGTCGGTTTCGAACCGCCCGGTCAGCCGGTCGCGAAAGAAGGCATCGGTGGTGCCGAGCCGGAGCCGCCCCTGCCCCGCCAGACGCCGTGCGGCGGGGATCTCGCGCAGGATCCAGGCGAGTTTGGAGGCCGAGAAATAGGGATCGAGCGGCAGGCCGGCCCGCGCCAGCACCATGTCCCCGGCCCCGTCGGCGCGCAGCCGGTCAACGACGTCGCGGGTCCGGTCATCCTGCCAGACCAGCACCGGAGAGATGGCCTCGCCGGTGGCCGCATCCCAGGCGAGGCAGCTTTCCCCCTGATTGTCGATGCCGACCGCAAGCGGCGCGCCCGCCGCGCGGGCCGCATCCAGGCAACTGCGGAGGTTCCGGATCAGCTCTTCCGGGTCGTGCTCGACATGGCCGGGGGCCGGGTGGATCTGGCGATGGGGCAGGCTCGCCACGATCCGGGTGCCGCCATCGGGCCCGACCAGCACGGCGCGGGTGGTGGTGGTGCCCTGGTCGATGGCAAGGATGGTCATCACCGCGCGTCCCAGCCGAAGGTGTAGCGGCCCGACCGCACCGCCGGCAGGGCGTCGATCGGCACCAGGATCCGCCGTTCCGGCCGGCTGCGCAGGCGCTGCGACCAGATCTCCCGGCCATCATCGGTCAGGACCAGCCGTCCCGCCACCCGGCTGTCGACCCGGAACTGAATATGGTCGTGAACGCGCAGGCCCGGCCTGCCACCGGCGATCAGCTGCGGCAGGGCGAAGCGGAGCGGCGCCCCCGCGACGCGGACCTCAAGCCCGCCGGCCGCCGGCAGCCGGCCGGCCAGGTCGAGCGCGATCGCCCGGCCGGTGCGGCGGCCTTCCTTCCAGCTCCAGCCCGCGGTTTCCACCGGACGCAGCAGATTGCCGGCGGCAAAGACGGTGGGGTCCGAGCAGCGGCCGAACTCGTCGATCACCGGGCCGCCGGTCGCCGGATCGCGGGCCAGATGGCTGCCGGCGAAGAGCGTCGCCTCGGGCCGGAAGCCGCCGGTCACGACGACGCCGTCGGTCTCGATCACCCGCTCGGCGCCGTCGGCATCGCGCAGGGTGACGGCGGTGACCCCGTCCCGCCCCTCGATGGTCCGAAGCCCGGTCCCGGTCAACAGTTTCACCCCCAGCAGCCGTGGCAGCAGACCGGCCGGCCAGCGGGCGACGGTGCCCTGGCCGGGCTCGATCATCGCCACCGGCCGGATGCCCGCCTGGATGCAGGTGATCAGGGCCGAGAACGAGACCAGTTCGGTGCCCAGCACCACCGGCCGGCTGAAGGGTTTCAGATGGTCCAGATGCACCAGCCCCTGAAGCGCGCCGGTCGAGAGCACGCCGCCGGGCTTCGTGCCGCCGATCAGCCGCTGGGCGCGGCTGGTCTCGCGCACGCCGGTTGCCACCAGCACACGCCGGGCATGGATCACCCCCAGCCCAGCGTCCGGGGTGGAGACGTCGAGCTCAGGGCCGGACGCCCCGGAACCCGGACGGATCGCGGCCACGGTCACGCGGGTGCGGATCTCGCCCCCGGCGGCCGCGGCGGTGCGCACCAGCCGGCGGGCATAGGCGGGACCGGTCATCAGGCGGCGGAATTCGCGCAGGCCGAAGGGCGAATGGGCGCAATGGCGGGGGATGCCGCCGGCCTCGGCCTCGCGGTCCAGCACCAGCACCCGGGCGATACCCTGGCGGCGCAGCTCGGTCGCGGCGGCGAGCCCGGCGGGGCCCGCGCCGATCACCACCACATCCCAATGCTCCGCGGTCATGGCTCTCCTCCCGCAGTTGCCGATGGGGCGGTCCTCGGATCGGCCGTCATCGGCACCGCCAGCCGGCCGGCGGTGATCGCCGCCAGGGCCGCTGAACAGTAGAACCCCTGACAGCGGCCCATGGTCACGCGGGTGCGCCGCTTCAGCCCCGCCAGGCTGCGGGCGCCGGTCGGGCCGTCGAGCGCGGCCTCGATCTCGCGCCGCGTCACCCGCTCGCAATGACAGACCACGCCGCCATTGCCGGGGCATTGCCAGTCACGGGTCTCGTGCTCGGCCAGCATCGGCATGCGCGGCCAGACCGGATCGGCGATCGCCTGGTGGCCCGCCAGCAGGCCGGCCACCAGGCGATGGACATGGGCGGCGGTGCCGAGCGCCGAACTCAGGCCCGTGGAGCGGATGCCGCCGACGGTCACATAGCGCCGTGCCGCCTCCACCCGGATCCGGTAGTCCTTGAATTCGGTGGCGGGGCGGAGCCCGGCATAGATCGCGGTCACCTCGTGATCCTTCAGCGCCGGCAGGATCTCGGTGCCGCGGCGGATCAGCGCCTCCAGGGTTTCGGGCACCAGCCCGGCACGTTCGCGATCCTCCTGCTCCTCGGCGGTCGGGCCGACCAGAAGATTGCCGAAGGCGGTGCGGCAGACGACGATGCCCTTGGTCACCTTGTTCGGCACCGGCAGCAGGATATGGCCGGCAAGGGCCGCCGCCGGCTTGTCATAGACCACGAACTGGCCCTTGCGCGGCCGGATGGTGAAATCGGTGGTGCCGGTCAGCAGATCGTCCACCCGGTCGCCCCAGAGGCCTGCGGCATTGATCACCAGCCCGGCCCGCACGGTGCCCCGCGGGGTTTCCAGGCACCAGAGGCTGCCATCGAACACCCCGGCGGTGACGGGGGCCGCAGTCATCAGCCGGGCGCCGTTCTCCACCGCCTGGCGCAGATAGGCATGGGGGGCAGACCAGGGGTCGATCACATATTCCCGCGGCACCCGGAAAGCGGCGCGCACCCCCGGCCCCAGCGCCGGCTCCAGCCGGCGGGCCTCGGCCTCGGTCAGCGGCTCGACATCGTCGACGCCGTTCGCCCGGGCCTGGGCGATCAGATCGGGCAGGGTCGCCGCCTCTTCATCCGTCCAGGCGACGACCAGGGCGCCGGTCTTCAGCAGCGGCAGGTTCAGCCGCGCGCGGATCTCAAGATATTCCCGATAGCCCGCGGCGATGCAGGCCGCCTCTACCGATCCGGGCGGGGCGTCGAAGCCGGTATGCAGGATGGCGCTGTTGCCCTTCGACGCGCCGTCGAGAACATCGGCCGCCTTTTCGATCAGCACCACCCGGGCGCCTTCCAGCGTGAAACGGCGGGCGAGCGCGCAGCCGATCACCCCGGCGCCGATGATCGCGACGTCGAAGGTGCCGTCGCCGCTTCCGTGGCGGGATGCGTCACCAGCCGGGGCCATGCCTGTCCTCCTGCGGTTCAGGGTTTCCTCCTGCGGTTCAGGGCGGTCTACCCTGCGATCAGCCTGCCCTAAAATGCCCGAATGGTCAACTTATCCACAAAATTATGACCGTTCGGGCATTCATGCCGGCACATGCACCTTGACTCGGGCATTGGCCGATGTCCTACTTTGATGAACGGAGGACGGGAATGCGACGCAGGGAACGGCAGGCGCGGATCGCGGACATGATCTGGCAGCAGGGCGAGATGTCGGTCGACGCGCTCGCCCAGGCCTTCGAGGTTTCGGCGGAAACGATCCGCCGCGATCTGGCCGGGCTCGCCAGTGACGGCGTGCTTCAGAAGGTCCATGGCGGCGCCCGCCGGCCCAAGCTTCATGCCGAGGGCAGCTTCAAGGACCGCATGGCCGAAGAGGCCGAGGCGAAGCAGGTGATCGCGGGCCGGCTGGTGCCGCTGATCGAGCCCGGCGACACGCTGTTCATCGACACCGGCTCCACCACCCTCGCCTGTGCCGAGGCGCTGGCGGGCATCGGCGGGCTGACGGTGATCACCAATTCGCTGCGCATCGCCCGGGTCTTCGGCGCGGCGCCGCAGCCGGGCCGGGTCTATCTGCTGGGCGGCACCTTCATGGGCGACAACGACCAGACGGTCGGCCCGCTGGTGATCGAGCAGATTCGCGACTTCCAGGCCGATCACGCCATCCTGACGGTGGCGGCGATCGATGCCGAGGTGGGGGCGATGGATTCCAATTTCGACGAAGCCCAGGTGGCGCGCGCCATGATCGGCAATGCGCGCAGCCTGATCCTGGTGGCGGCGCGGCCCAAATTCGGCCGCAAGGCGGCGTTCCGGGTCTGCGGCCTGGACGAGGTGGATGTGGTCGTCACCGATGCGCCGCCCGGCGCGATACATGAAGCCGCCCTGAGAGCGGCGGGAGCCGAGCTGATCTAGGCAAAACCGGGCGGCCGGCCACTGGGGAGGGGCAGGCCGCCTGACGAGACGGGGGACGGACTGGCCGATGCCGGCTGCAATCAGATGGTATGTGCGGGTCGTCGACCGATTGTCCGATTATGTCGGCATCGTGGCGATGGCTCTGGTCTTCGTGATGATCGGCGTCCTGCTGCTGGACGCGGTCACCCGCAACGCGCTCGACATCCCGCTGCACTGGTGTGTCGAGGTCGCCCAGTTCACGCTGCTCGCCTATTTCTTCATGGGCGGCGCGATGACGCTGAAGAATGACGATCACGTCCGCATGGACCTGATCTATCAGCATCTTTCCACGCGCGGCAAGGCGATCCTGGACCTGATCACCTCCGCCTGCCTGATGTTCTACCTGGTGGTCATGACCATCGGCTCGGTGTCGAGCCTGCAATATGCCATAGAGACCAATGAGCGCCGGTTCTCGATGTGGAACCCGTCGATGATCCCGATCAAGGCGCTGCTTGTGGTCTGCCTGGTGATCATGCTGCTCCAGACACTGTCGCTGGTGTTCAAACACATCGCGACGATCCGCCGGGTGGACGTAGCATGAGTTATGAACTGATCGCGATCCTGATGTTCGCGACGATGGCCCTGATGCTGCTCACCGGGCAGCGGGTCTTCGGCGCGATCGGCTTCGTGGCGGCGGGCGCCGCCCTGCTGCTCTACGGCAACGGCGCCGTCGAGATGCCATTCAATGCCACGTTGAAGCTGTTCAACTGGTTCCCGATGCTCACGCTGCCCCTGTTCATCTACATGGGCTACATCCTGTCGGAAGCGGGCATCGCAGAGGATCTCTACAAAGCCTTCCACGTCTGGTTCGGCCGGCTGCGGGGCGGGCTCGCCATCGGCACGATCGTGCTGATGGTGGTCATTTCGGCTATGAACGGGCTTTCCGTAGCCGGACTGGCTATCGGTGCCACCATCGCCCTGCCTGAAATGCTCCGCCGGGGCTATGACAAGGTGCTGATCACCGGCGTCATCCAGGGCGGATCCTCGCTCGGCATCCTGATCCCGCCGAGCGTGGTGCTGGTGCTCTACGGCATGATCGCCCGGGCGCCGGTGGGCCAGCTCTGGCTGGCGGGCATGGTGCCGGGGCTGATGATGGCGGCGATGTTCACCGCCTATGTCGTGGTGCGCTGCCGGCTGAACCCCGCACTCGCCCCCACCGTCACCGACGACGAGCTGAATATGCCGATCGGGCAGAAGCTGAAGCTGCTGCGCGCCGGCCTCATCCCCTTCGTGATCTTCTTCACGATGATGGGGCTGTTCGTGATGGGCTATACCAGCCTGGTCGAAAGCTCGGCGATCGGCGCCACCGGGGCGACCATCGCCGCCGCCCTGAAGGGCCGGCTGAACTGGCGCCTGATCAAGGAGACGTCGAAGAAGACGCTGTCGATCTCGTGCATGTTCATGTGGCTGATCCTGGCCGCCCTCGCCTTCGGCGCGGTGTTCGACGGCATCGGCGCGGCGCGGGCGATCGAATCGCTGTTCATCACCAACTGGGAACTGACCCGCTGGCAGGTGATGGCGATGATGATGGCCTCCTTCATCCTGATGGGCATGTTCCTGGACGACACCGCCATGCTGGTGATCGTGGCGCCGCTTTATGTGCCCCTGGTCAAGGCGCTGGAATTCAACGTCATCTGGTTCGGCGTGCTCTACACCATCACCTGCCAGATCGCCTATATCACCCCGCCCTTCGGCTACAACCTGTTCCTGATGCGGGCGATGGCACCGAAGGAAATCACCCTGATCGACATCTACAAGTCGATCATCCCCTTCGTGATCATGATGGTGATCACCATCGCCCTGCTGATGGTCTTCCCCGGGATCGCGCTCTGGCTGCCGAACCTCGTCTACGGAAAGTAGTCTTCACCCACACCCCCGACACGGCCATGGCGGGCGCATGGGGAGACATGCGTACCGCTTCCAGGAGACGAACGACATGAGCGACATCGAGAAGAAGACGTCCTCGGCCGATCCGGTCGCGGGAAGCCGGCGACAGTTCCTGAAGACCGCCGGCATCGGCGGCGCGGCGCTGGCGGCCAGCACCACCTTCGCCGCCCCGGCGGTGCATGCCCAGTCCAAGATCCGCTGGCGGCTGCAGACCTATTCGGGCGCGCCCCTTGGCGCCCATGTGATCAAGCCGCAGATCGAGGCCTTCAATGCGGCGGCCAATGGCGAGATGGAGATCGAGCTCTATTACGCCGATCAGCTGGTGCCGACCGCCGAGCTGTTCCGCGCCCTGCAGAACGGCACCATCGATGCGGTGCAGTCGGATGATGCGACCATGGCCTCGCCCGCCGATGTGGCGGTGTTCGGCGGCTATTTCCCCTTCTCCTGCCGCTTCAGCCTGGACCTGCCGGTGCTGTTCCAGCGCTATGGGCTGAACGAGATCTGGAAAGAAGCCTATGACGAGATCGACGGCGTGGAATGGCTGTCGGCCGGCGCCTGGGATCCGCTGCATGTCTTCACCAAGGAGCCGATCCGCTCGCTGGCCGATATGCGCGGCAAGCGCGTCTTCGGCGTGCCGACCGCCGGCAAGTTCCTGTCGCGCTACGGCCTGATCCCGGTGACCGTGCCCTGGGACGATGTCGAGGTGGCGATCCAGACCGGCCAGCTGGACGGCGTCGCCTGGTGCGGCTTCACCGAGGCCTATGAGGTGGGCTGGGCGGATGTCTGCAATTACGCGCTGACCAACAATATCTGCGGCGCCTGGTGCGGGTCCTATTTCGCCAACAGCAAGAGCTGGGAGAAGGTGCCGCCGCATCTGAAGCAGCTGTTCCTGACCACGATCGACCAGTCGCATTACTATCGCCAGGTCTGGTACTGGGGCGGCGAGGCCGATCTGCGCGTCAACGGCAAGAAGATGGAGCTGACCTCGATCCCGCGCGAGGAATGGTCGCAGGTCGAAAAGGATGCCGAACAGTTCTGGGACGAGATCGCCGCGACCAGCCCGCGCGCCGGCAAGGTGGTGCAGATCCTGAAGGATTATTCGGCCCTGATGGAGAAGGCCGGCTTCCCCTATCGCTGATCGTTCCGCCGACCGGGGGAGGAAACCTCGCCTCCCCCCTCATCCCCTGCGCCGGAGCCCGCCCAGGGCTTCGGCCAGGCCCATGACCGCACAGCAGACCGCCATCAGCACCACCGAAGCCGCGGCCGCCGCCGGCAGATCGGCGCCGGTTTCCGAGATCTTCGAGAACAGCAGCAGCGGCAGGATCTGCACCTGGGTGCCGACCAGGGCGAGCGCCGTGCCATAGGCACCGATCGCCACCGCCGCGGTCAGGCAGAAGGCGGCGATCAGCGCCGGGGTCACCTGGGGCAGCAGCACGTCGCGGAAGGCGGCGAAGCGGCCCGCCCCCAGGCTTTCGGCCGCATCCATCTGGCGCGTGTCGAAATTGACCAGCACCGGCAGCATCACCAGCACCACGCGCGGGATCAGGTAATAGCAATAGGCGAAGCCGAGCCCCGCGGGCGTGAAGATCATCGCCCCCACCACCGCCGGATCGGCGCCCAGTTCGGCCAGCAGCAGGGTGAAAAAGCCCGCGCGGCCGAAGACCAGGATGAAGCCGTAGGCGACGATGAGCCCTGAGAAGGTGAGCGGCAGGGACAGCAGGAACAGCAGCCCCTGGCGCCGGCCCTCGGGCAGCCGCGCCAGATGCAGCGCCACGCAGAAGCCGACCACCACCGACAGCGCCGGGGCCACCGTGCCCAGGACCAGCGTGCCCTTCAGCCCCTGCCAGAACACCGGGTCGTCGACGAGCCTGAGATAGGCGGCACCGCCCCCCTCGCCCGTTTCCCCCACCAGCACGGCGAGCGGCAGCACGAAAAACACCGCCATCGTGACGAGCGCCGGCAGCGACAGCAGAATCAGGAGCCGGGGCGGCAGGGTCATGGGGGCTGGTCCTGGAGAAGAGAGACGGTTGAAAACGCCGGCGGGCACGGCACCGGATCGGCCGGCACCGTGCCGCAACAGGCGTGAGGACGTGGGCGGATTACTGGCCGAGCACGGCCTTGGCCCAGCCGGCATCGATGGCGGGCTTGGCATCACGCGCCTTGGCGACATCCACCGGGCGGATCTGCGGCGCCTCGGGCAGCTTGGCCAGCACCTCGTCGGGCAGCTTCACACCCGGCACCGACGGGCGCACGAAACCCTCGGCAAAGGTGGTCTGGCCCTTGTCGGTCATGATGTAGTTCAGCCAGAGCTTGCCGGCATTCGGGTTCGGGCCGTCCTTGACCAGGCTGATCGCATAGGGTGCCGCGGCCGAGGCTTCGGCGGGGATCACCACCGCGACGTCGTCGCCCATGCCGTCGACATATTTGGCCTTCAGACCGTCATTCTCATAGCCGATCCAGATCGGGATCTCGCCCTTCACGAACTGGGCGTAAGGCGTGGTGCCCACGGTGCGCAGCACGTTGCCGGCCTTGTGCAACCGGCCCAGATAGTCGATGCCCGGCTGGACGTCGTCCATGCTGCCGCCATTGCCGAAGGCGGCGGCGATGGTCACCACCTGGCCCTGACCGGCCGTGCGCGGATCCAGATAGACCACCGAATTGCGATAGGCCTCGCCCAGCAGATCGGCCCAGCTCTGGGGGACCTGCTTGACCAGCTTCGTATTCACCAGGAAGGCCACGTTCAGGGTGTGAATGGTGAACCACTGGCCGGCCGGATGACGGAAGGGTTCGGGCAGACGGTCGAAATTCACCGGCGTGAAATCGGCGACCACGCCCTTCTCGGCGGCATCGAGGGCCGAACCCGCGAAGTAATAGGCGGTGTCCGCCTGCGGTCGGTTGCGCGACTTGTCGAGTGCCACCACGGTCGCGGCCGAGCCGAGATCGTTATAGACGATCTCCACACCCGGATAGCGGGCCTTGAAGGCCTTGAACTGCGCGGCCCAGTTCGCCCAGGTCGGGCCGGTGTCGAACGAGACCACCAGCCCCTCGTCGCGCGCGGCGTCGTAGAGGGCCTGCTCGCCCTGATAAAGCTCGCCGCCATCCAGCGGCTGGGCGAGGGCCGGGGTTGCGGCGGTGGTGGCGGCGAAGGTGCCGGCCGCCATCATCAGGGCGGCGGCCGTCTTTTTCCAGAGGCTCATGGTCATCGGATCGGTCCCGTTCGACTGGTGCTGTGGTCGGGTGCTGGGGGATCAGCGTGCAGGGAGACGGTGACGGTCAGAAACCGGCCGGCAACAGCCGGACGGCCTCGGGCGCGATGGCGACCGCATCGATCGCATCGCGACGGCGGGTCTCGACCTTCACCAGCCCGCCCGGAACCTCGAGGTCCAGGCGGCGGAGATTGCCGAGGAAACGATCGGCCGCGATCCGGCCGGCGAAGCGGTTGGCGGCATCTGCGGCGGGCTCGGCCGAGACCTCTTCCGGGCGGACCATCACGGTGACGGCATCGCCCGGGGCGAAACCGCCCGTGGCCGTGCGGATCGGCCCGATCGCGGTCTCGACCAGCCCGTCGGCCGCCACCCGGCCCGGCCAGAGATTGGCGTGGCCGACGAAGCCCGCCACGGTCGCATCCACCGGCCGCTCGTAAAGCCCGCGGGGCGTGTCGACCTGAAGCAGGCGGCCATCCTTCAGGACGGCGACCCGGTCGGCCATCGACAGCGCCTCTTCCTGGTCATGGGTCACGAACAGGGTGGCGATGCCGGCCGCGCGCTGGACGCGCAGGATCTCGTCGCGCATGCCGGCCCGAAGCCCGGCATCCAGCGCCGAGAGCGGCTCGTCAAGCAGCAGGGCCCGCGGCCCGAAGACCAGCGCCCGGGCCAGGGCCACGCGCTGCTGCTGCCCGCCCGACAGCGACGCCGGCTGGCGGTTCGCGAAACCGCCGAGTCCGACCTTCTCCAGCGCCTCACTTGCGCGGGCCATGCGGTTGGCACGGTCCACCCCGCGCAGCTTCAGCGGATAGGCGACGTTCTCGGCCGCGGTCATGTGCGGGAACAGCGCGTAGGCCTGGAAGACCACGCCCAGCGCCCGGTCCTTGACCGGCACCCGGGCGACGTCGCGACCGTCGATCAGGATCCGGCCCCGATCGGGCACCACGAAGCCCGAGAGCAGGCGCAGCAAGGTGGTCTTGCCCGAACCCGACGGCCCGATCACCGCCAGCAGCTCGCCATCGCCGATCTCCAGATCGATGTCGGAGACACCGGCACCGCCCGAGGGATAGCGGAAGGAGACGGCGTCGAAATGCACGCTCATGGGATCACCCTCCCGCCCGGGCGCGCCGGCCGCCGGCGGCGGCAAGCGCGGAAGCACCGGCCGCCAGCGTCGCCAGCGCCAGCAGCACGACGGTCGCGGCACAGACAAATCCGGTGGCGCCGTAGAAGGCCTGGAGCAGCACGATCGGATAGGTCCGGTCCAGGAAGCCGGCGACCAGGTTGGAGAGCTGGAATTCGCCGATCGAGAGGGCGGCGACCATCACCAGCCCCGAGGTCAGGCTGTGGCGCAGCGACGGCAGCACGATGTCGACGAAGCGATGGCGGAAGCCGGCGCCGAGCGTTGCCGCCGCCGCCTCGATCCGGGCGAGGCCGAGCGTCTGCATATCGGCGAGAAGCGTGTTCATGAGGTAAGGCAGGGTCAGGACCACATGGGCCGCCACCAGCAGCTCAAAGGTGCCGAGCCATGGCAGGGTCGAAGAGGAGAACACCAGGATGAAGCCGAAGCCCAGCACCAGTTCCGGCACCGCCACCGGCATCAGCGAAGCGATGCGCGCCGCGGTGCGCACGCCGCGGCTGGCGGCGGAATGGATGGCATAGGCTGCGGGCACGGCGATCAGCGCATCGATCACGGCCGTGGCCGCCAGCACCTTCAGGCTGGTGAAGAAGGCGCGGCGGAAGCTGGCATCGGCGAGCAGATCTTCATACCAGCGGGTGGTGAAACCCGAGGGCAGCAGCGTGCCGGTCCAGCTGTCGCCGAACGAGCCCAGCACCAGCAGCGCGATCGGCGCCGCCAGATAGAGCAGATAGCATGCGGTGACGAGCGCCATGGAAACCGTCCGGTGCCGGGAAACCCCGCCACGCCCGGGTCACCGGACATGAGACCGGCGGGGCGAGACCGGCGTATTATCGTTTTCTTCCATTCCAGCCGCCAATGATCGTTTGATTACAGATCTGGCGACGGAACGACGACGGGAGGAGCGATGCCCGGGCAGGGCCGGTCAGAGCGGCCCGTCGAGGGCGAGCATGCGCCGGGCGATGCGGGCGCGGATGTCGGCCACATCGCGGCAGATGACGGCGCCGTCCACCACCGGCGCGTCGGCGATGGTCAGCACCAGCTTGTCGAAATGCAGGCCATAGGCGATTTCGGACAGCGTGCCATAGCCGCCACCGACCGCGATCAGCACCGGGCAGGCGCGGGCGATCAACGCATTGCGCACGGGGCCGATGCCGGTGGCGAGCGGCACGGTGACATGGGGGTTGGCCATCCGCCAGTCTTCATCCGGCACGTAACCCAGCACCAGGCCGCCATTTTCCGCGGCACCGCGGCTGGCCGCGGCCATCACGCCGCCCTTGCCGCCGGTGAGCAGAACCAGGCCCAGAGAGGCGATCGCCGCACCGACGGCGGCGGCGGTGGCTTCCTGGTCGCCCACCGGTTCGCGCGGGCCGATCACCGCGACCGGCAGGCGGCGGATGCGGTTGGCGGCAGCCAGTTCGGCAAGCGCCGCCTCGGCCGCGATCGCACGGGCCCCTGCCGGCAGGGCATCGGCCGGCTGCCAGATCAGGGACCAGGGGTCGAACACCCGGCATTGCGCATCATCATTGCGCCACAGCCTGCCTTCTGCCACGAAGAGCGACGGTTCCATGAAGATCTCCGGTCGGAACGGAACCGGGCTCGCGGCCCGGCGGGGGTCGGTGTAAATTATCTTCCAATTCTGTCGCCGTCCAGTGCGGCGACGCCATCGGTGACGAAGGATGCACGGCAGGTGCCGACCGGAGAGAACGTGATCCTGGACAGCGGCGAGGCGGTGAGCCAGCGCCAGTACGACATCCTGCGTATCGTGCGCGAGCAGGGCTTCGCGACCATCGATGCACTGGCGCGGCAGTTCGACGTCTCGGCCCAGACCATACGGCGCGAGATCATCCGGCTGGATGCGCTGAAACTGCTGCAACGCTTTCATGGCGGCGCGGGTGTGGTGGAGCCGGCGATCCGCCCCGCCTATGCCGAAAAGCGCCTGAGCCAGACCGACGCCAAGCACGCGATCGGCCGGCGCGCGGCCGAGCTGGTGCCCGACGGCGCCGCGGTTTTCCTGGATGTCGGCACGACGGTCGAAGCGGTGGCGCGCGCGCTGGCGCCACGCAGCGGGCTGACCATCGTGACCAACAGCCTGCCCGCGGCGATGCTGCTGGCGGCGGGCCGGCCGGAGAACGGCCCCCGGTCCGAAATCTTCGTCACCGGCGGCAGCATCCACGGCCCCGACGGATCGCTGATCGGCGACACCACCCAGACGGGGCTTGCGCGCTTCCGCTGCGATGTCGCGATCATCGGCTTCTCAGGGATAGATGAAACCGGCGCGCTGATGGATTTCGACCTGCACAAGGTGGCCGCCAAACAGGCGATGATCCGCGCCGCCCGCATGGTGGTGGCGGTGGGGGCGGCGTCCAAATTCACCCGCAGTGCCCCGGTGCGGATCGCGGATCTGCCCGAGATCGACCGGCTGGTCACCGACCGCGCCCCGCCGCGGCATCTGAGCGAGGCGGCGGAACAGGCGGGAACCCGGATCGTGCTCGCCTGAAGAACGGAACCCCGGCTGACCGTATCGTCAGGCCGCCGCCGCCCGCTGGCGGACCACCAGCCCCTGCATGGCGATGCCGATCTCACCCAGTTCATCGACCAGGCGCGAGGTGGTCAGCCCCACGCCGTGGGGCTGCATGACGGTGGTCGCATCCACCCCCACCCATTCGCCCACCGGCGCGCGGTGGAGATGGACGGTCAGATCGGTGTTCACGAAGGTGAACCGGTCGGGCGGCAGCACCCAGCTGATGCCGTTGCCGAAATCGGCCGCCGCCATCACCCGCATGGCTGGCGAGTTCTCCACCCCTTCGACCAGCGGCACCGCCAGACGAAACCAGACCGCCGCAGGGCCGGGACGGACAACCGAACCTGCCGCCACCCGCGATTCCATGGCCGTGTAATGAAATGAACGGGTGTCCGGCATCCCCGGGATCCGCACAGGCTCCGTACAGCTGGCCGGCAGTGGCAGCCCCGGACCGCCAACGGCCGGATCCCCCAGGTCTATGGCTTCCTCGCGCATCAGCACCGCCACGCCCTGTGCAACCTCGGACCCGTCGGCGATCAACGCCATGTCGGCGCGACGCACCGACCGGCCGCGCCGGCTGCGGATCACCAGACGCAGGGGGGCCACCGGCACCGGGCGCAGCAGTTCCAGCGTCATGCGGCTGAGCAGCCACCCCGGCTCCCCGAGGGCCCTTTCCGCAGCATGAACCAGCAGGGCCGCCGGTGCGCCCCCATGCTGAGCCATCTCGCTCCATGGACCACGGGCGAGGATGGTGGGCAGCACCTCGCCTTTCCCACGCCACAGGAAGACACTGTCCCCATCGACTGATTCGAGCATGTCGGCGATGTCCATGACTTTGGCGACGGCATGTCAGACCCGGCCCCGGGGGCTTCGCGAGCCTGACCGGGATAGCGGGAGATGCTCCCTCCCCCCCCGCAATCGCGTCGGGCGGATGCCCTCGACGATCATCAGATGGGACGGCGAGGCACGTCTCCCGCCCGACACACCATCCGTACATACCGGATTCGACTTGATTGCATACGAACGCGATCGTTTCGTCAACTCGTATGCATTTCTTCTTTTCGTTATAATTTCAGCAACCATAGGGCACGGCCTCAGGCGCTTGCAATAAGAAATGAAAGGTGGTTCAATTTTTAAGAATGGCATACCGACGCACAAAAATGATGGAGGAGCGGCTTGCCCGCACCCGGGAGGAGATCGTGACCGCAGCCCTCGCGCTGGTCGCGTCGGGCGGCTATGCGGCCGCCAGCATGCCGGCCATTGCAGCCCGGGCCGGCGTGTCGACCGGCCTGCTCTACCGGTATTTTCCCTCCAAGGCCGATCTGTTCGAAGAGGTGTTCCGCAGGGCCAGTCAGCGCGAGATCGATGCCTGCGCAAGGCGCGCGGCCCAGCCGGGAACCGCGCGCGAGCGACTGGCCGGCGTGGTTGAAACCTTCGCACGACGGGCCCTGAAGGGACCACGCCTCGCCTGGGCCCTGCTCGCCGAGCCGGTGGATCCGGCGATCGAAGCGGAACGGTTGCGCTATCGCCAGCCCTATCGCGACATCTTCGCACAACTTGTGCGTGAAGGGATCGCCAGCGGTGAGATTGCACCACAGGACGCGGACATCGTCGCTGCCGCGATCGTCGGTGCGATTGCCGAGGCCATGGCCGGCCCCCTGACCCAGCCCCCGGAAGCATCGGCCGCAGACCCGGAAAGAGACGCCCGGCTGGGTGCTGCGATTGCGCGCTTCTGCGTTCAGGCATTGGGACCCCATCCACACAGCGGTGCCGGTTGAGCCCGTGCTGCCGCGCCCCTTGAGGACATTGTCCCGATCATCACGGCCCGAACGGCCGCCCCCCGGAGGAAACGCAAGAATGTGGACGCTGGACGATGTGCTGCGGAGCGCCGCCCGCAAATTCGCCGGCCGCGAGGCGCTGGTCGGCGGCGGCCGGCGGCTGAGCTTCGCCGATCTCGACGCCGCGGCCGACGATGCCGCCGCCCGGTTGCAGGCGGCAGGGGTCACCAGGGGGGATGCGGTTGCGATCCATGGCCGCAACACGGTGGAATGGGTGACGGCCTTCTTCGGCGCGGTGCGGGCCGGGGCGGTCACCGTGCCGGTCAACCACAAGCTGGCAGCACCCGAGACCGCCTATATCCTGGAGCATTCGGGCGCGACGCTCTGGCTGGTGGATCGCGATCTGGCAGGCGACGGCTCGGCGGCGGGGACGGCGCGCATGCTGATGCTCGATGACGGCGACGGCGGGCTCTTCGCCGGCCCTGCCCCGGCCGCGCCACCGGTACCGGTCGCGCTCGATGCCGGAGAGCCGGTCGAGATCCTGTACACCTCGGGCACGACGCGGCGGCCCAAAGGCTGCCTGCATTCGCATGCGAACGTACTGCTCGCCGGCACGGGCTCCAGCCTGGTTTACGGGCTGGGCCCCAGCGACCGGGTGCTGCTGGCCATGCCGGTCTGGCACAGCTTCCCGCTCAACAACATGCTGATCAATGCGGTCTATGTGGGGGCTGCTGTGGTGCTGCTGCCCGAATACCATCCGTTGCATTTCGTCCAGACCATGCAGGATGAGCGCTGCACCCTGTTCTTCGGCGCTCCGATCGCGTTCCTGATGCCGCCGCGCCTGCTGCCGCATTTCGACAGCTTCGATCTCTCCCATGTCCGGGCCTGGATCTATGGCGGCGGGCCGATCGATGCGGTCACCGCCCGGATGCTGGCGGAGCGCTACCGGTCGGACCGGTTCTACCAGGTTTTCGGCATGACCGAGACCGGCCCGACCGGCACCGCGCTCTACCCGGAGGAACAGGTCGCCAAGGCCGGCTCGATCGGCCGCTACGCCGTGGCAGGCGCCGACCTCAAGGTCATGCGCGACGAGGTGACCGAGGCCGGCCCCGGCGAGACAGGCGAGATCTGGATGCGCTGCCAGTCGATGATGCTGGGCTATCACGACGATCCCGAAGCGACCGCCGCCGCCTTCCATGACGGCTGGTACCGCTCGGGCGATCTGGCCCGGATCGACGCGGACGGCTATCTGTTCATCGTCGACCGGCTGAAGGACATGATCGTGACCGGCGGCGAGAACGTCTATTCCAAGGAAGTCGAGGATGTGCTGGCCGCCCACCCGGCCGTCGCCGAGGCGGCGGTGATCGGCACCCCCCACGAGGAATGGGGCGAGACGGTCACCGCCTTCATCGTGCCCAAGGCCGATGCCGCCCTCGACGAGGCGGCGATAACGGCCCACTGCACCGCCGCCCTCGCCCGCTACAAGATCCCGCGGATCATCCGCCTGGTCGACAGCCTGCCACGGACGCCGACCGGGAAGCTGCAAAAGTTTCTGTTGCGGGAGGGGGTGTGAGGGATACGGCAAGTACCACGCCAGCCCGTCACCTATCTTCAGTCAAGTGATCCATTCATCGGGGATCAGCAACAGATTGTAGTCACGGGCGCCATGGAGTACGCGGAGCACGACAACCCGATCCTGCATGACGCGATAGATAATCAGGTAGCCACGCCACGACCGACGACGGATGCCGCGGTGCTCGAACTCAGGCAATAGAGGAAAGGCCCGCGGCATATCTCCCAGCTCAAATACCGCAGTGATCAAGGCAGAGACAAATCTCCTGCCACGCACGGGATCAAACGCCGCGATGTAGTCGCCAATGCCGCGCAGATCAGCACGCGCCGCTAACGATATGGCGACATTCACCGACTTCCGCGCTGCTCAATCATCGCGGCATATCGGGCATCAAGTTCCTGAGACACATCTTCAATATCGTACAGACGGCCGAGCCGTTCGTCCTCCAGGCCTTCTTCGATGGCAGCCGCCAGTGCGGCCCGCTGCCGGTCCCGTGCCTGAAGCAGCCGCAGCCCCTCATGCAGCACGGCGTCAGCGCTGTCATAACGTCCGCTGGCGACCTGCGCCTGCACGAATTCGTCATATGACTTGTCGAGGGTATAGCTGCCGGACATGGGCTGCTCCTCCATTGCCAACCGCTTCAGTCTAGCAACGGAACGGAAGCTGAACAACTGATCGTAATCAGCTTCCGCGTGAAGCACGCCCCGGCACCGCGCTCGATGCCACCGGGCGGGGGGCAGAGCGGCCGTGGATCAGCATCCGGTCGTACATCACCAGCGCGCCGGCCATGGCCGGGTTGAGGGCGAGCCGGCCCGGCAGGCGGATCACGGCCGAGGCGCGGCTGCGCGCGGCCGCCGAGAGCCCGTCCGCTTCCGGCGCGATCAGATAGACCGCCTGATCGGGATGGGGAATGTAGGGCATGGTGTCGAGCGCATCATCGATCTCAATCCCGATCAGCAGCGCGCCTTCGGGCATCGGCAGGGCGTCGATCGAGGGAAAGCGGAAAAAGGGCAGATGGCGGGCCGAGGCCGAGGTATCGGCCTGGGCGGCCCGCCGGCCCAGACGGTCGTCCGAGAGGGCGAAGGCATAGGAGGCACCGAAGGCATAGGCGGCGCGGAACAGCGTGCCGGCATTCATCGGCCGCGTCACCGCCTCCAGCCCGATCGCGAAGAAGCCCCGCATCTCCATCTCCGTCACCCTTCCGATCGTTCCGTCATCCTGCGGCCGGCATCCGGCCATCCAAAGTGAGGGCCTCCCGATAGCGCGCATGGCCATCGGCGCGCAAGCGGCAAGCCGGGCAGCTGCCGCAGCCATGGCCCCAGTCATGCAGCTCGCCCCGCATGCCCAGATAGCAGGTATGGCTTTCGGCGACGATCAGATCGACCAGCGCCGTGCCGCCCAGCCGCTGGGCCAAGGCCCAGGTTTCGGCCTTGTCCAGCCACATCAGCGGCGTGTGCAGGACGAATTGTTTCGCCATGCCCAGGTTCAGCGCCACCTGCAGCGCCTTGATCGTATCGTCGCGGCAGTCGGGATAGCCCGAATAATCGGTCTCGCACATGCCGCCCACGACATGATCGAGCCCGCGGCGGAAACCGAGGGCGGCCGCGAAGGTGAGGAAGACCAGGTTCCGGCCGGGCACGAAAGTATCGGGCAAGCCGTCATCGCGCAGGCCGATCGCCACCTCGCGGGTCAGGCTGGTTTCCGACATCGCCCCCAGCACCCCCAGATCGAGGGTGTGATCGGGGCCGAGCCGGGCCGCCCAGCGCGGATCGAGTGCGGCCATCCGCTCGCGCAGGGTGCTGCGGCAATCGAGTTCGACCCGGTGGCGCTGGCCATAGTCGAAGCCCAGCGTCTCCACCCGCTCGAACCGGTCCAGCGCCCAGGCGAGGCATGTGGCGCTGTCCTGCCCGCCCGAGAACAGGACCAGTGCGCCGGCATTCCGCGGGGACCCGGTCATGCCGCCACCCCGCTGCCGGCATCCGGTCCGAAACAGGTGCAGATGTCGCCCGTGCTGTCGCGGTGGACGATCACCCGGGCAAGGCCGGGCAGCTGACCGGCCAGCCGGCGCCAGATCCAGGCGGCCAGGTTCTCCATGGTCGCCGGTCCCAGATCCGGCACCTCGTCGAGCAGGCGATGATCCAACCCGTCGCGGGCGCCGGCCAGGGCGCGTTCGAACAGGCCCAGATCCAGCACCATGCCGGTCACGGGGTCGGGGCGGCCGCGGATGACCACCTCGGCGCGGTAGGAATGGCCGTGAATGCGGCGGCTGGGCTCGGCATCGATCACGCGATGCAGGGTGTGCGCCGCCTCGAAGCGAAACTGCTTGGAAAGCTCGAACATCAGGGGATTCCGATGAGCTTATGGGTCTGTAGGCTGAGGCGCCAGCGCGGATGGGCCAGGCACCAGGCGACCGCGGCTTCGGTGTTCACCGCCCGGTCCGGCCCGTCCATGGGCTGCACCCACATCACCCCGAAATCGAGCGCTTCCAGCGCCGCGGGGTCGAGCCCGTCCTGCGGATGGACCAGCTTCAGCTCGTGGCCGCGGCGCTGGACCAGTTCGGTCCCCGCCTTGGGGCTGACGCAGATCCAGTCGATGCCGTCGGGTGCCGCGATGGTGCCGTTGGTCTCCACCGCGATCTCGAAGCCCCGCGCCTTGACCGCGCGGATCAGCGCCTCGTCCAGCTGCAGCAGCGGCTCGCCGCCGGTGAAGACGACATAGCGGCGCGACCGCCCCGCCCCCCAGCAGCCCTCGATGGCCGCCGCCAGATCCTGTGCGTCGCGGAAGCGTCCGCCCCCGTCGCCGTCGGTTCCCACGAAATCGGTGTCGCAGAACCGGCAGAGGGCCCCTGCCCTGTCCCGTTCCCGCCCCGACCACAGATTGCACCCCGCGAAGCGGCAGAACACGGCGGTCCGACCCGCCTGTGCGCCTTCGCCCTGCAGGGTCAGGAACAGCTCCTTGACCGTGTAGCTCATCTTGTCCTCGTTGCTGCGGGCGTCAGCGATGCGACCGGCAAGGGTCGCGCGCCGGTGACTCCGGCTGCCCATGGGCGGAGTTGAAGCACATCCGGCCCCCGCGGTCCACCATGCGGCATTCACATGCCGCTCATGCGCATTCTTTCCTTTCAACATCGGCGAGCGCTGATTATCCTCCGGCCAATGGCGCCGATTTGAGGCTTCAGCTTGCGGGGCGCCCATACAAATGCCGCTAAAGAGAGGCGGATCGACCCGCCGGCAGCCGCTCCGCCCGCGGGTTTTCCGTATCCTGTCGCGGGCATTGCGGCCGCCTGCCGTCCGATCCGCGCAACGGATGACGGAAGGACATGCGCGCATGACCGCCATGGTCACGCTGGAAGCTGTCGCGAAGACCTATGCCGCCCGCGGCACCGCGACCGCCGTTTCAGCCCTGGACGGGATCGATCTTCGGGTCGAGCCCGGAGAAATCTTCGGCATCATCGGGCGCAGCGGTGCCGGCAAGAGCACGCTGGTGCGCTGCATCAACCTGCTGGAGCGGCCGAGCACGGGCCGGGTGACGGTCGACGGCACCGATATGACCGCGCTCGACGATGCCGGGCTGATCAAGGCCCGGCGGCGGATCGGCATGGTCTTCCAGCATTTCAACCTGCTCTCGTCGCGCACCGTGTTCGACAATGTGGCGCTGCCGCTGGAACTCGCCGGAGTCGGCAGGGCCGAGCGGCGCCGCAAGGTCGAGCCGCTGCTGGAGCTGGTGGGCCTGGCCGACAAGGCCGGGCGCTACCCGTCGGAACTGTCGGGCGGCCAGAAGCAGCGGGTCGGCATCGCCCGCGCCCTGTCGAACGAGCCCCGTCTGCTGCTCTGCGACGAGATCACCTCGGCGCTCGACCCCGAGACCACCCAGCAGATCCTGACCCTGATCGCCGATCTGAAGCGGCGGCTGGGGCTGACGGTGGTGGCGATCACCCATGAAATGGGCGTGATCCGCGAAATCTGCGACCGCGTGGCGGTGATGGAAGCCGGCCGGGTGATCGAACAGGGCCCGGTCTACGACGTGTTCACCGCGCCCGAACACCCGACCACCCGCAGCTTCGTGTCGAGCGAAGTGGACCTCGCCATCCCCTCGGGGCTGAAGCGCCGCTTCGAAGAGGGCGCGGCCAGGGATGGCGGCCGCAATGCGGTGGTGCGGATCGTGTTCAAGGGAGCGGCCGCTTTCGAGCCGGCGATCGCCCGGCTCGCGACCGAACGGGGGGTGGCGGTCAATATCCTCCATGGCCGCATCGAATACATCCAGGGCAAGCCCTTCGGTCTGATGCTGGTCGAGGTGCCGGGCGGCGAGGCCGCCGGCGCCTCGGTGGTGGATTTCATCAACGGCCTCGGCCTCGACGCACGGATTACGGCTCATGTTCCAGTGGCTTGATCAGCTTTTCCCGCCCCAGCTCATCGACCTGCTGCTGCGGGCGACCGGCGAGACCGCCTATATGGTGGCGGTGGCGACCCTGATCGGCACCGCGATCGGCCTGCCGATCGGCGTGTCGGTGGCGGTCACCGGCCGGGGCGAACTCTACGGCGCGCCGGCCTGGAACCGGATCGCGGGCGCGGTGGTCAATGCCACCCGCTCCATCCCGTTCATCATCCTGGCGGTCGCCATCATCCCCTTCACCCGGCTGGTCGCCGGCACCTCGATCGGCACCTCGGCCGCGATCGTGCCGTTGACGGTGGCCGCCATCCCCTTCATCGCCCGGCTGGTCGAGGGGGCGATCCGCGAGGTCGACCGCGGCCTGATCGAGGCGGCGCAGGCGATGGGGGCAAAGCCGATCCAGATCGTGCTGAAGGTGCTGCTGCCCGAAGCCATGCCCGGCATCGTGCACGGGCTGACGCTGGCGGTGGTGTCGCTGATCGGCTATTCGGCCATGGTCGGCGCGGTCGGCGGCGGCGGCCTGGGCGACCTTGGCATCCGCTACGGCTATCAGCGCTTCATGCCCGAGATGATGATCGCGGTGGTGGTGCTGCTCATCGTGCTGGTCCAGCTGGTCCAGTCGGCGGGCGACCGGATCGCGCGGGCGGTGAACAAGCGGCACCGGTGACGGGCACGCCCGGCCTGGTCAGGCGGCAGCCCCTGACCAGGCCGGGCGTCCGCGATCAGCCGTCTACCAACGGCCCGAGAAGGTCACCTCCAACACGACATCGTCCAGATGCGGCCTGAGTGCCTGGACATGCCGGGTCGCGGCGTCATGCCATGCCCTGGTCCGGCCGGCACCGTTCTTATGGCGCCTCAGTTCAAGCACCGTCGGCAGCACCAGATGCCAGCGCGACGAGACCCCGGTGTTCTGAAAGCGCTTCAGACTGCCTTCGGGGTAAGCCAGCGTCGCCGTGTCGATGGTGGGCGTGCTGATCACGATGCTCTGCAAGGCATATCTGTCCTTGCGGATCCGGCCCCCGCGCCTCGGGTCGCGTTCCCGGGTGGCATAGCGCGTGTTGGCGATCTGGGTCAGCCGGGCATGCGGGCTGAGGCCGACGCTCTCAAGCCCTGGAAAGCGCACGCGCAGGCTCTGGATACGGCGGTCATACTGGCCTGGATAGAGCGCGTCGAACATCTCGTCGGTGAGGTCGAAATAGGTCTCGCCCTGTTCGATCAGGGTGGTCAATGCCGATCCATCGCCACCGGGCGCCGGAAGCTCGCTGATCGCGACGCGCATGGTGGCACTCTGGCTCTGATGATCCAGGACCGAGCGGAAATAGGCGGCCTCAAGCCGCTCGACATCAAGGGCAAGCCAATAGGGGGCATTCAGGCGCTGATAGTCGCCGCCGAAGCTCGTCGTCTTGATGAAGCTGGCGCCGTCGGTCTCTTCGGTCTCATATTCATAGAGCCTCACCAGCAGCTTGCAGAAATCCTGTGTCGTCGCCCATTCCTCCTCGAAGAGCGATTTGAGGTCGTCGACCAGCCATTTGTAGAAATCGAGATTGGCGAAACTATTCGCCTTCACCGTCCGGATATCCTCGAGGTCGGCAAGGTCGGCATCCAGCGCCTCTCGCTTCTTGCTCTGCTCATCACGAGCATCCTTCGCCTTCTGAAGCTCCAGAGAGGCGGAAGCCACCTTCGTGGTGAGATCGGTGGTGTTTTTCATCTGATCGATGAGCTTCTGGCCGCTCTCCTTGTATTTATCGATGGCTGATTTCTTCGAGTCGTACAATATCTCACTCGTCAGCATCCCGAGTATATTCGCGATCGCCCCCTGTTCAGCCCGCTGCCCGCCGGTTGCCAATCCAAAGATATTCGGAACGCTCGAAAACGCCACGGCCCTGATCATGTCGTATCGAAGCTTCGACTTGTTGTAGACAAATTCGACGCTCTTCTTCCCGGCATCGATGGCCGCGAAGGAATTCAGCGCCCCCAATGAAACCAGAACCGATCCAAGATGAAAGGCGAGCGCGCTGTTGGCGCCGCCCAGATTGGCCTGCTTTATCTGAACCTCCTTATCTGCCGCCGCCAGTGTCAGATCCTGTATGGCGGCGGATCTGAGGATTTTCTTCTCCTCGACATCCTTCTCGGCCCGGCCGACCGTCGCCCCATCGAGCTTCTCCAGCGCGGCCAGCAGGCGATTGCTGGTGGTTTGCAGATTGCCGATATACAGCTTGGCCGATCTGGCGAGGGTGGTGAAGTCGACGCGAGGGTCCTGCTCCGCCTCCTCCTGGCTGTCGCGCTGGCCCAGGGTCAGCGCGGCTTTCGCCGCCTTCTGAAGCGCCCGGGGGTCGATCGGCGCCGACAGCAGGGGGACGTTCAGCGGATTGCCGTCGATGTCGAGCCACTGTCTGAGATTGGCGAGGCGCGCCTCGATCGCGTCATAGAGGTCGCGAAGCGCCTGATTATATGGCGGCAGGAAACCACCATAGCCATTGACCGAAACCTCGCCCAGGGTCGGATTGGTCCATGGCCGGTTCGTCACGGCATCCAGGATCTCGGGCAACCTCTCATTGAAGATCTGCTTCGCCGCGACATAGATGGCCTTTGCCTGTTGCAGGGTCTCCTGACTTTGCTGCTCATAGGCCGCATCACCGTCGGCAAGCATGGCCTCCAGGTAATGGCGGATCGCCGCCTGCTGATAATAAAACGGATAATCGGTGGCGATCCGATCGGGATCGACGATGACATCACCGGTATCGAAGGCTGAATAATTCGCTGGCATGGTGGCACCGATCAGTGGCGCCACTCTCCAGGGCTGGCCCGCGTCGGGATCGAAGATCTTCTCCAGCCAGCCGATAGCCTTGTCATATTGTCCGTCGTTCACATAGCCGGCGGCCAGGGTCGACGGAATATGGTAGAAGATTTCCCAGCCATAGCCGCCATAGGCGCCGTCGAAGTCGAACAGGGGCGCGGGCGTGCGGGCCGGATCAAGCGACGTCGCGTCCTTGGGATAGACCTCCCGCAGGGTCTGGCCGAACGCCTCGACAAACGATCCGAGGTCTTCCGAGAGCGCCTGATTGCCCGCGGTGAACAGGCTGGCACAGCCGCCGGGCCGGGGCATCGTCTCCGTCAGGGAACGAAGCGCCGGCGATGCGTTCAGAAGAAGAAATGTCCCGGCGTTCGGCGTGTCTTCCCGATCCATGATATGGACAAAGTTGTGGCTGCCATGGGCATTGCCGAGCGCCCAGCCGGTGTTTGATTTACCCTCGGCCGGACGAAGGTTGAATTTTCCCGCAAAGGCGTCGAGATACGAGACGTCCGATGTGGGTGAACAAGCGAGATTGACCGGCTCCCCCTTCACAAGCAGCGAAAACACCAGGTCACTGGGTATTATTCTGATCGTGACATTCACGGTCAGCACAGCGTTCGTCGCAGTCCCGAACGACCATTCAGAAGGCAGCGCCACGATGCCCTCAATCGTCTCGTCGCGAATATGCTCGGTTTCCGCCGTCGCCATGTCCTTGAAAGGCATGTCGGGAAAATCATCTTTGTAGGGTGCTGTGGGCCCGCCCAGCCAATCGCTCTCCGACGTCTTTGGCGGCGCCCCCGGAACCTCATATGTCATCGTCATTTTCATGTGGATCTCGGCCGGACGCGTTTCTCGCAGCGCCGTCCAGCTACCGTCCTGCGCCGTCGAGTTGTAGACCCGTCTCAGATATCTGCGGTGCCCCAGATGGGCATTCACCCTGACCGTGCCGAGCGTCGAACTGCCCAGTGGGGATGGTGAAAAATTCGTGGTCACGGTGACATCTTTCGATTCACCGTAATTAATGACCACACTAAGAGAAACATTCTGTCCGGCCGGCCTATAAAGATCATAATAATTTCCAAGAAACTGAGCGCCCACATAGGTATTCGCCACGGTATATTGATCGGCAACCACCGGATCTTCGGCAGCGATGCGGGGATAGATACTCTTATATCCGGCAGGTGCCGCATCCTGAAACATCGTATCGATATCATCATCGAGAACGAGAATGGCATCCGCCCATTTCTCGGTCAGGCGCATGTGAAGCACGGTCTGCCGGACAGTCTGCGGATCATCCACCATCGGGTCACCCGCAAGACTGACACCGAAGCTGACCAGGACCGCGCCACTCTCGCCATCGACGGCATCGGCTGCCAGGACGCCATAGGAAAACACGTTGGACAGGCCCAGCGGCTGATAGGTGCCTTTGAGCCTGGGCTTCTGCCCCTGCCAGTGGAACGCGCCGTCGATCATCAGCGCCCCATCGCCGCCGGCGGTGTCACCGTCGATGAAAAGGCCCGGCACATGGGTCGCGCCGGTCAGGGCATTCGCATCGCACCGCATGTAGCGTGGGTGTATCCGCCAGGAAACCGCATCGCTGTCGCTGGTCTGACCTTTCCGCTCCTCAATCTCCAGCCAGAAGAGGTAATACCTGTTCAGGAAGAAGCAAAGTGTCACATCGGAGAGAAGATCATGGGTCTTCGGAACCGTGACTTCCTGCCAGAATGTCCAGTCGAGCGCCTTGAGGTACTGCGACGGGTCCGCCAATGCGGCGATCGCCGTGTAATCCGCCTCAAGCTTGCGATAGAAGAAGCGCCCCGATTCCCAATGGGCCGTGGCGAGAAAATGATAAATGGCATGCCCTGGCGTGCTTTTGCCCCCGCGCTCGACATAGGTGCTGCACAGGCTCAGATCGCAACAGCCGGCAAGGCCCGTCATATAGGCGTTCACCGCCGCCTCGACGCCGTCCTCACTGACATCGCCGCCCGAAATGGCGCGCAGCAGATCGTCGAATTCCGGTGAGGTGATCTGGCGCAACTCCGGCTCGATATAATTCTGCGGATAGAGCAGCAGCTTCTGGTTGGCCTCCCATTGCCGGTAATACCTGTTCAGGCGCCATTCTGCGGCCAGGGCCGGACGGTCGACGAAGCCGACCCCGCGCTCAAGCCCATTGAGCGCGCGGCTGATATAGAGCTGCAAGGCACTGGTCGCCTCGATGAGCCGGCTGGTCGGAACGGCACTGGTCACCTGCACATCGAGCAACAGATGGCCGTAGAGGGCCTCGCGGTCGGTGACCTCCGCCGCAAGGTCGGGATCGGCGGCGATGGTGGTGCACATATAGGCCGCGACCAGTGCATCGCGCTTGACCTCGGCAAGGGCCCGGCGAAAGCCGGCCATCTGGCTGCCGCCCTTGAAGCGCGCCAGTCCGGCCTGCGCTGCGGTCGCGGCTGCCATCCAGTCGCCGCATGCGCGCGGGCTGCTCCCCTCCCCGAACACGACCAGATCGGGGCCGCCGATGCGGAGATCCTCGGCCAGACGGGCGTGTCGTGCCACGGCGTCGATGGTCACCAGGTCGTCGGCCACACCGTCCGGGCCGGCGAGGACCGCCAGATAGTCCGGGACATCCACGGCCGGGCAGCCGAGCAGGATCGCGAGCATGTCCTTGCAGGCCGTGCGCCAGATCGTCAGATCCTCGGCCGTGGCCGCAGTCCCTGGCCGGCCATCACGCGCGACCGTCAGATAGCCGAGCCAGGCATCATCCGTCGCGGCACCGACCTGAAGCGTCGCGAAGCGGTGACATGCGACAAGCTGCTCAAGGCAGAGCGCCCGGGGGCGCCGCCGATCAGGCCCGATGTCAGCCGCCTCCGGCGCCAGCCAATCCGGCCTCCAGGCGATGATCTGCAAGTCGACATCGCCCAGCGCCAGGGCATCGATCGCCGCGGCATGGCGCCGCAATTCCTGAAGCTGGAGCAGCGCGTTGTCGTCGTCAGCGCCGGCCAGAAGGGCATCAAGTGCGTCGAGCGAGGTGGTCTGCGCCCAGATCACCAGGGCGCCGGCGCCCGAGGCGGTCAGCGTGGTGCCGAAGGTTCTGAGGGCACGCTCAAAGGTGAGGGCCTGCGCGTCACGGGCCTTCTCAAGAAGCGTAAGCAGCCGCTCCAGCCGGACGGCGTTGCCGTCCAGATCGGGATCGACGGCGTGGCCGTTCCGCAGAAAGTCGCGGCAGATCGCCGACATGGCCGCGCGATCCATACCGGGATGAAACACGCCCGTCCCCCGATAAAGGGCACCCGCCGCCCGCATATGCTGGTGCCAGGCCTCGGCTGGGATGGTGACCGGCGGCGCATCCCGACTGTCCCAGGTCTCGAAGCCGCGAAAGCTGTCGGCGCGCCCGAGCACCGGCGCGACCGCCGCGGCCAGATCGCCAAGCCACCTGCGGTCGGCATCGCTCGCCCGCGGGCCGGCGGTGGTGGCCGGCGTCAGCAGCGCCAGCAGCGCATCCGGCGTCAGCTCCGCCTCCGTCATCCAGCGGGCCAGTTCGATGATCTGGTCAAGGGCCGTACACAGACGCGCGGTCCCGTCGGCGGTCTCGTTCCTGACCGTCAGGCCGCGCAGGAGCTGGTTATCCGGGGTCGATTGCCCGCTCACCAGCGTCACCAGCCGCAGACCGGACAGCAGCGGCCATCCGATGATGCGAAAAACCGTCGCAAGCCGGTACAGCGCGCCGAGGCCACGGGCATCGACAGCCATTTTCAGGGCGAAATCGGCATCGAGCGCATCCACCAGCGCATCCAGCTCAACCGCGGAAAGCCTGAGCCCGCGGCACACCATGTCGGCAAGGCCGGTGTCGTCGATCGGGGTTGCGGCCTCGGTGATCATCTGGTGCAGGGCGGTCGCGTCCTCCCCGAACAGCGTGCGCAGGAACGAGATCTCGGTCTGCTCCAGCCCGGGGGTCACGCCCTCGGAGCCGGCGGCCACCATGTCTGCCCGCCAGAAGGGGCAGATCTCGCCGAAGAGCGCCGCATAGGCCTCTGGCCCCAGATCGAAGGCATCCCGGTACAGCCGATAGCCCGCCAGCACCCGCAGACCGGTCGCGGTGAGATGCCGGGGGGCGACCCTGTCCCACGCCGCTCCGGGATTGCCCGCCTCACTCGCGCCCGGACAGGCCAGCAGCCAGTTGAGGTGATGAAAGTCCAGCCCGGTCGCGTGATGCAGGCGCGCGAGATAGTTGAACCCACGCAGCTCGGGCGGCGCCACATCGATGCTGTTCAGATAGACATAGCTATGGCCGCCCCGGGTGATGAGCTGGAAGGGCGCCTTGTTGTCGAGAAATGACGTCGCATAGTCCTTCTGGGCAACCGGCCGGCCATTCTCCTGGTGAACGACATAGAGCCCCAGCAACTGGACAAGCCGGTCGAAGTCCAGGTCGAGGCGCGACATCAGCTTGACGGCCGTACTGGTTTCCAGCTCGTTCGTCACATGGTAGAGGCCGCCCAGAGTGGTCGGATGGCTCTCAGGGGGAATGTCGGTATCCTCGGTGAGCAGTGCAATTTCGCTGCCGCCACCCGATGCCTCGTCCACAGCACCGGTCAGCCCCAGAAGCCCCGCCTGATCGCTGGCGAGGCAGACATCGGCGCGGAGCGGGAACACGCTTCGGGATGTCCGCGCAGCGATGTCGTTGAGCGTCGTGCCGCCGATCCGGGCGAGCGCCGCCCGCGTCACCGAGGCCTGTTCATCGAAGGGCAGCGCGATCGGATAAAAGGTCGTGCGGATATCGATCTCGCCCAACCCCGCCGCCAGCACCTCGTCGACCAGCTCGATGGTGGCGATTTCCTGCTTGAGACTGGTTTCGCTCAGCACGAGCCGGGCAAGATCCGGCCGCCGCATCTCCAGCCGGCGGGCCCGCGGCTCCGGCGGTGTGATGCCGATCTCTTTGTTCAGCCCCATGGCGATGCGATAGAGATAGCGCAGATAGGCAGCGGGTGACTGGCTCGATTGCAGGCTCGACGGTCTGGCATAGACCTGCCCGCCCGCCGACCTCACCACCTGCTCCATCTCCGCCGGCAGATCGGAGCTTGTATGGCGCAGCCCCAGGTTCATCGGGTCTTTCACCGCCAGCATATGCCGCGTCAGCCGATAGCCGCGGATCGCCTCCCCTCGGGCCCGGTCGAAAAACGCCTGCGTCGCCTCGCCCGGCGCCTCTCCCTCGCCCGCCCGACGCGACAGACGCCTGTTGAGGCCGGAGAGCGAGTTGCAGGCCGCCACCTCGGCCGCATTCTCCAGGCCGAACCGTACAAGATCTGCCTTCAGAGCCTCCGGACAGGTTGCGGCGGCGATCCGCCGATAAAGCGGATCCGCGGCCATCTCGGCGAAGGGAATTGCCTGCGAGGCCTTCAGACCGCTCTGCCGCAATGCCCGCTTCTCGGCGACCCTGGCCGCCCGGCTCTGATATCGCCGAGGCGACGACGCAGTCTCCACGGCCGAACGCGCCAGATGACGCTCGGGAGTCCCGATCGGGCTATTCATATCCATCCATCCGCTATCAGGCGATTATGATGGATCAAGCCTAATGCAGTGGTTGCAGGATTTCACGGCTGAAGTCGTTTTGGACAGAAATTTCAACAAAACTGCTGCGAAGCGGCAATCATCTTCCAGACCGGATGACGACGATATCAACGAGTATTGTCGTCCGGGTGATGGGCCGATCAGGCCCGCGGCGAAAGCCGCTTCTCCATGACGATCGTGCGTTCCGCGCCGTGCCATTCGTCGCGCAAGGCAACGAAGCCCAGCCTGGCGTAGAAGCCTTCCGCCGTGACCGACGAGGGCACGAGCAATCGGGGAGATGCCACCGCCCGCGCAAGCGCCTCGATAGCGGCCATCAGGGCCATCCCGATGCCGCGCCGTTGACAATCAGGTGATACGAAGACGCTGCGCACCACAGCGCCATCAAGGCTGGCCGTGCCGACGACGTCATCCGCATACACGGCAACCAGAACCCGGCGTCCGGCCATGAGCCGGGTGATCGCCTCCGGCGAAAACCCGGCCGCCACGGCTGAGATGATCTCGGACGTGTAGTCAGCCGCGTTGGTTTCCCGCAGGGCCCGGAGGATGACCGCGGATATCGCCTCGGCGTCGCCGGTACCGGCCTGCCGGATTGTCGGCGCATCAGCAGTCATGATCTCCTCCGTGCCGTCGCGATCGGATCAATGCGCCGAATGATCCATCTTCTTCATGTCATGGCCCATATCGGCACCGGCGCCCGGCTTTTCGATCGCCAGTTCGACATCGATGGTGCCTGCCTTTTCGAAGGTCAGGGTGGCGGGGACCTTCTCGCCCGGCATGATCGCCTGCTTCAGCTTGATCAGCATGATGTGATAGCCGCCGGGGGCGAGCTTCGCCTCGCCGCCGGCCGGGATCTCGACGCCCTCGACCCGGCGCATGCGCATCACGCCCTTGTCCTCGAAGCTCTCGTGGATCTCGGCCACCTCGGCGACGGGGGTCGAGACCGCGACCAGGCGGTCGGGGGCGCTGCCATGGTTTTCGACGGTCAGGAAGGCGCCGGCGGTGCCGCCGACATTGACCGAGGCGCGGGCCCAGGGATGGCCGATATGCAGCTCGCCCAGCTTGTATTCATGGGCGGAGGCGGTACCGGCGGCGATGATCAGAACGGCGGCGGCGAGGCCGGTGCGGAGCGTGCGCGAGATGATCGACATGGAGATTGGTCCTTGTTCGAAAGCGTAGAATCCTGTGGGGGAAGCCTGTCGGGATCAGCTTTCGGACAGGGGCGGTGCGCGGGCCGGCACCGGCGAGACAGCCGCCGTCACGGCGGGCAGGCCCGCCGGCGGCAGCAGCGCGGGCAGGATGAAGCTGCCGATGCGCAGCGGCACCGGCGGGACATCGGCCGGCGGCATCGCCATCTGCGCCGCCAGGCAATCGTGACAGACCATGCCCGGCAGGGGCCCGCGATCATCCGGCCGGGTGTCGGGGGCGGTGGGCGAGCAGATCTCCAGCACCTGCCCCGGCGCCAGCTCCATGGCGATCGCCATGGGCAGATGCACGATCAGCCCCAGCACCTGGGCCAGCGCCGCACAAAGCAGCACCGTCACCGCCGCCGCTCTGCGGCGCGATCGACAGGGGGCTGTACGGGGCGAATGGCGGAGCATCGGGGGCGGTGCCCTGCGGTTGGGATGGCCTGGATCAGGACCATCGCCCGTCACGGCGGCGTTGGCAAGCGGCAGTGCCGCCCCGCGCGCATCGGTCGCGCAGAAGAAAGGCCCGGCCTCCCTGGGGAGACCGGGCCCTGATCATGCGCCGGCGTGCCGAACGGTCCTGGGCTCAGGCGTTCAGCTTGTCGTTCAGCAGCTTGTTGACCACCTGCGGATTGGCCTTGCCGCCGGTCGCCTTCATCACCTGGCCGACGAAGAAGCCGGCCAGCTTGGTCTTGCCACCCCTGTACTCGGCCAGCTTGTCCGGGTTGGCGGCGATGACCTGATCGATGGCGGCGGCGATCGCGCCCTCGTCCGAGACCTGCTTCAGCCCCTTGCGCTCGACCACTTGCCCCGCGGTCTCGCCCGTCTCGAGCATCTCGGCGAAGACTTCCTTCGCGATGCGGCCCGAAATGGTGCCGTCCTGGATCAGATCGACCAGACCGCCCAGCGCCTCGGCCGAAACCGGGCTCTCTTCGATGCCCTTCGACAGCCGGTTGAGCGCGCCGAACAGCTCGGTGCTCATCCAGTTGGCGACCAGCTTGGCATCGCGCCCCTTCGCCGCGGTCTCGAAGAAATCGGCCGAGACCTGCTCGCCCACCAGCACGCCGGCATCATAGGCCGAGAGCCCGTACTGATCCTGGAAGCGGGCCTTCTTAGCATCGGGCAGTTCGGGGAGCGCCGCACGCTGGGTCTCGACGAAGGCCTCGTCGAATTTCAGCGGCAGCAGATCCGGATCCGGGAAGTAGCGGTAGTCATGCGCCTCTTCCTTGGAGCGCATGGTCCGGGTCTCGCCCTTGTTGACGTCGTAGAGCCGGGTCTCCTGCGAGATGGAGCCGCCATCCTCGATGATGCCGATCTGGCGATGCGCCTCGAACTCGATCGCCCGCATGATGTGGCGGATCGAGTTCAGATTCTTGATCTCGCAGCGCGTGCCGAGCGGCCCGCCCGGCCGGCGCACGGAGACATTGGCGTCGCAGCGCAGCGACCCCTCTTCCATGTTGCCGTCGCAGGAGCCGATATAGCGCAGGATCGTGCGCAGCTTGCGCATATAGGCGCCGGCCTGCTCGGGCGAGCGCATGTCGGGCTTCGACACGATCTCCATCAGCGCCACACCCGACCGGTTCAGGTCGATCAGGGTCTCGCCGGGGCGCTGGTCGTGCATCGACTTGCCCGCATCCTGTTCCAGATGCAGGCGTTCGATGCCGACGGTCATGGTCTCGCCGTCGTCGAGATCGATGACCATCCGGCCCTCGCCGACGATCGGCTGCTTGAACTGCGAGATCTGATAGCCCTGCGGCAGGTCCGGATAGAAATAGTTCTTCCGGTCGAAGACCGAGTGCCGGTTGATCTGCGCATTCAGCGCGATGCCGGTGCGCACGGCCTGGGCCACGCACCATTCGTTGATCACCGGCAGCATGCCCGGCATGGCCGCATCGATCAGCGAGACCTGGGTATTGGGCTCGGCGCCATAGGCGGTGGCAGCGCCCGAGAACAGCTTGGCGTTGCTCGACACCTGGGCATGGACCTCAAGACCGATCACGATCTCCCAGTCACCCGTGTTGCCGCGGATCAGGCTCATCCCCGCATCTCCCGCACCATGGCCGGCACGCCGTCGAAGCCCGAGGCTTCCTCGATCGCGCGGCCGACGGCCAGCACCGTCTCTTCATCGAAGGACCGGCCGATCACCTGGAGGCCCAGCGGCAGCCCGCTTTCGCCGATGCCGCCGGGGACCGAGATGGCCGGCAGACCGGCCAGGCTCGCCGGCACGGTGAACACGTCGGTCAGATACATCTGCACCGGATCGTCCATCTTCTCGCCGAAGCGGAAGGCGGCCGAGGGTGCGGTCGGTGCCAGGATCGCATCGACCTGATCGAAGGCCGCCGCGAAATCCGCCGCGATGCGGGTGCGGACCTGCTGGGCCTTCAGATAATAGGCATCGTAATAGCCGGCCGACAGCACATAGGTGCCGATCATGATCCGGCGCTTGACCTCGCGGCCGAAGCCCTCGGCGCGGGTCTTCTCGTACATCTCGGCCAGGCTCGACACATTGGCCTTGGTGCGGTGGCCATAGCGCACGCCGTCATAGCGGGCGAGGTTCGACGAGGCCTCGGCCGGTGCCACGATGTAATAGGTGGCGAGCGCGTATTTCGTATGCGGCAGGCTGATATCGACGATCTCGGCACCGGCCGCCTTCAGCATGGCGACGCCGTCGGCCCAGAGCTTCTCGATCTCGGCCGGCATGCCGTCGACCCGGTACTCTTTCGGGATACCGATCTTCAGCCCCTTCACGCCCCGGTTCACCGCGGCGCGGAAATCCGGCACGGCGATATCGGCCGAGGTCGAATCCTTCGGGTCATGGCCGGCCATGGCGCCCAGCATGATCGCCGCATCCTCGACCGTGCGGGTGATCGGGCCGGCCTGATCGAGCGAGCTTGCAAAGGCGATCATGCCCCAGCGCGAGCAGCGGCCATAGGTGGGCTTCAGCCCGACCAGGCCGCAATAGGCGGCCGGCTGGCGGATCGAGCCGCCGGTGTCGGAGCCGGTGGCCGCGATCGCGCTGCGGGCAGCGACCGCCGCGGCCGAGCCGCCAGACGAGCCGCCCGGCACCAGGAAGGCGTCGCCCTCGGGGCCCCAGGGGTTGCGCACCGGCCCGGTCGCCGCGGTGATGTTGGCCGAGCCCATCGCGAACTCGTCCATGCTGGTCTTGCCCAGCATCACCGCACCCGCGGCCTTGAGGTTCGCGCTGACGGTCGATTCATAGGGCGGCACGAAGCCGTCGAGGATCTTCGAGGATGCGGTAGTCTCCACACCCTCGGTGCAGAACAGATCCTTGATCGCAACCGGCACGCCGTCCATCGGGCCCAGGGCCTCGCCGCGCGCGCGACGGGCATCGGCCTCGTCGGCACGGGCGAGCGCAATTTCGGGCGTCTCGACGACGAAGGCGTTGAGCGACCGGGTCGCCGCCATCGCATCCAGATGCGCCTGGGTCAGGTCGCGCGAAGAGATGTCGCCCTTCGCCAGCGCCTCGGCGGCACCGGCGATGGTGAAATCCGTCGGTCTGGTGGTCATGTCGATCACTCCACGACCTTGGGGACGACGAAGAAGACGGGGTCGCCGGCCGGATTGTTGGCCATCACCTTGTCGCGGCAATTGCCGTCGGTCACGACGTCGGGGCGCTGCGGCAGCCCCTTGTCGGCGGCACCGGTCATCGGCGCCACCCCTTGCGTGTCGACTTCGCGCAGCTGCTCCACCCAGTCGAGGATGCCGCCCAGCTCGCGGGCATAGCCGTCGAGTTCGTCTTCGGGCACATCCAGACGGGCGAGGGTGGCGATCTTCCTGACGGCGGCTCGATCGAGCGTCATCGTCGCTGCCCCACTCCAATGGTTCCGGCGGCCGGTTTCGCGAGAACCGGCAGTCAATCTGACGACGGCCGCTTCCCGGGCCGGTCGACGGGCACCCCGTGCACCTTCGCGCAAGGCACAGGTCCCCGTGCTTGACATTCCTGGCGGAAAAGCGGCCAGATGGCGGCTCTCGACACACCCGTTCAGCGGCAGCGAGGCCGCAAGGTAACACCCGCCATGACGAACCGCAACCCCGCCTCAGAGGCCGATTCCGAGGCAGATTCGGAGGCCGGACCCGAGGCGCCGTCCAAGCCTGCCCCCAAGCCCGACCTCACCCCCTGGCAGCTGGCCCGGATGCTGCCCGCCAAGGGGCGGATCATGGGGCTGGACGTCGGCACCAAGACGGTCGGCATCGCGGTCTCGGACGAGCTGCGCCGGGTGGCGACGCCGATCGAGCTGATCCGCCGCACCAAGTTCCGCGTCGATGCCGCCCGCATGGCCGCGATCGTGCGCGAACGCGGCGTGGTGGCGGTGGTGCTGGGCCTGCCGGTCAATATGGACGGCACCGAAGGCCCGCGCTGCCAGTCGATCCGCCAGTTCCGCGAGAATCTGGCCCAGTTCCTGACCGCCGACGGCATCGACCTGCCGATGATGTTCTGGGACGAGCGCTGGTCGACCGCCGCGGTGCAGCGCTACATGATCGACGCCGACATGTCGCGCAAGCGCCGGGCGGAACTGGTCGACAAGGCCGCCGCCGGCTACATCCTGGACGGTGCGCTCGACGCCATGAACCGCCCGCCGCCGATCTGGGCGCGCGAGGAGGACGAGGACGCCGGCGACAGTTGAGCCCGCGACTGCGGCAGCATTGCGACACCCGGTGCGCGAAGTGGCGCAAAGGCTGCGGACACCGGCTGTTCTCCGCCATTTCCGATGACGGGAACCCGGGTGTCGTGTAGCGTCTCGGCATGGCGAGCGAGACGTCCAGCGACATCGACCAGCCGGCCGCACGGCCGGCCGTGACCCCGATCCGGCGGCTGCGACGGCCGATGGCCGGCTGGGTGGCGCTGACCGCCTATGCCCTGGTTCTGGGCGCCGCCGGCACCGGGCTGATGGTGCAGTATCAGGACCGGCTGAACCATCAGATCGACCTGCGCCAGACCCGTCTGCGAACCGGTGGCGACGTGATCACGACCACGGCCCGGATAGCGGCGGCCGAGATCGATGCCTTGGGCACGGCGGCGGCGCAGGCCATGGACCGCCCGCCGGTGCTTCGCCTGCCCTTCCTGCGCGAGAACGACCGTTTCGAGGTGCCACCCGGCCCCGGCATGACCGGGCGCCTGACCGGCCGCCTGCCCGACGACCCGTCGACCATGCCCGCCCTGCTCGACGAAATGTCGGCGGTGGCGACGATCGAGCCTTTCGTGCTCGGCGCCCTGCGCCAGCTGCCGGAAAGCGCCTGGATCTACTACATGTCGGCGCGGCGCTTTCTGCTGCTCTATCCCTTCGGTGCCGGAGAGACTGCCCGCTACAGCGATGCGCTGATGTCGGCCGAGTTGATGGTGCGCGCGCGGCCCGACACCAACCCGACCGGCCGGACCTTCTGGACCGCGCCTTATGAAGACCTGGCGGGCAAGGGGCGGATCGTGTCGATCGTGCGGCCGGTGATCGCCGCCGGCGCGACATTGCCGGCCGGGTTTCGCGGCGTCATCAGCATCGACCTGACCGAAGAAGCGCTCGCCCGGATGCTCGACGAGATGGACCTGCCCGACGGCACCCAGATGCTGATCGACGAGGCCGGCCATGTGATCGCCCTGTCGGCCGGCGACGGCGAACTGCCGGCCGTGGACGACACCGGCCTGCCCGACCGGATCTGGCAGGCGGCCGGCGGTACCGGCGGCCTTGTGGACCAGATGAATGCGCAGGCCCGCGGCGTTCTGAAGCCGGCAGGCGCGGCGGCGCTTTTCCACACCCGCATCGCCGGCACGCCCTGGTCGCTGATCCATATCGACGCGATGTCGGGGCTGAAGACCACCGTGCTGACGGCCATGTGGCCCGAGGCCCTCGCCGCCCTGCTGCTGATGATGATCCTGGGCGCTTTCGAATCGCATCGCCGGATGCTCCGCCGGTTGAGCCGCCACCGCACGGCGCTGGCGCTCCGCGTCGAAGAACTGGACCGGGCACGGCAGGATCTGGCCGCGGCACGCGACGAGGCCGAGGCCGCCAACCTCGCCAAAACCGCCTTTCTGGCGCATATGAGCCACGAGCTGCGCACGCCGTTGAACGCGGTCATCGGCATGGCCGAGACGCTGAAGGCCGAAGTGTTCGGCCCGCTCGGGCCCAAGCAGATGGAATATGCGGGCGATATCGCAGGTGCCGGCAGTCACCTGCTGGAGCTGATCAACGACCTGCTGGATCTGGCCCGGATCGAGGCCGGCGAAGCGACGCTCGACGAAGAGACCGTGTCGGTGGACGACATCGTCCGCCCGGCGATCTCGATCGTCTCGGCCCGGGCCCGCAAGGCCGGCCATGTGCTTCACCTGATGACGCCCTCCCGGCCGGTCGCGGTCTCGTGCGACAGCCGCAAGATGCGTCAGGTACTGATCAACCTGCTGGGCAATGCGGTCAAGTTCACGCCCGATGGCGGCCGCATCTCTCTGGTGGTGCGGCTGATGCCCGACCGGTCGCTGACCTTCACGGTCACGGATAACGGCCCGGGTATGCGCCCCGAGGAGATCCCCGAGGCCCTGAAGCCGTTCCGCCGGGTGGAGAGCGACCCGCTGGTCCGGCGGAAGGAAGGCACCGGGCTGGGCCTTGCGATCGTGGCGTCGTTCGTGAAGCTCCATGATGGAGAGCTGAGCATCCGCAGCAGGCCCGACGATGGCACCTCCGTCACAGTCTCGCTGCCGAACCGACGCGTGGTTACCGGGCGGATCGATTAGCCCCCGTTTATGACCGGTCAGTCCTCGGCCGATACCGCACGTGCGGGCCGCCGCGGACGCAGCCGCATCAACGGCCGTTCCACATATCGGTAGGATACCATCGACACTGCAATCGTCACGACCGGGACAATGAGAGCCCGTCCGGAAGGTTATTGAATCCGGTGAATCCGTTGTGATTCTCTGCCGCGCCAGAGGAAACGGGAGCGGACAGAATGTGGACGACGGAAACCCGCCGGGTTTATGAACGGCCTGGCCTGAGATATCCGAGCGACCTGACGGATGAAGAATGGTCGCTTGTCGAGCCGCTGATCCCGCCTGCGAAGCGGGGTGGTCGACAGCGCACGGTCGATGTCCGCGAAGTTCTCAACGGTGTGTTCTATGTGCTGATGACCGGCTGCCAATGGCGGGCTCTGCTCAAGGATCTGCCGCCCCGGAGTACGGTGCATGAATATCTGGGTCTGTGGGAATGGGATGGCACGCTGGCGCGGATCCACCATGCCCTGTTCGTGGATGTTCGCGATCTGGCCGGGAAAGAGGCCGGACCGAGCGCCGCAATCATCGACAGCCAGAGCGTCAAAAGCGCGGAAAAAGGGGGGCGCGGATCGATCCGTCGGGCTATGACGCGGGCAAAAAGGTCAAAGG
>NZ_NYWI01000067.1:0-192007 GCF_002684955.1 Tistrella sp. | reverse complement strand
CGAGGGCCAAACAGACTCCCGCCATTGCGGCGGGGGCCAAGGGCGCGGGAGCGCCCGCCCGGCGAGGGCCAAACAGACTCCCGCCCGGCCAGAGGCTCGATCTCCGCCATACAGGCTCCGCTCCCGCACGCCCCCGTGCGGGAGCAAGCCGCCATTGCGGCGGCGGCCAAGGGCGCGGGAGCGCCCGCCCGGCGAGGGCCAAACAGACTCCTCTCTCCCAAAAAAAAAGGACGCCCGGGCCACCAGGGGCCGGGCGTCCGAGACGACATCCGTCACCGCTCACTCATGGGGGAGAGGAGGGGGACCGATGACGGATGAGCAACGGCGGCGGATCTGCCGGGGAGACGCAGCCTGCGCCGCCGAATTGCCAGTCATCAGGGCGTTCAACAGGGATCGGCTGTTTCCGACAGTGTCCGCCGGGTTTCCTGACCGATCCTTTCGTGAGCACAGGCCTTATGTAGGGGAAAGTTTCCCGTGAGTCAATTGAACGTTTGAAATAATGCATTGCAAAATGTCCAACCCGGGCTAACCGCCCGCAGCCCGGGCAGGCGTGGACGGAAAAATCCGCCACGACCGTGCATCCATCCCGAGCGGTTGCTGCGTTGTTTCCCTGATGGGTGGAGCGGGCCCTGATCGTCCCGCCGACGCCGCCCCCGAACGAGAGGGAGACGCCGACCATGACACGCTTTCAATACCTGAAGACCGGCGCCGCCCGGGCTGCCGCCACGGCCGCTCTGGCCCTGCCGATGCTGGCGATGATGCCGGGCATGACCACGGCTTCTGCCGGTACGCTGGTGGGGCTTGCGGGCGACAGCAGCCTGGTGCAGATCGACCCGACCACCGGCAAGGTGACCGGCATGGCCGAGATTTCAGGCGTGCCCGGCCTGATCGGCATCGATGTCCGCCCGGCAGATGGCCGGCTCTACGGCCTGACGGGCGATGGCCGGATCGTCACCATCGATCCCGACACGGGCGAGGCGACGGTGCGGGCGACCCTGTCGGAGAAGCTGTCGGCCCGCCATGGTGTGACGGTCGATTTCAACCCGGCCGCCGACCGGCTGCGGGTGATGACGCCCGACGGCACCAATCTCAGGGTCAATGTCGACGACGGCAAGGCGGTGGTCGATGGCCGGCTCGCCTATGCCGACATGCACAAGGGCGAGACCCCGAACATCGTGGCCGGCGCCTATACCAATTCGCGCACCGGCCGGAAGGCCGAAGCCACCGCGCTTTACGACATCGACGCCACGATCGGCGCCCTGGTGAAGCAGGCACCGCCGAATGACGGCGTGCTGACCGCGATCGGCCGGCTGGGCGTCACCGTCGACACCCCCATCGCCTTCAACATCGTCTCGACCGAGATGGGCGGCGAGGCCGGCTGGATGGTCAATGGCGGGGTGATCCACAGGCTGGATCTGGCCACGGGCAAGGCCACGGCGCTCCGCCCGGTGACTGGCGCGCCGGCCCCCATCTCCGACATCGCCTGGATGGAGTAGTCTTTGTGGTCCCTCGCCGGGCGGGGTGCTTCCGCACCCCTTGGCCGCCGCCTCAATGGCGGCTTGCTCCCGCACAGTCCCGTGCGGGAGCGGGAGTCTGTGGGGTCCCTCGGCCCAAGCGGGCGCTTCCGCGCCCTTGGCCACCGCCGCAATGGCGGCCTGCTCCCGCACGGGACCGTGCGGGAGCAGGGGCCTTCAGGGGTGACGCCGGGCTTTCGGGCGGGCGTCAGTCGGCATAGGCATAGGCGCCGCCGCGCTCCAGGGCGCGGCGGAAGGCCGGGCGGGCGTGGATGCGTTTCACGAAATCCTGCACGCGTGTGGCGTTGCGCGCGCCTTCGATGCGCTGTGCCGACACTTCGGCCGGGAAGCTCATCATGATGTCGGCGGTGGTGAAGTCGGGCCCGGCGAACCAGGGGCCGCGGGCGAGTTCCGCCTCCCAGAAGGCGAGGTTGGTGTTGAGTCGGGGGTCGACGAAGCCGGCATTGATCGCGCCGGTGATCTTGCGCACCAGCGGCCGGATCAGCGCCGGGGTGCGGTCGGGGGCGCGCATCAGCACCAGCTTCATCACCAGCAGCGGCATCGCCGAGCCTTCGGCATAATGCATCCAATAGCGCCAGCGCAGCCGCTCGGGCGTGCCGGCGGCCGGCACCAGCCGGCCCTCGCCATAGCGCTCCAGGATGTAGTCGACGATGGCACCGGTCTCGGCCACGGTGACGTCGCCGTCGGTGATCACCGGCGACTTGCCCAGCGGATGCACCGCCTTCAGGCTGGGCGGCGCTTCCATGGTTGCCGGGTCGCGCTCATAGCGCCGGATCTCGTAGTCGAGCCCCAGCTCTTCCAGCAGCCAGAGCACGCGCTGCGAGCGCGAATTGTTCAGATGATGCACGACGATCATGATGCCTCGACCCCTTGACCCTGTCTCTTGCCGGCGACTGGACCGGCCGCCCCTCATATGTTTACATTGTAAACATTAAGGCGGGCGAGAGGGACGTCAATGGGGGAGACGGGTGCGGCACGACAATCCCACGGCTATCATCACGGCGATCTGAAGCCGGTGCTGATCGCGGCCGCCCGCCGCCTGGTCGAGGCGGACGGCCATGACCGGCTGTCGCTGCGCGAGGTGGCACGCCAGGCGGGCGTCTCGGCCATGGCGCCCTATCGCCATGTCGAGAACCGCGAGGCGCTGCTCGCCGAGCTTGCTGCCCAGGGCTTTCGCGAGCTGGGGGCGGCGCTGAAAGCCGCGGCCGATCAGGGGGTTGATCCCCGGTCGCGATCATTGGCACAGGCGCAGGCCTATGTCGGCTTCGCCCGCGCAAATCCTGGCCTGTTCCGGTTGATGGTGGGGCCGCTCGATCCGGCCCAGAAACAGCTGATCGCCGCCGATGCCGAAGCCGCCCATGCGATGGGGGCGACCCCCGACATCGATCCCGATCTGGCCCGGGCGCGCTGGGCGCTGGTTCACGGCCTGTCGATGCTGATCATCGACGGCCGGCTTGCCATCGCGCCCGGCGACACCGTGCCGGCCATCGTAGCCCGAACTGTTGCGGCCCTCTGGCCCGAGGGAGGGGTTGGCCAGAGCGGGGCCGGTCAGTCGGCATAGATCGCATCGCGCAGGGCATCCGGGAAGGCCCCGGTCATGCCGGCGAGGGCGGTGTTGGTCATCGCCACGACGGTCAGCTTCCGGACCGGATCGACGAACCAGGAATGGCCATAGGCACCACCCCAGGCCCATGTGCCCGGGCTTTGCGGGCTGCCGGCCAGGGCCGGATCGGTCAGCACCGCGGCGCCGAGCCCGAAGGCCCAGCCGGGGCCGGTGACGTCCAGCGGCAGGTTGCCGGTGGCCGGGCGGGCGAAAGCTGCCGCCATCCCGGGGCTCAACACCCCGCCGCCGCCGGTACGGATCGCTTCCAGCAGCGCCAGGACATCGGCGGCGGTCCCCGCCATGCCGGCACCACCCGATGGCCAGGCATCGGGATCGAGGATCCGGCCCGGCGCGTAATGCACGGCGCTGCCGCCGAAGGGCACCGCTTCGGCCGCCGCCATCCGCCGTGGCACGCCGCCCTGTGGGGCGTCGACATAGGGCACCGCCAGCCGCGTGGTGTCGGCGACGGTGAAGCCGGTGTCTTCAAGGCCGAGCGGTTCGGTCACCTTCTCGCGGACCACATCGGGCAGGGTGCGACCGGTTGCAGCCTCGATCAGCCCGCCGGTCACGTCAATCGCCAGCGAGTAATGCCAGGCCGCGCCCGGGCGGCTGCGCAGCGGCACCAGGGCCAGCCGGCGCAGGTTTTCGGCCAGGGTCAGGCCGGGGCGATCATCAAGACCGTCGGAAATGCCCGCCCGGGCATAGGGGCCGTCGGCCGGCTGGAAGAAACCGTAATCGAGCCCGGCGGTGTGGCTGAGCAGCTGGCGCAGCGTGATCACCGGCCGGTCGCCATCGCTGGTCGCCGGCCGAAAGCCGGGCAGATGGCGGGTGATCGGCGCGTCGGGATCCAGAACCCCGTCATCGACCAGGGCCAGCGCCGCCGCCGCCACGAAGGGCTTGCTGACCGAGGCGAAGCGGAAGATCGCATCCTCGCGCATCGGCAGGCCCGCCTCGCGGTCCAGATGGCCGGCGGCGCGGCGATGAACCAGCCGACCGTCCTCGGCGACCAGGATCACCGCACCGGCAATCCGGCCTTCGGCGATCGCCGTGTCGACCACCCGGTCGATCCGGGCGCCCAAGGTCTTCTCTCCCGTGGTCTTGTCACCCGTGGTCTTGTCGTCGGCCGCGGCCGGCGTCAGGGCGAGGGGGAGCGTGACCGCCGCAAGGGATGCGGCGACGGACAGGCTGCGCATGGCGCTTCTCCATTTAAGTAGCAGTCGCTATATTAATGAGCAGATGCCTGTCCCGGCGCAACAGAAATATATATCGATCGCTATGAAAAACCCGTCATCCCCATCGCCGACCCCGCGTCAGGGCCGTGGCCGCCCGCGGAGCTTCGACCGAGACGCGGCCCTGGCCAAGGCCATGCGCCTGTTCTGGGAACGGGGGTACGAGGGCACCTCGGTCGCCGACCTGACCCAGGCGATGGGCATCACCCCGCCCAGCCTCTACGCCGCTTTCGGTTCGAAAGAAGAGCTGTATCGCGAGGTGATGGCTGCCTATCGTGCGGGGCCGGGGCTGTTCACGATCCGCGCGCTGGACGAGGAGCCCGATGCCCGGGCGGCGATCCGGCGGCTGCTGCGCGAAACCGCCATCGCCTTCACCGATCCCTGGCAACCCGCCGGCTGTCTGATCTCCACCGCCCTGATCACCTGCGCGCCCGAGCATGACGCGGTGGCGGCGGAGACCGCACGGCTGCGCCGCGATACCATTGCGGCCATCGCCGCCTGCATCCGCCGCGGCATCGCTGCCGGGCGCTGGCCTGCGGGAACCGATGCCGGGGCGCTCGCCCGGCTTTACGGCGCCGTCATCCAGGGCATGTCGATCCAGGCCCGCGACGGCGCCGGGCGCGAGGAGCTGCTGGCCATGGTCGATCAGGTCATGTCCGATTGAGGCGGTGGCGGATCACCCCTCCGAGCCGGTGCGCCGGGGTGGCGGGGACGCCTCCGCCATCCGTGCGCGGGTGTCGGCATCGACCAGGCGGCGCAGCCGGGCCAGCAACGGATGGCCCTCGGCATAGCGTCGGCCGTAATCCAGGTTGAAGCCGTGATCGAAATCGGGGGCGGTGGCACCCTGATTGTGCTGAATGATGGTTTCCATCTTGTCGAGCGCCTTGACCAGCCGGGCCTCCGGCGTGGCAGCCGCCTCGTAATCATCCCAGAGCGCCAGGAATTCGGCGCGGCGTGCGGCATCCAGCGGTTCCAGCAGGGTGATCAGATCTGCGCGTTCCTGCGCCGCCTTGTCCGGTCCGCCGGTCTGCCGGATCGCCGGCACATCGCCGCCGATCGCCTCGCCCAGATCGTGGATCAGGCAGAGCTTCAGCACGCGCAGCAGGTCGACCGGTTCGCCATCCCGGCCCAGATCCGGGCCCAGCACCATCGCCATCAGTGCCAGACGCCAGCTGTGTTCAGCCGTGCTCTCGTGACGGCCGGAGGCGGTGTAGGAATTGCGCAGGACGTCCTTCAGCTTTTCAGTCTGACGGATAAAGTCGAGGCAGCCATGAAGCTCGGCATCGGTCATGTTTTCCTGTCCGTTCCGAAGGTGGCCGCAAGAGCTGCGGCCTCGGGTGGGACGACTATATATGGGGAGCGTTTCCGGTTTCGTCGCGGGTCATGATGCGGCCACATCGATGAAAGCCTCATGACAAAGCCTCATGACAAGGGGGCATAACGTCATCGTGATCATTACCTCCGGCATAATCGCCGGCGGGGGATCGCCGGTGTCTGATAGGGGCAGGACGGCGGGCAAGGGGCCCCGTCCGGCACTGCTCCCTGAAGGAGACCCGTCATGACCGTCAACCCGACCCTGCTGCGCCGCGTGCTCTGGTTCGATGCCCTGAGCGGGCTTGGCATGGCTGCCCTGTTCCTGATCGCCGGCGGCCTGGTCGCCGAACTGACCGGCCTGCCGCGCGGGCTGCTGGCCGCTACCGGTATCGCCCTGGTCGTGATCGCGGGCGGCATTCTGCTGATTGCGACGCGCGATCCGCTGCCTCGCAAGGCGGTGCGCACGCTCGCCATCCTGAACCTGCTCTGGGTCGTCGACAGCATTGCCCTTCTGGTTCTGGGCTGGGTGGAGCCGACGGGCCCCGGCTATGCGCTGGTCATCGGCCAGGCGGTGGTGGTGGCGGTGCTGGCCGAGCTTCAGCTCCTGGGCCTTCGCCAGCCGCGCCTTGCAACCGCCTGATCACCCTGGATCTTCCCCCGCGGCACCCCATGTCATGAACATGGGGTGTGCGCGCGGCGACAGGGGGGAGGCCCGGAGATGTCCCGTCAGCAAGGCTTGCCGGCCATCGGCCGGGGATGGATCAAGATCGCGGCATCGCTGCTGATCGGCACGGCGTTGGTGGTGGTGGCGGCCGATCACCCGCGGGCGGATCATCCGGCCCGGACCGCGGTTCCCGTGGCCGTGGCGGCCGATGCGGCCGAGCGGTCGGCGGTGATCGCGGCCATCGACCGTCAGCTTGCGGCGCTGGCCCGCGACGATGCCGCCGCGGCCTTCGCCATGGCGGCACCCGCCATCCAGGCCCGGTTCGGCACGCCCGATCGCTTTCTGCGCATGGTGCACCATGCCTATCCGGCCGTGATCCGGCCCGTGCGGGTCGATTATGGCCCGGCCTGGCGCCTTGCCGACGGCCGCTTCGTGCAGCGGGCCATGCTGCAGACCCGCAAAGGCGGGGTGGTGATGGCGGTCTACACGCTGCAGATGGTCGACGGTCAGCACCGCATCACCGGCTGTTTCCTGTTCGACACCCCGGCCGAGGCGGTCTGATCCGACCGCCGCTGCCGCGCGATCCCCGGCGTTGACCTTCATTCTGATTCGTATCATCGTAAGTTACGAATTAGGAGCCGGAGGACAGCATCTCATGTCGGACACCCCTGCCGATGGCGGCACGGCCGATCTCGTCAGCCATTTCTGCAACCCCCAGGCGGTGGCCGCCTATGCCGACGGCCCGCGGCGCTTCGTGCCGGGGCTGGAGGCGCTGCACCGCATGACCTGGCTGCTGCTGGCCGAACGGGTGCCGGCCGATGCCCGGATCCTGGTTCTGGGCGCCGGGGGCGGGCTGGAGCTGAAGGTCATGGCCGAGGCGCAGCCCGGCTGGCGCTTCACCGGCGTGGATCCATCATCCGAAATGCTGGGGCTGGCCCGCCGCACGCTGGGGAATCTGGCCGCGCGGGTGGATCTGGTCCAGGGCTATATCGACGATGCGCCCGAGGGGCCCTTCGATGCCGCGACCTGCCTGCTGACCCTGCATTTTCTGGACGCGGCCGAACGCCGGCGGACGGTGGCCGGGATCCACCGCCGCCTGGTGCCCGGCGCGCCGTTCGTCGCCGCCCATTCCAGCTTTCCGCAAGGGGCGGCGGAACGCGATCTCTGGCTGTCGCGCTATGCCGCCTATGCGGTGTCGATGGGCGCGGATGTCGAACAGACCAACGGTGCCCGCGAAGCGGTGCGCCGCAGCCTGATGACCTTCGACCCCGCCACCGACACCGCGATCCTGGAGGAGGGCGGCTTCCGCGACGTCAGCCCGTTCTTCGCCGCCTTCACCTGGCGGGGCTGGGTCGCGACCGCCTGAGGCGCTCAGCCGCGCGCCTTCCGCCCGGTCCAGTGCCGTTCCAGATTGGCGACCAGCGCCGGGCTCAGATGGCAGACCGCCACCTCGCGGGTATAGGTCGCAAGATAGGCGCGAAACAGGTCCAGCGGTTCCTGGGCCACCCGGAAGGCGCGGCGGTTGCCGGCGATCGAGACCACGCCGCCATCGACCAGATCGGCCGCCACCTCGTCGATCGCCGTCTCCAGCCCGTCGGGTTCGGCCACGCGGTCGATCAGCAGCCGGGCTTCGGGCTCGTCCACGCGGATGGTGCGGCCGTTCATGATGATCTGGCGGGCCAGCCGGTCGCCCATGATCCGCGGCAGGCGCAGATTGGTGCAGCCCGGCACCAGCCCTTCCTTGCGGGCGGGCACGTTGAACCAGCTGCCGGCCTCTGCCACCACCGCGTCGCAGACCAGCAGCGCCTGGGTGGCGGCGCCGATCGCGAAGCCGTCGATCACCCCGATCCAGGCCTTCTCGCGCGTCTCGGCCAGTTCGTCGGGCAGGCGGTCGGGGGCCGCCAGGCCGCGGAAGACCTTGGCGACCCAGCCCATTTCGCGCTCGATATACATCACATAGGGCACGCGGCCCTCGTAGAGATCGGTGAGGTTCAGTCCGGCCCCCGCCAGCCGGCGCCCGGCATAGCGGGGATGGTCGACCACGCCGCCGCGCAGGATGCAGGCGGTGCTCTCTTCGTCCAGCAGGGCGGCATCGACCGCATGTTCCAGCGCGTCGATGGTGGGCACGTCCTCGGCATTCAGCCGGCCGGCATTGCGGTTCTCCACCACCAGCAGCCGGCCGTACCGTTCCACCCGGACCAGCCCCAGATCCAGCACGTCGTCCCGGGCGAGCCGCGCGGCATTGGCGGCGGCCTCGGGGCGGGGCAGCTGCATCGCATGGCAAAGATGCAGGCCGCGGGCGCGGTCGGCGAAGATCGCCTGCAGGAACAGCGCCTGGGCCATCTCCACCCCGGTCTTGGCCGAAAGCGGCCGGGCGGCTTCTGCTGCAAGGGTCTGCGCATCGGGCAGCAGCTCGGGGGCGGCTTCCGCCCCCGCGGTCAGCAACTCCCCCACGCGCAGGAACCGGCTGCCATTGCCGGTCAGGTGGTCGTAGAGCGCGCGGGCGTCGATGGCGCGCCGCGCGTCGAGCGGCCGGGTATCGGTCATTGCGGGGACCCCTTCAGTGTCGCCAGGCCGCGGGCGACGATTTCCTTCATCACCTCGTTGGAGCCGGCATAGATCCGCTGGGCGCGGGCATCGACATACATCTGTGCCAGCGGGTGTTCGGCCATGTAGCCCGCCCCGCCGAAGACCTGCAGGCAGGCATCGACCACCCGGCCCTGCATCTCGGTGGTCCAGAGCTTGGCCATGGCCGCGGTTTCGGCGTCCAGCCGGCCCTCGATGATGCGGGCGATGCAGTCGTCGACCAGCACCCGGCCGGTATGGGCTTCGGTGCGGGCATCGGCCAGGGCGAAGCGCAGCGCCTGATGGTCGATCAGCGGCCGGCCGAAGGTCTCGCGGGTCATGGCATGGTCGACGGCGAGTGCCAGCGCGCGCTCGGCAAAAGTCACCGCCTGCACCGCGATGATCAGGCGTTCATAGGCCAGCTGTGACATCAGCTGGCCGAACCCCAGACCGTCGGCCGCCCCCAGCCGGTTGGTGGCCGGCACGATCATGTCGTCGAAAAAGAGTTCCGAGGTGTCCTGGCCGCACTGGCCCATCTTGGCCAGCCGCCGGCCGCGGCGGAAGCCGGGCAGGTCGTCGGTTTCCAGCACCAGCAGGGTGACGCCTTTCGCGCCCGCCGCCGGGTCCACGGTCGCCACCAGCAGGATCAGATCGGCCGAGGCGCCGTTGGAGATGAAGGTCTTGGAGCCCGAGACCAGATAATGGTCCCCCTGCGGCCGGGCGGTGGTGCGCACCGCCTTCAGATCCGATCCGTTGCCGGGCTCGGTCATGGCGATGGCGCCGATCCGCCGCCCGGCGGCAAGGTCCGGCAGCCAGCGGCGCTGCTGTTCGGGCGTGCCATAGGCGCGGATATAGCCCGCGCAGCATTCATGCACGCCCTTGCAGAAGGATGTGTCGCCGATCCGCGCCAGCTCTTCGTAAACGATCGCCTCGGTTGCGAAACTGCCGCCGCCGCCGCCCAGATCCGGGTCGTGTTCGGTCAGCAGCAGGCCCATCGCACCCGCCGCCGTCCAGGCCTGGCGGTCGACGATGCCCTGCGCGCGCCAGGCGTCGAGCCGGGGCACGAATTCCGTGGCCAGAAAGCCACGCACGGCGTGGCGGAAGATGCGCAGCTCCTCTTGCGCCGACCAGGCGGGCTCCATCCGTCACGCCTCCGCGGCTTCGGGCTGGCGGGCGGGTTCGCGCGCGGCGCTGTCCCAGAGCGGATCGAGCAGGCCCGCCAGCAGCCGGGCGCGCATCTCGCGCCGCCGGATCTTGCCCGACGAGGTTCTGAGGATGGTGTTGGGCCTCAGGATCACCAGCCGGTCCAGGCGCAGTTCCAGGGCCGCCGCCACCGCTTCGACCGCATCGGCGAAGATTTCGGGCCCGTTCAGGCGGCGCATGCGCTCGCGCTCGGCCTCGATCATCGCCACCACCGTCTCGCCATCCGGTCCATCTACCGACACCGCAGCCGCGGCCCCGGCGGCGAGATCGGGGCAGGCGGCGGTGATCGCGGTCTCGACATCCTGCGGGTAGTGATTGCGGCCGCGGATGATGATCAGTTCCTTGATCCGGCCGGTGACGTAAAGCTCGCCGTCGATCCGGCAGCCCAGATCGCCGGTGCGCAGCCAGCGGCGGTCGTCGCCGGGCAGGCGGGCGCCGAAGACCTCGTCGGTCAGCTCAGGGCGCTGCCAGTAGCCGCGGGCCAGGCTGGTGCCGGTGACCAGGATTTCCCCGATCCGGCCGTCGGGCAGGGTGCGGCCGGTTTCGGGGTCGGCGATCGCGACCGCCAGCCCCTGGCCCGGCCGGCCGCACCCCACCAGCCGGCGGGGCGGGGTGATGGCGCCCGCGACCGGCGGCACCACCCGGCCCAGATCGAGCGCGCTGCCGTCCACGTCGATGACCGGCGGCGCGATGCCCTGGCTGCCGCCCGAGATCATCAGCGTCGTCTCGGCCATGCCATAGCAGGGATAAAAGGCGTCGGCACGGAAGCCGTAGGGGGCGAAGGTGGCGGCGAAGCGCTCCAGCGTCTCGGCCCGGACCGGCTCGGCGCCGTTATAGGCGACGCTCCATGACGACAGGTCCAGCCCCTCGCAGAGATCGGGGCGGAAGCGGCGCACGCACAGGTCGTAGCCGAAATCGGGGCTGCCGGCGGTGGTGGCCTTCCAGTCGGAAATCGCCCTGAGCCAGCGCATCGGCTTCTGCAGGAAGGCGGCGGGCGCCATCAGCACCGACGGAATGCCCAGCCAGAGCGGCTGAAGCAGGTTCCCGACCAGCCCCATGTCGTGATAGAGCGGCAGCCAGCCGGCGAAAACCGTTTCGGGCCCATGGCCCATGGCGCGGCGGATCAGCCGCTGATTGGCCGCAAGCGCGCCGTGGCTGACCATCACCCCCTTGGGATCACCGGTCGAGCCCGAGGTGTATTGCAGGAAGGCGAGATCGTCGGGCCCGACGGCGGGTGCACGCGGCAGCAGGTCTTCGGGCAGGGGCGCCATCTCGTCGGTCGCCAGGATCCGGGCGGCGGCGATGGCGCCGGCCCCCTCGGCGCCGGCCTCGGCAAAGCGGGGTTCCAACTGGGCGCGCTGGTCCCCGGCGATCAGGATCACCCGGGCGCCACAGCCCGAGACGATGGCCCCCAGCCGGTCGAGCGACTGGTTGCGGCGCGGCGGATAGGCCGGCACCGCAACCAGACCCGCAACCAGACAGCCGAAAAAGGCTTCGATGAACCCCATGCCCGGCTGATGCAGCAGCAGGGCCCGGTCTCCCGGTTCCGCCACCGCCAGCAGGCCGCGGGCGATCGCCCGGGCGCGGGCACCGAGCCCGGCATAGTCGATCCGGGCCTGTTCGCGCTCGCCATCGGCCAGGAAGACATAGGCCAGCGCGTCGCCGCGGTCGCGGGCCAGGTCTTCAAGGCGGTGGACCAGGGTGGTGGCGGTGGTATCGGCGGTCATCGACGCCCCCTTCGCTCAACCGGCCTTGCGGAAGCCGATCCGGGCCAGGTTCATGGCGCCGGTGTGGAAGCCGATCATGAACACGCCGCAATACTTCTCGAACCGATCGACCACGGCGGGGCCGACGATGGCTTCGGCCGCCGCGCGATTGGCCCGAAGCCCGTCGAGCCAGCTCTGGAAGGTGCGGACATACATCTCGCGGTCGCACCGCAGGCGCTCCACCTCGAACAGGCGGTCGCAGCCTTCCATGATCTCGTGCAGCCGCGGCAGGTCGCTGTCGGGGAAGACTTCGGCGGCGCAGAAGGCGCTGAAATCCGCCTTGGTCGCCCGGCCGTAGACGATGGTCTGGATCGACATCCGCCCGCCCGGCTTCAGCCAGGAATGGGCGCGTTCGAAGAAGGCGCGATAGCCGGCCTTCTTCTCCGCCTCGGTCGAATCCAGCCGGGCGAAATGTTCGAAGGCCTCCAGCGACACGATGGCGTCATAGGGCGCCTCGGGCTCGAACCCCGCCCAGGGGGTCAGAGCGACTTCGAGCCTGGGGTCGCCGAAGCTCGTCACATGGGTGCGATGGGCCTCGGTCATGGTCATGCCGGTGACGTGGCCTGCGCCCCGTTCCGCCAGCCGCCGCATCATCGAACCCCAGCCGCAGCCGATATCCAGCACCCGCTCCGCGCCGGCGGCATGGGCCTGATCGATGTGGAAGTCCAGCTTGCGGGTCTGGGCGGCCAGGAAGCCCGCCGGATCATCGGTATCGCCGGCCTCGTAGAGCGCACAGGAATAGGTCAGCGACGGGTCGAGCCACAGACCGAAGAAGTCGGTCCCGATGTCGTAATGCGAACGCAGCGCATCCGACGACGTGCCGGGGTGGCCGCCGGCGGGGCTGGTGGGATGGATCTGGTTGGTATCAGGTGACATGGCGCGAACTCCGGTCGGGGCACGGCCTCAGCCGGCAAGGGCGGCTGCAAGATCCTGGACGGTGGGGTGATCGTAGGCGAGCGTGGGCTCCACCTTGCGGCCGAGCCATTCTTCCAGCTCGCCGGTCATCGAAACGACGGCGAGCGAATCGACGCCCATGCGCTCGAAGCGTTCGGTCCGGCGGATTTCGGAGCGATCGCGGCCCAGGCGGTCGGCCAGATAGTCGACGAGCCAGGCCTCGATGGCCGCGGCATCGGGGCGGGTGGCCGCCTGGGCACCAGCGGCGGCCTGCTGGGCGCCAGGAAGCGTGGTCTGGGTGTTCATGGAACAAGTCTCCGGCTGCGGGCTGCGCCCGGCGTTGGAAGGGTCAGAGAGGCTGGAAAACACTCAATCCTGGGTTGATATGCGCATGATATACGCTTGAGACCAGAGAAAATTTCGCGTCCAGCGCGATAATTTCTGATCAGCCCACCCGGGGTGAGATGCGGCCGCAATCAGGGCGGTCGGGCGGGGCGTTCAGGCCGTCACGCGGTCGTCGTCGTCGACCTGCATGCCTGCGGCGGCTGCGGCGCGCTTGGCGCTTATGCTCTCGGGCAGGGGGCGGCGGACATTCCAGGCAAGCCCCACGGCTTCCAGGCTGCGGATGATCCACCAGCCGATATCCACCTCCCAGACCGCCAGGCCGAAGCGGGCGGAGGTGGGGAAGGCATGGTGGTTGTTGTGCCAGGCCTCACCCAGGGTCGGCAGGGCGATCGGCCACAGATTGGTCGACGTGTTCCGGCCGCCGAAGGGCCGGGTGCCGATCATGTGGGTGAGCGAATTGATCGCATTGGTGAAGTGGTAGCTGAGGGTCAGCCGCACCGCGCCGCCCCACAGCAGGCCCAGCACCGCGCCCTGGATGCCGCCGATGGCGAGCGCACCGGCGAGCGCCGGCAGGATCAGCCCCAGGGCCACCCACCACAGATAGCGCTGGTTGATCCACATCAGCAGCCGGTCGCGGGTCAGGTCGCGGGTCACGGCGAAGACATCCGCCGGGCGGTGGCTGAAGGTCCAGCCGGCCTGGGCGTGCCAGAACCCTTCCCAGCGCCCCAGCTGCCGCCCGTTCGCGATCCGCGGGCTGTGCGGGTCGCCGTCACGGTCCGAACGGATGTGATGGACCCGGTGATTGGCCGCCCAGTAGATCGCCGGTCCCTGGGCCGCCATGCAGCCGAGCACGGCGAATACCGCCCGCAGCCATGGCGTGGTCTCGAAGGCGCGATGGGCGAACAGCCGGTGCAGCCCGACGGTGATGCCCGCATAGGTGGCCATATAGGACACGAGCAGAATCATCAGGGCCGCGGCCGGGACGCCGCCGTCATGGACGGCGAGGCCGATGGCGATCAGGCTGCCGATGGCCGGCAGCACCAGGATCGCGAAGGCGTGGCGGGCCTGGGCCCGCCTGAGGCGCGGATCCAGACCGCTCCCCGCTTTGGGGCGGACCGATCCACTGGTCGGCGTGTCAGACGACATCATCCCCCCTTCGTCCGCACCCGTCTGCCGGCTGCGGTCGTTTCAAACCCTGATGTTGCTTTGAATCCTATATGAACAACCCTTGCGAGAAATATCAAGCGCTGTCGGGGACGTGTCGCGGGATGCAACGCCTTATGGTTGTGGGTTGCGTCAGTCGGCCGGGGCGGGGCGAATGCCGGGCGGGCCGGCCACCGGCAGGATCACCCGGGCGATGGTGCCCCTGCCGGGGCTGCTGTCCAGGCGGATATCCCCACCCATCAGCAGGCAGAGCCGCCGGCAGATCGGCAGGCCCAGCCCCGTGCCGCCATAGGTGCGGGCGATGGAGGCATCGGCCTGGATGAAATCTTCGAAAACCCGGGCGAGCTGCGCCTCGGTCATGCCGATGCCGGTATCGGTGACCGTAATTTCGACCAGGTCGCCCCGGCCGTCGACGGAGCCGAGCCGTCGGGCGGCCAGGGTCACCGCGCCGCCGCGGGTGAATTTGCAGGCATTGGACAGAAGGTTCAGCACCACCTGCCGCAGCCGGGTGACATCGCCTTTCAACGTGCCGATGTCGTTGGGGATCTGCGTCTCGAACCGGTTGGTGTTCCGGCGGGCCAGCGGCCGGCAGGTGTGCACCAGCTCGCGCAGCAGGCCGTGGAGATCCACCTCGTCGACCATCAGATCCAGCCGGCCGGCCTCGATCTTGGCCATGTCGAGGATGTCGTCGATCAGCTTCAGCAGATGGGAACCGGCATGGTGAATGTCGGCGGCGTATTCGGCATAGCGCTGCGGCGCCTGATCGCCCAGCAGCTGATCGCGGATGATTTCGGAAAAGCCCAGGATCGCGTTCAGCGGGGCGCGCAACTCGTGGCTGACCCGGGCCAGGAATTCCGATTTGGCGGTGTTGGCGCGCTCGGCTTCCAGGCGGGCGGCGATCGCGATCTCGCGGGCACGGATCGCCACCTCGCGGGCCTCCGCCAGCTGCTGGGTCTGGCGGGCCAGGTGGTCGCGCGCCATCTTCAGCTCGATCTCGCGCTGCTTGATGTCGGTGATGTCGCTGCGCAGGCCGAAAAAGCCGACCCCCGGCACCCTGACCTCGCGGACCAGATGCCAGCGTCCGGCGGTCAGCTGCTCGAAGGGCTGGGGCTGCGGGTTGTGCAGCCGGTGGCGGCGCTTGGCGATATAGGCATCCGGATCAGTCCGGGCCAGCGGATCGAGCACGACACCCGGTGCCACCATGCTGTGGCGGATGACGTCTTCGAAGCTCTGGCCCATCAGCTCCCCGACCGGGGGCATATAGGGGAAGAAATCGCAATAGGCCTGATTGACGAAGGCGACGTGATCATCGGTGTCGTAGATGATCACCGCTTCCGGAATCCGGTTGACCGCCATGCGCAGCAGCCGGTCGGCGTGCTGCACGCGGTCTTCCATCGCGTCGTCGAGGGCTTCTCCGTCAGCCATGAGAGAGGGGTCCGGTGGTTCAGGATGACAGACCGGGGATGTGGCACGACCGCGTCACATTTGATCCGTATGCATTGCATGATGGTGCCGTGATCACCATCAGGTTGCAATGTGAGTCGACATTTGCCCCTCGCAAAATGCCGCAGTGCAGGGACGACCATCCGCAACCCTTGCGGCGTGCGGGATCTGCCCGCCTGTCCCCCGAACGACGACACCCCGGCAGGTTGCCCTGCCGGGGTGTGTCGATCGGACATACCGAAGTTGGTCGGAGTGGCAGGATTCGAACCTGCGGCCCCCGCCTCCCGAAGACGGTGCTCTACCAGGCTGAGCTACACTCCGGTGCGTCCGTGGGGCGCCTTATAGCGGGATCCGGCGGCCCCTGCAAGCAGGTTTTCGATCAGAATCCGCGGGCGATGCAGAACGAGATCAGTTCGTCCAGGGTGCGGCGTTCGATCCCGTCGGCGAAGCCCTGCAACGAGGCGCGGGCGATCTCGCCGTAAGTCTCGGCGCGGCGCAGGGTTTCGCCGAAAGCGTCGTGGCGGCGCATCAGCTCGATGGCCTGTTCCAGGTCGCCCTCGCGCTGGTCCAGCTCTTCCATGGTCCGGGACCAGAAGGCCCGTTCCTCGGCCGTGCCGCGCTCGTGGGCCACGATCACCGGCAGGGTGATCTTGCCTTCGCGGAAATCGTCGCCGATGGTCTTGCCCAGCGCCGCCTGCTCTGCCGAATAGTCCAGCAGGTCGTCGGTCAGCTGGAAGATCACGCCCAGCGCCATGCCGTAGCGCGCCAGCGCTTCGATATCCGCAGCCGGACGGTCGGCGACCACCGGGCCGATCTGGCAGGAGGCCTCGAACAGCTTCGCGGTCTTGCTTTCGATGACGCGCAGATAGGCCGCTTCGTCGGTTTCCAGATCATTGGAGGTGAGCAGCTGCATCACCTCGCCCTCTGCAATCACCGCCGAAGCATCCGAGAGGATGCGCAGCACCTCCAGAGAGCCGTCGCGGGTCATCAGCTGAAAGGCGCGGCTGAACAGGAAGTCGCCGACCAGCACGCTGGCCTTGTTGCCGAAGACCGCATTGGCGGTGGCCTTGCCGCGCCGCAGCTCGCTTTCGTCCACGACATCGTCATGAAGCAGCGTGGCGGTGTGGATGAATTCCACACAGGCCGCCAGCGGCACATGGCGGTCGCCGGCATAGCCGCAGAGCCGGGCCGACATCAGCAGCAGCAGGGGCCTGAGCCGCTTACCGCCGGACGAGACGATATGGCCGGCCAGCTGGGGGATGAGCCCCACCTGGCTCTGCATGTTGTCGATGATGACCTGATTGACACGCTTCAGGTCATCTGCCACCAGAGCCTGAAGGGTCGAGAGGACCTCTTGCGAGGAATGTGCGCGCGCATCCACGAGAGAGCAGCCGATCCGTCTTGTTTCAGGGCAACGTTGAAAAAGAGGGCAACGTTGGACCCGGGGCCGGCAGGGCTTGACGCTCCGCACGGCGCTGGGGAGCATATGAAGTGGCGCGCGGCGCGGTCAAGATGCGCAGCGACGCGAGGGGTGGGTATAGTGTGTCGCCGCACATCCTGCCGCGCTCGTGTGCGTTGCACAAGCCGCTGCGCGTATGTCCGGTGCCCGTCACCGTCTCTTCACCTCGCCCCCTCCCTTCCGCGCCCTCCGTTCAGCGCCCTTCGTTCAGCGCCTGACCGGGAGGCGGCCATGACCTCACCTTCCCGGGATCGCCGATGATGGATGTCGTATTGCTGACCACCGATCCGGTGCGCCTGTCCTGGGCACGCGCGGTTCTGGCCGCCGAAGGCATCGACAGCCTGGTCTTCGACGAACAGATGAGCCTGGCCGAAGGCTCCATCGGTGCCTTTCCGCGCCGGCTGATGGTGGATGACGCCCTGGCGCCGCGCGCCCGCCGCCTGCTCGACGAGGCGGCGCAGGGGCTGGGGGAGACCGCGCCGATCTCGGCTCCGCCGCGCCGGCCTGCACCGCAGGCCACCGGCGGTCTGGCCGGGCTGGTGGCGCGCATGCTGGGGCCCCGACGGTGAACATGGCGACGCCGATCGATCTTCAGGACAGGCTCGCCCGGCACGGCATCGATCCGTCGACGGTCAGCCTGGATCATCTTCTGGGCCGGCGGGTGCAACTCGTTCAGTTCATCCGCGGCTATCGCGCCGCGGTCGACCCGGTGCTGCTGGCCGCCGCCGTGCCGGCGGAACCGGGGCAGCGGGTGCTGGATCTGGGCCTCGGCGCCGGTGCGGCCGGTCTCTGCCTCGCCGCCCGTGTGCCCGGGCTCAGGCTGGTCGGCGTGGAACGCGATGCGGGTGCAGCCGCGCTTGCGCGGGTGAATGCGGGGCTCGCCGGTGCGGCGCTGACCGTGGTGGAGACGGATGTCGGTGCCCGGCTGCAGGGACCGGACGACCCGCGGGCAGAGCCCTTCGACCATGTTCTGACCAACCCGCCGTTTCTCGAGGAGGTCCGCGCCGATCCGCCGCCGGATCCCGGCCGCCGCGCCGCCCATGTCGAGGACGGGATCGGCCTCGGCGCCTGGATCGCCGCCGGGCTGAAGCGGCTGAAGCCCGGCGGCAGCTTCACCATCGTCATGCGCGCCGACCGGCTGGCCGGGATCCTGACCGCGCTGGCCGGGCCCGCCGGTGACATCCGCGTTCTGCCGGTGCACACGGTGGACGACGGCCGGCCGGCCGGCCGGGTGATCGTTCAGGCCCGCAAGGGCCGGCGGACGCCGCTCACCCTGCTGGCGCCGCTGGTGCTGGCGGGGGAGGAGCGGGACTGGACGCCGCCGGTCCGGGCGGTGCTGGAGGATGCGGCGCCGCTGCCGCTTGCTGCGCCCTCCCGGCGTTGACAGCCGCTGCCCGCCACTCGATATGATCCCCCAACCTCTTTATCCGGGAGACATGCCGCCTTGACCGACAAGCCCAGCCGCTTCCGCCGCCTGCTCCGCCTGCTGCCGGTGAAGCGGTTCCGCAATCCGCCGCCGGTCGTGGCCGTGCTGCGGCTCGAGGGCATGATCATGTCCGGCCGCAGCTTCCAGGCGAACCTGTCATACGAGGCGGTGAAGCCGCTGATCGAGCGTGCCTTCAAGCTGCCCGAGGCGAAGGCCGTGGCGCTGGTGATCAATTCCCCCGGCGGCTCGCCGGCCCAGTCCTCGCTGATCTGGAAGCATATCCGGGCGCGCGCCGCAGAAAGGAAGCTGCCGGTGATCGCCTTCGTCGAGGACGTCGCGGCGAGCGGCGGCTACTGGCTGGCGATGGCCGGCGACGAGATCTTCGTCGACGAGACCTCGATGGTCGGCTCGATCGGCGTGGTGTCGGCCGGCTTCGGCTTCGACCGGGCCATGGCGCGGCTCGGGCTCGACCGCCGGGTCTATACCATGGGCAATTCCAAGATGCGGCTCGACCCGTTCCAGCCCGAGAAGGCCGAGGATATCGCCTGGCTGGGCGGCATTCAGGAACAGGTGCACCAGCGCTTCATCGAGGTGGTGCGCGAGCGCCGGGGTGAGCGACTTCAGAAAGCCGGTGATACGCCGCTGTTCGAAGGCGATGTCTGGGTCGGCGCGCGGGCCGTGGAACTGGGGCTGGCCGACGGGCTGGGCGATCTGCGCAGCGTGATGCGCAGCCGTTTCGGCGACGCGGTCCGCTTCGCCATGATCCAGGAGCGCAGCGGCCTGTTCGGCCGGGTGAGGCTGGGCTTGCAGGCCGAGCGCGCCGGTTCGGCCGCCATTGCCGGGCTGGTCGAGCAGGTCGAAGCCCGCGCGCTCTGGTCGCGCTACGGTCTTTAGAGGACGCGGTATCATGCTCAGCCTGTCGAAAATTCTGCTGCTGGTGCTGGTGGTGCTGGCCGTGTTCACCGGGGCCCGGCTGGCGCGGGTTTTCGGCCAGCGGCGCGAGGCGATCCGCCGCGAAGACCGGCGGGAACCCCGCCATGTGCCGCGCCGCCGCCGGGCCGCGCGCGAGGTGGCCGATGCCGACCGCTGCGCCCGCTGCGGCAGCTTCGTGGTGCCCGGCGCCGGCCCCTGTGGCCGCGTCGACTGCCCGATCGGATAAGGCCCGATCGGGCAGGGCTGCATCCTTTGCGTGCATTTAAGGCATTAACCAACCCTTAATCATAGATGCGCCGCCGCATCTCCCCCGGAAACGGGGGGAAGGCGGGGCGGCCCGGCTGCGCACGCATCTTGCGCGAAGCGCGCGATCCTTGACCCTCAACCGGCCGGCGGCTATGTTCGCGCCGCACCAAACGAACCGGTCGGCGGCAGGATTGCCGACACGCATCAGCGGGCTGAGCATGGCGACAGAGCGCAAAGGCGCGCCGTCTTTCCAGGAGATCATTCTCCGTCTCCAGCACTATTGGTCGGAGCGGGGCTGCGTCATCATGCAGCCCTATGACATGGAAGTCGGCGCAGGAACTTTCCATCCGGCCACCACGCTCAGGGCACTTGGCCCCGAGGCCTGGAATGCGGCCTATGTTCAGCCGTCGCGCCGCCCTTCCGACGGCCGCTATGGCGAGAACCCCAACCGGCTGCAGCATTATTACCAGTTCCAGGTGATCATGAAGCCGTCGCCCGAGAACCTGCAGGAGCTGTATCTGGGCAGCCTGGCGGTTCTGGGGATCGACCCGCTGGTCCATGACATCCGCTTCGTCGAGGACGACTGGGAAAGCCCGACCCTCGGCGCCTGGGGGCTTGGCTGGGAAGTCTGGTGCGACGGCATGGAGGTGTCGCAGTTCACCTATTTCCAGCAGGTCGGCGGCATCGAATGCGAGCCGGTCTCGGGTGAGCTGACCTATGGCCTGGAACGCCTGGCGATGTTCATCCAGGGCGTGGAGAACATCTACGACCTGGCCTATAACGACCGCGGCGTTCGCTATGGCGACATCTTCCTCAGGGCCGAGCGCGACTATTCGGCGCACAATTTCGAACACGCCGACACAGGCATGCTGTTCCGGCACTTTGCCGATGCCGAGGCCGAATGCGCCCGCCTTCTGGCGGCACGTCTGGCCCAGCCGGCCTATGACCAGTGCATCAAGGCCAGCCATCTCTTCAACCTGCTGGATGCGCGCGGCGTGATCAGCGTGACCGAGCGTGCGGCCTATATCGGCCGGGTGCGGGCGCTGGCCAAGGGCTGCTGCGAGGCCTGGATTGCGGGCAGCCCCTCCGTCTCCGCCGCCGGAAAGGCCTGATCCCATGGCCGAACTGCTTCTCGAACTTCTGTCGGAAGAGATCCCCGCCCGCATGCAGGGCCGGGCCGCCGACGATCTGGCGCGCCTGGTGACCGAGCGGCTGACCGCCCAGCGGATCACCTTCGGCCGGGCCGAGGCCTTTTCGACCCCGCGCCGCCTGACCCTGGTGATCCACGATCTGGCCGAGGCCCAGCCCGACCGGGCGGAAGAGCGCCGCGGCCCGCGGGTCGGTGCGCCCGAACAGGCGCTGGCGGGGTTCCTCGCCGCCAACAATGCCGACCGTTCGTCGCTGATCGAGCGCGAGACGCCCAAGGGCAGCTTCTGGTTCCTCGACGTGTTCGAGGCGGGCCGCCCGACCATCGAGGGGCTGCCCGAGCTGATCACGGGTGCGCTCGCCGATCTGCCCTGGCCCAAATCCATGCGCTGGGGGGCCCATCAGATCCGCTGGGTGCGGCCGCTGCGCTCGATCCTCTGCCTGTTCGGCGGCGCGGTCGTGCCGGTGCGCTTCGGTCATCTGACCGCGGGCAACATCACCCAGGGCCATCGCTTCCTGGCGCCGGCCACCATCGAGGTGCATGATTTCGCCGGCTATCGCGCGGCGCTGGCCGGCGCCCATGTGGTGCTGGACGCGGCCGAGCGGCGGCGGAAGATCGCATCGGATGCCGCGGCACTCGCTTCCGATCTGGGGCTGATGCTGCGCGCCGATGAAGGCCTGCTGGAAGAGGTGGCCGGGTTGGTCGAATGGCCGACCGTGCTGGCTGGCCGTATCGACGATGCCTTCATGGATGTGCCGTCCGAGGTTCTGGTCTCGGCCATGCGCACCCATCAGCGCTATTTCGTCGCCGAGGATGCCCGTGGCCGTCTGGCGCCGGTCTTCGTGCTGGTGAGCAACCTCGCCCCCGATGCCGAGGGGGCGAAGGTGATCGTCCACGGCAATGAACGGGTGCTGCGCGCCCGCCTCGCCGACGCCAAATTCTTCTGGGATACCGACCGTCAGACCCGCCTGGATGCGCGTCTCGACCGGCTGCAGGCGATCCTGTTCCAGGCGAAGCTCGGCACCGTCGCCGACAAGGCCGGGCGGATCGCGGCGCTGGCCCGACAGCTGGCGGCCCATGTGCCGGGTGCCGATCCGGCGCTGGCGGAGCGGGCGGGCCGACTGGCCAAGGCCGATCTCGTCACCGGCATGGTCGGCGAATTCCCCGAGATCCAGGGCATCATGGGCCGCTACTACGCGACCCATGACGGCGAGTCCGTCGAGGTCGCCCAGGCGATCGGCGATCACTATGCGCCGGTCGGCGCATCCGACGGCGTGCCGACCGCCCCCTTGTCGGTGGCGGTGGCGCTGGCCGACAAGCTCGACACCCTGGCCGGCTTCTTCGCGATCGACGAGAAGCCGACCGGCTCGAAGGACCCCTATGCGCTGCGCCGTGCGGCGCTGGGCGTGCTGCGCATCCTGATCGAGACCGGCGTGCGCCTGCCGCTCAAGGCGGCGATTTCGGCGGCAGCCGAAGGCTACCGGCCGATCCTCGGCGAGATCGACACGGGTCGCCTGCATGGTGATCTGATGGGCTTTTTCGCCGATCGGTTGAAGGTCTTGATGCGCGACCGTGGCGTGCGCCATGATCTGATCGCGGCGACGCTGGCGGGTGTGGATGACGACGACGTCGTCCGGCTGCTGGCGCGCGTGCGGGCCCTGCAGTCATTCCTGGACGGCGAGGATGGGGCGAACCTGCTGGCGGCGTACCGGCGGGCGAGCAACATCGTGCGTATCGAAGAGAAGAAGGACGGGACGACCTATGGTGGCGACGCCGATGCGGCGCTGCTGGTCGAACCCGAAGAGGTGGCGCTTCACGGCGCCCTCGTGCAGGCGCGGGCGGATATCGCTGCGGCGCTGGCCGGGGAGGAGTACGAGCGGGCGATGACGGCTCTGGCGGGGATCCGGGTGCCGGTCGACGCGTTCTTCGACCGTGTGACGGTCAATTGCGATATGCCGGAGCGTCGGCGCAACCGGCTCCACCTGCTGTCCGAGATCCGGGCGGCGCTGGAAGCCGTGGCCGATTTTTCGAAGATCGAAGGGTGAGTCGACCGATGACCAAGTGGGTGTACAGTTTCGGCCGCAACGGCTCCGAAGGCACCGCTGACATGCGTAATCTTCTCGGCGGCAAGGGTGCGAACCTGGCCGAGATGAGCAATCTGGGCCTGCCGGTTCCGCCCGGTCTGACGATCACCACCGAGGTCTGCACCTATTATTACGCCAACGGCCAGAGCTATCCGGCCGAGCTTGAGGCGCAGGTGTCGGAAGCGCTGGCCAAGGTCGAGACCGAGATGGGCATGCGCTTCGGCGATGCCGAGAACCCGCTGCTGGTCTCGGTCCGCTCCGGTGCCCGCGCCTCGATGCCCGGCATGATGGATACGGTGCTGAACCTGGGCCTCAGCCCGGTGACGGTCGAAGGCCTCGCCCGCCGCAGCGGCGACGAGCGCTTCGCCTATGACAGCTATCGTCGCTTCATCCAGATGTATTCCGACGTCGTACTCGGCGTCGACCACAGCTTCTTCGAGGACCGGCTGGAGGCGCGCAAGGAAGAGCGCGGCTACCATCTCGACACCGAGATGACCGCCGATGACTGGAAGTCGCTGATCGACGACTACAAGGCGATCGTCGAGCGCGAGCTGGGCCGTCCGTTCCCGGATGACCCGCGCGAGCAGCTCTGGGGGGCGATCAGCGCGGTGTTCGGGTCGTGGATGAACCAGCGCGCCAAGACCTATCGCCGTCTGCACAACATCCCCGCCGAATGGGGCACCGCCGTCAACGTGCAGGCGATGGTGTTCGGGAACATGGGCGATGACTGCGCGACCGGCGTGGCCTTCACCCGCAATCCCTCGACCGGCGTCAAGGAGTTCTACGGCGAGTTCCTGGTCAACGCTCAGGGCGAGGACGTGGTGGCGGGCATCCGCACCCCGCAGCATCTGACGGTTGCCGGCAAGCAGGCCAACGGCTCTTCCGATCCCTCGATGGAAGAGGAAATGCCCGAGGTCTTCGGCGAGCTGGTCGCCGTGAAGGACCGGCTGGAGCAGCATTACCGGGATATGCAGGACATCGAGTTCACGGTCCAGCAGGGCCGGCTCTACATGCTGCAGACCCGCAACGGCAAGCGCACCGCCGCCGCCGCGCTCAAGATCGCGGTCGACATGGCGGAAGAGGGGCTGATCACCCACGAGCAGGCGGTGGCACGCATCGAGGCCCAGGCGCTGGATCAGCTGCTGCACCCGACGCTGGATCCCAAGGCGCCCAAGCAGGTCATCGCCAAGGGTCTGCCGGCCTCTCCCGGTGCCGCGTCGGGCGTGGTGGTCTTCACGGCCGACGAGGCCGAGAAGCGTGCGCAGGGCGGCGAGGACGTCATCCTGGTCCGCATCGAGACCAGCCCCGAAGACATTCACGGCATGCATGCCGCCCGCGGCATCCTGACCGCCCGCGGCGGCATGACCAGCCATGCGGCGGTGGTCGCCCGCGGCATGGGCCGCGCCTGCGTGTCGGGTGCCGGCACCGTGCGCATCGACTATGCGAAGGGCCAGTTCACCGTCGCCGACGTCACCGTCAAGGCGGGTGAGACCATCACCATCGACGGCGGCAAGGGCGAGGTCATGCTCGGCCGCGTGCCGACCATCAAGCCGGACCTGTCGGGCGATTTCGGCACGCTGATGGCCTGGGCGGACGAGATTCGCACCCTCAAGGTCCGGACCAATGCCGAGACCCCGCTGGATGCCGAGACCGCGCGCACCTTCGGTGCCGAGGGCATCGGCCTCTGCCGGACCGAGCACATGTTCTTCAGCGATGACCGCATCATCGCGGTGCGCCAGATGATCCTGTCGGACGATGCCGACGGCCGTCGCGCGGCGCTGGCCAAGCTGCTGCCGATGCAGCGCGGCGACTTCGTCTCGCTGTTCCGGATCATGGCCGGCCTGCCGGTGACGGTGCGCCTGCTCGACCCGCCGCTCCACGAGTTCCTGCCGCACAGCGAGAAGGAAATCGCCGAGGTGGCTGCCGCCTCGGGCATGGACGCGCAGAAGCTGGCCGCCCGCGCCTCGGCCCTGCACGAGAGCAACCCGATGCTGGGTCATCGCGGCTGCCGTCTGGGCATCTCGTATCCCGAGATCTACGAGATGCAGGCCCGCGCGATCCTGGAAGCGGCGGTCGAGGTCTCGGCCGAGCTGGGCCAGACCGTGACCCCTGAGATCATGATCCCGCTGGTCGCGACCCGTCGCGAGCTGGAGATCCTGCGCAAGCTGGTCGACGACACCGCGGCCAAGGTCTTCGCCGAGAAGGGCGCGAAGGTCGAATATCTGGTCGGCACCATGATCGAGCTGCCGCGCGCCGCCCTTCAGGCCGCGAAGATCGCCGAGGTGGGCGAGTTCTTCAGCTTCGGCACCAATGACCTGACCCAGACCACCTTCGGCATCAGCCGCGACGATTCGGGCGCCTTCCTCGACAGCTATCGCGAGGCCGGCATCTTCGATCAGGATCCCTTCGTCAGCCTGGACCAGGACGGCGTCGGCGAGCTGGTGAAGATCGCGGCCGAGCGCGGCCGTTCGACCCGCCCCGACATCAAGCTCGGCATCTGCGGCGAGCATGGCGGCGACCCGGCGTCGATCGACTTCTGCCAGCGCGCCGGCCTCGACTATGTCTCGTGCTCGCCCTATCGCGTGCCGATTGCGCGTCTGGCCGCCGCCCAGGCGGCGCTCCGCGCCCGCGGCTGACGGCCGGGACAGCGGCATGACAGGTGGTTCCGACGGGAACAGGATGGAGGCCGGCAGCAGCGCTGCCGGCCTCCGCCGTCTCGACGCCATCCGGGGCGGCGGCAAGCCGGCGCTCGCCCGCGCGCTGGCGGAGCTGGAAAGCCGGGCCGGGCGGCCCGAGACCGCGGCCCTGCTCGATGCCGCGCACGAGGCGCCGGCCGCCCGGGTTCTGGGCATCACCGGCCCGCCCGGCGTCGGCAAATCCTCGCTGCTTTCGGCCCTGATCCGGTCCTATCGCGACCAGGGCCGCAGCGTAGGCGTGATCGCCGTCGACCCGTCGTCGAAGCGTACCAAGGGCGCGCTGCTTGGCGACCGGACCCGGATTCAGACCGATCCTGAAGACCAGGGCGTGTTCATCCGCTCGATGGCCGCCCGCGACCGGCTGGGCGGGCTTGCCGATCTGACCATCGCCGCCACCGTGCTGATGCGCGCGGTGTTCGATGTGGTGCTGGTCGAAACGGTGGGCGTCGGCCAGTCCGAGACCGATGTGGAAGAGGTCGCCGACACGGTGCTGTTCTGCGTCCAGCCCGCTTCGGGCGACAGCCTGCAGTTCATGAAGGCGGGTATCATGGAGATCCCGGACCTGGCGGTGGTGACCAAGGCCGATATCGGGCCTGCGGCGGAACGCGCCCGCACCGATGTCGCGACCGCGCTCAAGGCCGTGGGCCTCAGGGCAGACGGCTGGAAGGTGCCGGTGCTGAAGGTCGCCTCGGCGACGGGCGAGGGGATCGGGGATCTGATCGCAGCCGCCGACCGTCATCACGACTGGCTGATCGCCGAAGACCGGCTGGCGCCGCGGCGTGCGGCCCAGGCCGAGGGCTGGATCGCCTCGTCGCTCAAGGATCGTTTCGGAACCGAGGGTCTGCGCCGCCTGGGCCGCGCGGATGCCGGTGCCCCGGCAGGGCAGGGGCCGTTCCGGCGTCTGGCCGCCGCGGCGGAAGAGCTGACCGCGCGTCTCGACCGCTGACGCGGGCGTGCCGGTCCGGCAGTATGGTCGGGTGATGCATCGCATGAGGACCGCAAGAGGCCGGATCCACCGGCCCCGGGGCCCCGGTCCGATCGTGCCGGCGGGCAGAAGGCCCGCCTGGATGGGAGACGTCTGGACGATGACCGCGATCCTTTGCCGCCGCCTTGCCGCGGCCGCCTTCCGCGCCACCACGGCCAGCCTGGCCGCGGCGCTGCCCCTGGCACTGCCTGCGGCCCTGACCGTGGCGCTGCCTTTGGGCCTTGCCGGCCCCGCCCGCGCGGCCGGCCTCGACAGCGGCACGGTTGGCCGCTGGCTCGATGCTTCGCAGGCGCTGGAAGCCTGGAGCAACACTCTGCCCGAAGACCGTCGCGAAGCGCTGGACGGGGCCGGCGACCCTGCGGCGATGATGGGAGATATGGCCGACGGGCGCATGCTCTCTGCCGCCGTGTCGCGCATGGCCGGCGCGCCCGAGGCGGCGCAGGCGGCGGGTATCGTCTCGAAACACGGCTTCTCGGGCCTCGACGACTGGGCGACCGTCGGCGACCGCGTGATGCAGGCCTATATGGCGATCGAGATGCAGGGCGAGGACGTCCAGGGCCAGCGGGCCGAGATGGAGGCCGCGCGCAGCCAGATCATGAATTCGCCCGACATGACCGCCGAGCAGAAGAAGATGATGCTGCAGATGCTGGGCAATGCCGGGGCGATGATGGACCAGGCCGGCAAGGCCGACCCGGCCGACGTTGCCGCGGTGCAGCCGCATCTGGAGCGCATCCGGAGCATGAACGGCACCGAATGACCGGCCTGTGACGGTTCGGGCGGGCTGCTGCCATGCGGGCGGCGGCCCGCGCGGCCTGCCTTCACCGCCCAGCCTTCACCGCGCTGCCTTCCCCGCCACAAGGATCCCCCCCGTGCAGATCGCCCGCCGCCTGCTGGTTCTGGCGCTTGCCGCCGCCCTTCCGATGACCGCACTCGTGGCCGCCCCCCGCGCGGCACGTGCCGCCGGGGAGGCAGCTGTCGCCCAGGACGGTCCCTTGACCGGCGAGGTGGTGAGCCGCTGGCTCGACAGCTGGCAGGCGTTCACGGCCTGGTCGGGGGCTCTGCCGCCGGATCGGCGCGCGGAGATCGGCCAGGCGATCCGCGATCATCGGGCGGCGACGCCGACGCAGCCGGGCCGGGATCTTGCGGCGATGACCGCCGCGATCGAGGGCATGCCGGAATGGCACGAGGCCTCGGCCATGATGATGAAGCGCGGTTTTGCCGATCTCGCTGCCTGGGCCGCGACCGGCGATCGGATCATGCAGGCTTATCTGACGCTCGATTACGACAGCCCGGCATCGGTTGCCGCCCGGGCCGAGCGTGACGCCCTGAGAACGCGGATCCGTGACAGCGACCAGCTGACCGACGCCCAGAAGCAGCAGCTGCTGCAGAGCTACGGCCCGTCGGAAGAGATGAACCGCCCGGTGATGGCGATCCCCGCGGCCGAGCTGGAGGCGGTGCGCCCCCATATGGAGCGGCTGCGTGCGCTCCAACCTCAGGGATAACGGCAGTCGGATGACCACCGCCCTGCGCCGCATCCTTGGCCTCGTCATAGCCGCCTATGGCGGCTATGCGGCTTTTCTACTGGTCGAGGTGCTGGATTTCCTGGCCCTGCTGCGTGCCCCGCCTCGGGGGATGCATGCGACCTACGACATCGTCGACGTCGCCTTTTTCATGGTCGAGTTCATCGTCTGCGGCCTGCTCGCGCTGGTCTTCCTCACCCTCAGACTGGCGGGGCGCCCCGGCTGGCCGCTGGCGGCAGCCTGCGCCGCTCTGACGCTGGGCCGGGCCTGCCTCGGCTGGTATCTCTACCTCCATATCGGCTCGGCCGAACAGATCACCCCCTTCATCTACAAGGACGCCAATGCCTTCAGCGGCATGGCGCGGATGATCTTCGTGCCCGGGCAGGCGGTGCTTGGGGTGGTTGCGACGGTGATCGGGGCGCGTCGCCCAAGGTCTGCGGGCGATCAGCGCCTGTAACCTGTCACGATGTCTGCTGCCCAGCGCGGCAGGTCAGGGCTTGCGAAGCGAAGGTGTCGGCCTTCCGTGCGAAGGATAAGGCGCCACCGATCTCGGGAGTTGTCGAACAGCCAGAGCCTGTCCACCAGCGGCAGGGCCCTGTGGAGGTTCGCCATGCTTCGGTCGAAACGTCTGAGGATATCTGCGGGCGGTATGTCATGGCCACCCGCGGAAACACGTGCCGCGACGCGCGCCAATGACAGGCCCACATCGTCCAGACCGACATAGACGAGGCTGGTTTTGTAGCCGACGTCTCTTGCCGTCGTCAGAAGGCGGAGAGGGGCCTGTCCGGTCAGTGTCGTCTCGACGGCAAAGCTTCGGCGCTCGGCCAGATAAAGGCGCTGCTCCTTCAGGGCCACTCTGCCGGCGCGTGCCGCCTGGTCTGCGGTGAAGCGGCCGCCGCCCGCAAGATTCGCAGCAATGGTGTCGGGATTGATGACGTGCAACCGCGTCAAAAGAGAGATGTAACGGCGCGTCAGGCTCGATTTGCCGGCGCCGTTGGGGCCGGCGATCACCCACAGGCGAGTCACGCTGCCGACAGCTCCCCGATCAGGGTTTCCCGGCCGGTTTCAAAGCTCACCAGTTCCCTGCGGCCGTCAGGATACTGTTTGATGACCTGCCGCGGTGGAAGGTCGGAGGTTCTGTAGTAGATCGGGCGCCCGGCAGCGAGGTGCCCGGCAGCCTCTGAGCTGTCCTCCCCTGCCTCGTCCAGCATCCGCGCCAGAGTATCCTCCGGTGCTGTCGACATATTTCTGTTCCTCCGGGATCGTGCCGTATGCCACCGATGATCCCGTGAAACTGGGCCGCCTGTCATGCGCTTTCAATCCCCGACGTCGCCCCGATCCGATTGACAATCCTCCCGATCGTTCCGACCTGTCTTGAGACATGATTCCGGGTATTGTAACTCTGGGTTGAGGGCAGACCCATGGTTGCGTCCGGGCATATGCGGCCGGCAAAGAATCCGGCGCCGGTTCGCGGCGTGACTGTTGATCCGGGGCGCGTGTCCTGGGATAGTCGAACGGCCGGTTGACGTATACGGAAACCGGTTTTGCCGTTGGGGGACGGCTCATCAAGGAAGCGGTACGGGGTCCGGGCCGGGCAGGGGCGGGCACCGGGGTCGCGACAAGGTCTCGGGAGGACCAATGACACAGATGATGGGTGCCGGGATCGATCCCGGCGGAGCCGAGCCGGTCTGGTTGCGCAAATATCCTGCCGACGTGAACTGGCGCAAGACGATTTCGCCCGCGCCGCTGACCTCGCTGATGGATCACGCGGTCAAGACCTTCGCCGATCGGCCGGCGGTCGACTTTCTGGGCAAGATCCTGACCTTCGCCGAGATCGGTCGGATGGTCGGCCAGGCCGCGAAGGGGCTGCAGCAGATCGGCGTGAAGCCCGGCGACCGGGTGGGGCTGTTTCTGCCCAACACCCCCTATTCGATCGTCTACTACTATGCGGCGCTGACCATCGGCGCCACGATCGTCAACTTCAACCCGCTCTATGCGCTGCGCGAGATCGAGCATCAGGTCAACGACAGCGGCACCCGGGTGATGGTGACGCTGGACCTGGCGGTGGTCTACGACAAGGTTCACGAGCTGCTGGGCAAGACCTGCCTGGAGCGGATCATCGTCTGCCCCATGGCCGGCGTGCTGCCCTTCCCGAAGAACCTGCTGTTCCCGCTGGTCAAGGGCAAGGAGATCGGCAAGGTCGAGAAGAGCGCCCGGATCGTTCAGCACAAGGCGCTGATGCAGAATGACGGGCGCTATGCCCCGGTTCAGATCGATCCCGAAACCGCGGTGGCGGTGCTGCAATATACCGGCGGGACCACCGGCCTGCCCAAGGGCGCGATGCTGACCCATGCCAATCTGCATGCCAATGCCCGGCAGCTGGAGGCCTGGTTCCCGGATGCGCGGCCGGGGCAGGAGCGCACCATGGTGGTGCTGCCGCTGTTCCATGTCTTCGCCATGACGGTCTGCATGAATTATTCCGTCCTGGCCGGCGCCTGCATGATCATGCTGCCGCGCTTCGAACTGGACCAGGTTCTGGAAACGCTGGCGAAGAAGAAGCCCAGCCTGTTCCCGGGCGTGCCGACCATGTACACGGCCATCGCCCATCATCCGAAGATCCGCGAGTTCGATCTCTCGTCGATCAATTACTGCCTGTCGGGCGGTGCGCCGCTGCCGCTGGAGGTGAAGCAGACCTTCGAAAAGCTGACCGGCTGCACCCTGGTCGAAGGCTATGGTCTGACCGAGACCTCGCCCGTCACCCATTGCAACCCGTTCAACGGCATCAGCAAGGAAGGCTCGATCGGCCTGCCCATGCCGGGCACCACGATCGAGATCGTCGATCTTGAGGATGGCGAGACCGTGCTGCCCCAGGGCAGCCGCGGCGAAATCTGCATCCGCGGGCCCCAGGTGATGGCCGGCTACTGGAACAAGCCGGAAGAGACCGCCAAGACCATGGCCGGCGGCCGGTTGCACACCGGCGATGTCGGCTATCTGGACGAGGACGGCTATGCCTTCATCGTCGACCGGATCAAGGATCTGATCATTGCCGGCGGCTACAACGTCTATCCGCGCATGGTGGAAGAGGCGGTCTATCTGCATGATCTGGTGGAGGAATGCACCGTCATCGGCATTCCCGACGAATATCGCGGCCAGACGGTCAAGGCCTTCGTGAAGCTGAAGGCCGGCGCCCATCTGACCGCGGCCGAACTGACCGCCTTCCTGAAGGAGCGGCTGTCGCCGATCGAGATGCCCAAGCAGATCGAGTTCCGCGACGCCCTGCCCAAGACCCTGATCGGCAAGCTGTCGAAGAAGGAACTGGTGCAGGAGGAGAAGGAGAAATACGAGGCGCGCCGCAAGGCCGCCGGTTGAACGGCGTGATCCGGAGTTAGTTGACGTTTACGTAAACGTTAGCTAACATGCCCGGGTCGGGATGGCACACAGGCGAAGAGCCACACAGGCGAAGAACCGGACCCGGGGCAGTGGCACCGCCCCCGAGGCCCGCCGGGCCTGTGCACAAGCGGGGGAGCGCATGCCGGACACCTTCACGATCACCCAGCTGGCCGAGGAGTTCTCGATCACGCCCCGGGCGATCCGGTTCTACGAGGATCAGCACCTCATCAAGCCCGCACGGGAGGGCATGAACCGGGTCTATTCCTATCGCGACCGCGCACGGCTGAAGCTGATCCTGCGCGGCAAGCGGCTGGGATTCAGCCTGGCGGAGATCAAGGAGTTCCTGGACCTCTACGAGGCCGACCGCACCCAGGTGGAGCAGCTGCGCCAGCTGCGCAGTGCGGTCACCGAGCGGATGGAACAGCTCCAGGGCCAGCTGAGCGACCTGATGGTGACCCTCGACGAGCTGCGCGACATCGAGGCCCAGGTGCTGGCGGCGCTGGCCGTCAAGGGCGTCGATGCCGCCGGCTGATTGCCGGATGTCGCCAGAGGCACCGCGGAACCGTCATCGTTCCCGCGCCACCATGTAAGACCACGAGAGAAACCACGCGCGCCGGCGGACCGGCGCACGGGAGAGACAATCCAGGAGCCGAGGGCCCCCATGAAGAGCGTCGTGATCGCGGGCTATGCCCGTTCGCCTTTCCACTTCGCGCGCAAGGGCGCGCTGACCAAGGTCCGTCCGGACGATCTGGCAGCCCAGGTGGTCAAGAGCCTGGTCGAGCGGAGCGGCATCGATCCCGAGACGATCGAAGACCTGATTCTGGGCTGCGCCTTCCCCGAGGGTGAGCAGGGTTTCAATGCCGCCCGTCTGATCGGCCTGCTGGCCGGCCTGCCCCAGTCGGTGGCGGGTGCGACGGTCAACCGCTTCTGCGGCTCGTCGATGCAGTCGGTGCACATGGCGGCGGGCGCCATCCAGCTGGGTGCGGGCGAGGCCTTCATCGCGGCCGGTGTCGAATCGATGACCCGCGTGCCGATGATGGGCTTCAACCCGGCGCCGAACCCGGTGCTGGCCGAGATGATGCCCGGCGCCTATATGCCGATGGGCATCACGGCCGAGAACGTCGCCGAGAAGTGGCAGATCAGCCGCGCCGCCCAGGAGGAATTCGCCGTCGCCTCGCATAAGAAGGCGGCCGCGGCGCGCGAGCAGGGCCGGTTCGCCGACGAGATCGTCGCGATCACCCAGAAGAAGGGCCCGGCGGTCGATGCCGACGGCTGCATCCGTCCCGACGCCTCGGTCGAGGGTCTGGCCGGGCTCGACCCCGCCTTCAGGAAGGATGGCGTGGTCACCGCCGGCACCTCGTCGCCGCTCACCGACGGCGCCTCGGCCTGCCTGGTCTGCACCGAAGAATATGCGGCGAAGAACAATCTCCCCCCGCTCGCCCGCATCCGCTCGGTGGCCGTTGCCGGCTGCGCGCCCGAGATCATGGGCATCGGCCCGGTGGCGGCCAGCCGCAAGGCGCTGGACCGCGCCGGCGTGAAGGCCGGTGATCTGGACGTGGTGGAGCTGAACGAGGCCTTCGCCTCGCAGGCGCTGGCCTGCATCCAGGATCTGGGCCTCGATCCGGCGCGGGTGAACCTGGATGGCGGCGCCATCGCCCTCGGCCATCCGCTGGGCGCCACCGGCGCCCGCATCACCGGCAAGGCGGCGGCGCTGCTGAAGCGGGAAGGCGGGCGCTATGCGCTGGCCACCCAGTGCATCGGCGGCGGCCAGGGCATCGCCACGGTCCTCGAAGCGCTCTGACGCAGGAACCAGACGGCTTTCCCAAGCGACCGGAGATGCTTTGAGATGACTGCAATCAAGAAGGCGGCCGTGATCGGCGCCGGCGTCATGGGCGCCGGCATCGCGGCCCATATCGCCAATGCCGGCGTGCCGGTGGTGCTGCTCGACATCGTGCCCAAGGGCGCCGAAAACCGGAATGCGCTCGCCGAGGGCGCGGTCCAGAAGATGCTGAAGACCAGGCCCAAAAGCTTCATGCATCCGAGCCGCGCGAAGCTCGTCACCACCGGCAATCTGGAAGACGATCTGGGCCAGCTGGCCGATGTCGACTGGATCGTCGAGGCGGTGATCGAGAATCTCGACATCAAGCGCAAGCTGTATGCGACGCTCGACGAGGTTCGCAAGCCCGGCTCGATCGTGTCGTCGAACACCTCGACCATTCCGCTCGGCCTGCTGGTCGAGGGGCGGTCGGCGGCGTTCAAGAGCGATTTCCTGATCACCCATTTCTTCAACCCGCCGCGCTATATGCGTCTGCTGGAGCTGGTCGCCGGCCCCGAGACCCGTGCGGATGCGGTGGAGGCGATCCGCGCCTTCGGCGACCATGCGCTCGGCAAGGGCGTGGTCGACTGCAAGGACACGCCCGGCTTCATCGCCAACCGCATCGGCACCTTCTGGATGCAGGCGGCGGTGACCGAGGCCATGGACCGCAAGCTCGATGTCGAGGCGGTCGACGCGCTGCTCTCGAAGCCGGTCGGCATCCCCAAGACCGGCGTGTTCGGGCTGATCGATCTGGTCGGTCTCGACCTCATGCCCCATGTCGCCGCCAGCATGAAGGCGACCCTGCCCGCCGATGATGCCTATCACGCCATCTACCGCGACAGCGACCTGTTCCGGAAGATGATCGCCGAGGGCTATACCGGCCGGAAGGGCAAGGGCGGCTTCTACCGTCGGCGCAAGGACGGGGGCCGGACCATTCAGGAGGCGCTCGACCTTGCGACCGGTGAGTACCGGGCGAAGCGCAAGCCCGATCTCGCCAGCATCCGTGCCGGTGCGAAGGATCTGCGCGCCCTGGTCTCGTACGAGGATGCCGGCGGCGCCTATGCCTGGGCGGTGATTTCCTCGGCGCTCTCTTACACCGCCGATCTGGTGGGGGTGATCGCCGACGAGGTGCCGGCGATCGACGAGGCGATGCGCCTCGGCTATGGCTGGAAGTATGGCCCGTTCGAGCTGATCGACCGCATGGGCGCCGGCTGGTTCGCCGACCGGCTGAAGGCCGAGGGCCGCAAGGTGCCCGAGATCCTGGCCGCCGTCGCCGGCAACGGGACCGGCCGCTTCTATCGGGTCTCGGACGGCGTGCTCGAATTCGCCACCCGTGACGGCGGCTATGCCCCGGTGCCGGTGCCGGAAGGCGTGCTGCGTCTCTCCGACGTCAAGCGGCGCTCGAAGCGGGTGGACGGCAACGGGTCGGCCAGCCTGTGGGATCTGGGCGACGGCGTGCTCTGCCTCGAATTCCACACCAAGATGAATGCGATCGATCCGGGCGTGCTCGAGATGGTCGCGAAGTCGACCGAGATCGTGCGCGGCGGCTACAAGGCGCTGGTGGTCTATAACGAGGCCGACAACTTCTCGGTCGGCGCCAATGTCGGCCTTGCGCTCTTCGCCTCGAACATCGCCGCCTGGGACATGATCGACGGCATGATCCGCATGGGTCAGGAAGCCTACAAGGCGCTGAAATACGCACCCTTCCCGGTGGTTGGCGCGCCGGCGGGCATGGCGCTGGGCGGCGGCTGCGAAATCCTGCTCCATTGCGATGCCGTCCAGGCCCATGCCGAGACCTATATGGGTCTGGTCGAGGTCGGCGTCGGCGTGGTGCCGGGCTGGGGCGGCTGCAAGGAGCTGCTGTTCCGCTGGATGGCCAACAAGCGCCGTCCGGGCGGTCCGATGCCGGCGGTGGGCCAGGTCTTCGAAATGGTCTCGACCGCGAAGGTGTCGGAAAGCGCCGAGGAGGCGCGCGACATGCTGCTGCTGCTCGACCGCGACCGGATCACCATGAACCGCGACCGGGTGCTGGCCGATGCCAAGGCCCGCGCGCTGGAACTGGCCGAGGGCTACCAGAAGCCCGAGGCTGCCGAAATCTCGCTGCCCGGCCCCTCGGCGCGGGTGGCGCTGGAGATGGCGGTGGACGGTTTCTTCCAGCAGGGCAAGGCCACGCCGCATGACGTGGTGGTCTCGGGCGCGCTCGCCCGGGTGCTGTCCGGCGGCGACACCGACATCACCGAGACGCTGCGCGAGGATGATGTCACCCGGCTGGAGAGCGAGGCCTTCATCTCGCTTCTGAAGACGCCTGCGACGCTGGCCCGGATCGAGCACATGCTCGAAACCGGCAAGCCGCTGCGCAACTGAGCCCTGCGGAGAGGAGACCGATCCCATGGCCGCAACCTACAAGGCACCGCTGCGCGACATCCGCTTCGTGCTGCATGACGTGCTCGACGTCTCGCGGATCTCGAAGCTGCCGGGCTACGAGGATGCCACCCCCGACATCTTCGATGCCGTGCTCGAAGAGGCGGCGAAGATGTGCGAGAACGAGCTGTTCCCGCTCAACCGCCCGGGCGACGAGGAAGGCTGCACCTTCGAGAACGGCGTGGTGCGCACGCCCCGTGGCTTCAAGGAAGCCTATGCGACCTTCATCGAAGGCGGCTGGACGGCGCTTGCCACCCATCCCGAATATGGCGGGCAGGGTCTGCCCAAGACGCTGAACTTCGTGGTCGAGGAGATGATCTGCTCGGCCAACCTCGCCTTCGGCATGTATCCGGGCCTGTCGGCCGGCGCCTACAACGCCATCGCCGCCCATGCCTCGGACGAGCTGAAGGCGCGCTATCTGCCCAAGCTCTCCGACGGCACCTGGTCGGGCACCATGTGCCTGACCGAGCCGCATTGCGGCACCGATCTGGGGCTGATCCGCACCAGGGCGGTGCCAGCCGACGACGGCAGCTTCCGCATCACCGGTACCAAGATCTTCATCTCGGCCGGCGAGCACGATCTGACCGAGAACATCATCCATCTGGTGCTGGCCAAGCTGCCGGATGCGCCCGAAGGCACCCGCGGCATCAGCCTGTTCCTGGTGCCGAAATTCATCCCCGACGCCAATGGTGCGCCGGCGGAGCGCAATGGCGTCGCCTGCGGCGCCATCGAGCACAAGATGGGCATCAAGGCCTCGGCCACCTGCGTGCTCAACTTCGACGACGCGATCGGCTGGATGGTGGGGGAGCCCCATCGCGGCCTGCAGGCGATGTTCACCATGATGAATGTCGCGCGGCTCGCCGTCGGCATGCAGGGGCTGGGTATCGGCGAGGCGGCCTATCAGGGCGCGGTCGCCTATGCGCTGGACCGCACCGCCGGCCGGGCGCTGACCGGCACCAAATATCCGGACCGGTCGGCCGACCCGATCGTGGTTCATCCGGATGTCCGCCGGAACCTGATGACCATGCGCGCGCTGAACGAGGGCGCGCGGGCGCTGTCCTACTGGATCGGCACCGAGATCGACGTGTCGCATCACCACCCCGATCCGGCGGTGCGGCAGGAGGCGGATGATCTGGTCCAGCTGATGACCCCGATCATCAAGGCCTTCCTCACGGACCTCGGCTTCGACAACGCCAATCGCGGCGTGCAGATCTATGGCGGCCACGGCTATATCCGTGAGCATGGCATGGAACAGTATGTCCGCGACGCCCGCATCACCCAGCTTTACGAGGGCACCAACGGCATCCAGGCCATGGATCTGGTCGGCCGCAAGCTCTCGGCCGGGATGGGCCGGCTGCTGCGCCGCTTCTTCCATCCGGCCGATGCCTATATCGCGGCGAAGAAGTCGGACCCGGCGCTGAAGGAGTTCATCGGCCCCTTCGCCAAGGCCTTCCAGCGCCTGCAGCAGGCGACGGCCGGTCTGGCGCAGAAGGCCATGGCCAATCCCGACGAGGCGGGGGCTGCGGCCTCGCCCTATCTGCGCATGTTCGCGCTGGTCGCGCTCGCCTTCATGTGGGCGAAGATGGCCGAGGTCGCGACCGCGAAGATCGCCGCCGGCGAGGATGTCGACTTCCACCAGCGCAAGCTCAAGACCGCCCGCTTCTTCATGGAACAGGTGCTGCCCGAGCATCTGGCCGCCTTCGCGGTGGCCATGGCCGGCGCGAAGACCGTGATGGCGATGGCCGACGACGAGTTCTGATCGGTCACCATCGGCGTTTCGACGGAAGAACACCCCCGCCGGGAGACCGGCGGGGGTGTCGTCGCCTGTGGGATCCGCGATTACGGATGCTTGAACGAGGGCAGGCGGCTCAGCCGGTTGGTGTAGAAGGCCCGGGCATCCGACGCGCTCTCAGGCTCGGGCGTATCCGGCTTCAGGCTCAACGGATTGCCGCCGATGATGAAGCTGAAATCGGTCCCGCCGAGCTGGGCATTGCCGTGGCACCCCATGCAGCCGCCCATCTGATAGGTGGTGAAGGACGTGTTTCCGGAGTTGCGGATGTAGACGTTCTGGAAGTTCTGCTGCGTGCCGCCCTCCGGATAGGTGGTGGGCGCATTGTCGGCGGCGATCCGGCCGTTGAACTGCTGCAGGGTGTAGTCGGTCTCGACCGTGATATTGGCCTGATAGAAAGCGCTGCGCAGCTTGGGGCTGATGAAGTTGGTGTTGTTGAAGGGCAGCGCCTCCGAACGGTTGAACGGCACCACCTGCACATTGACCAGCTTGTAGTTCAGCCAGGGCGCCGACGAGAGGCCCTTGCCGGCAATGTACGAGCGAATGCTGTTCTGGAAATTGGTGTTGATCTGCTGGAGCGTATAGTTGATCGGCTCGTAGCGGGTGTTGACGCAGAGATTGCCGCCGACCGGCGTGCCCGGCTGAACCGACGGATCGCCCGGCGGCAGTTCCTGGAAATACAGCCGGTTCTGCGGGTTGTTGCAGAACTGGTCACCGCCGAGCGGTACCACGAAGGGGTGGGTCGGATTGTCCTGATAGGCCAGATAGGGCGTGGTCGGCGTGGCGCCGACCGGCGGCTGGACGATGTTGCCGCTCGCATCCTCGATCGGGCTGCCGTCGGGCTGCAGGATGTTGTCGGCCTGCTCGAAGGTCGCGAAGATGAAATGGGGTGCGCTCGGGGTCTTCTGGATGATGTGGAGCGCGACCAGCGCCCATTTCGCTTCCCACCAGCACGGATTGCCGTTGGGGCCGGGTTCGTAATAGCGCACCGTGTTGGTGTGGTAGCGGGTCGGATCTTCCTTGCCCGCGACCAGCGGCCGCCAGGCGGATTTGACCTCGATGGTGCCGGCCGGCAGGGTCACGACCTGGTTTTCGGGCGCCGGCTTGCCGGCCGCCAGCCCCGCCTTCCAGGTGGCGATGCGCTGTTCCAGCGGCGTGGTGCCGTCGGTGCCGACATACCAGAGCCGGTTGCTGACGACATAGTCGAACTCGCTCTGGTTGGCCTTGGCCAGATAGCGGATCAGCGAGGGTGCGCTGTTCGGGCTGGCGGGCGGCGTGCCGTCCAGAATGCCGGCATGCATGGTGGCAAGGCCGATCTGGCTGGTCTCGTCCAGATTGATCCAGGCCGGCTGGGCCACGGCGGGCTGGCCGGGGCAGGCGGGCACCTGGCCGCCGGCACCGAAAATCGCCGGCGAATAGACATAGGATGGCGGCGTGCTGTACCCCCAGGGATCATTGGTGCCGGGCGGCACCCCATGGGGCGGGTCGTTCGGCGAATTGCTGCCCGGGAAGATCTCGATCTTGTGGCGATAGGTCTCCCAGACCAGCGGGCCGGCATTGGGGTCGCCGAAGGTTGCGGCCGGGTCGGGGGTGTCGCGCACCACCTGGCCGTTCTGTTTCAGGGCCGGCCAGTTAAGGGCGATGAACTCCTGCCAGGCGAAATAGGCGGCATCGACCAGATTGGCCTGGGCCGCCCCGCCGTTCACATCGGCGGGCGGGGTGGGCGACAGGCTGTCGGCCTGAAGCGGCGGCAGGGTGACGGCGGTTGATGCCGCAGCCGGTGCATAGGTGGTCGTCTGCGCCAGCGCCGCGCTGCTGCAGAGCAGCGGCAGGGCGCAGGCGACGAAGCGGGCTGTCTTCATGGCGGCTCGTCCTGTTGTGTCGTTGGCGCCGACCAGAATATTCCCCTAAAAGTTTATCATCGATTCAATTGTTCTATTTTTAATGAAGTTTGCATCACCCCCAGGACGGAAGGTGGACGGAATTTACTTCACAAATATGTATGAAGTGTGATCGATGTACATTCTCCTCCGCATAGCAGGAAATCGCATGTTCTGTCGTGATCTGTGATGAAAATCTCAGACAGGTATCAGGATTCTGAGTCATGAGTCCAAAAGAAGAGACCGCTCTTCAGGGATATGTATTTGTGACAACTGTCATGTTCCCCGGGGCAGGCAGGAAGGTGGGTATGTGCCGTCGATCGCACCTTCTTGTCTGTCTCTGGTGCCTTCTTGTCTGTCTCTGGTGATTGTGGAAGGACCTGTCGATGATGCCCGCTCCGCACCGCCCGCCGCTCACCCGGCCGGCACCGCCACCCCAACCGGCCTTCGTCGATGCCTTCCCTCATGCCCTTCCGGATGCGCTCTGCGATCAGCTGATCGCCCGTTTCGAACGGGACGAGGGCCGCTTCGCCAGCCGCACCGCCGCCGGGCAGAGTGCCAACCGCAGCGGCGTGATGGCCTCGATGGAAGGGCCGCATTGGGATGACCTGATGGCGCCGGTGGAAGCGGCGCTCTACAAGGCTCTCGGCGTCTATGCGCAGAAATACCAGTCCGTGATGCGGATGGCCGACCCGTCGAACCACCGGATGAGCGTGCCGATCATCGAGAAGATCGAACCCGGCCAGGGCTTCGGCTGGCATATAGATGCCGGCCCGCGCGACACCTATGACCGCTTCGTCTCGGCGCTCTGCTATCTGCGCACGGTGGAAGAGGGCGGGCACACCGAATTCCCGTATCAGCAGGTCGCAATCAAGCCGACCAAGGGCCTGCTGGTCCTGTTCCCGCCCTTCTGGACCCATCTCCACCGCGGCGCGCCGCCGGTGCGCGGGGTGAAGTACAATCTGACCTGCTTCTTTCTGCGCACGCCCGACTGGCAGGCGGTGTGACCTTCCACCCGCAGATCACCCCGGCACGGCCGGAATGTCGATCCTGAGATCCGGTTCGTCATGGATGAAGGTCAGCTGGAAACTGGCCGAGACCTCGCGGTCGGGATCATGGCCGGCGGCAATGGCCGCATCCAGGGCGGCGGCGGCTTCGTCGGTCAGGGCGAGGTTGAGATCGGCCAGCCGGCTGCGGAGCGGCGCCAGACCGCCCGCGGGCAGCGTGAAACGCAGCGTGGTCATCTTGTTCGAGAACTGGTTGTGGCCGTCGATCCAGCCCCCGGCGGCACCCACGGCATCGGCGACCTGATCCGTCGCCAGATGGCGGTCGCGCCGCGTGACGGTTGCAAGACGCAGGAAGAGGGGGCGTTGCGACATCGGCCGGCTCCGCGCATGGTATCACCCGACGGCCAGTCTATATCAGGCGGTCAGGATGTGGAGCTTTGCGAAAGAGGCCGGGCATGGCGATCGACGTCGGGGATATCTGCCGCTGGATCCTGGACACCGGCCTTGCCGGAGACGGTGAGCAGGCGCTGCTGAACGGCACGGCCGAGCGGCTGCGGGCAGTGGGGGTGCCGTTGACCCGCGCCAACATGGTCTGCGACACCCTGCACCCGATCCTTGAAGGACATGCCTTTCGCTGGCGCTCCGGCGAGGAAGAGGCGGCGGTGATCGCCTATGGCCGCGATCATGATCCGGACAGCTGGGCGAACAGCCCGTTCAATCATCTGGAGCAGAGCGGCGCGCCGATGCTGCTGCGCCTGCTGTCGCCGGCGACCGATGGCGAATTCAGCTATCTGGCCGAGTTGCGTGCCGAGGGCCAGACCGGCTATCTGGCCACCATCGTCCGCTTCGGCGGCACCGGGGGTGACGGGATCGGCGTGGGTGGCATGGAATGCGTCTACGTCTCGTGGATCACCGATCGTCCGGGCGGCTTCGCCGAGGCGGAGGTGGCGGCGGTGCTGGCGATCATGCCGTCCCTGGGGCTGGCGATGCGCGCGGCCTCGCTGTCCGGCATCGCCCATACCATCGCCCGCACCTATCTGGGCCGCGACGTCGCCCGCCAGGTGATGTCGGGGCGGATCGTGCGCGGGGTCGCCGAAAAGCGCGACGCCGTTCTGTGGTTCAGCGATCTGCGCGACTGGACGCGGATCAGCGGCAGCCTGCCGCCCGACCAGGTGATCCCCTTCCTGAACGACCATGTCGAACCGGTGGTCGCCGCCATCCATGCTGCGGGTGGCGAGGTGCTGAAATTCATGGGCGACGGCATTCTGGCCGTCTTCCCCGCCGACGACCGTCATGCGGCCGCGGAACGGGCGCTGGCCGCCGCCGCTGCCGCCCGGCAGGGCCTCGGCGATCTGGCGCGGATGCGCGAGGGCGCGGACCTGCCCTCCACCGGGCTTTATCTCGCCCTGCATGTGGGCTCGGTTTTCTATGGCAATGTCGGTGGCCCCGACCGGCTGGATTTCACCGTCGTCGGCCCGGCGGTGAACGAGGTCGCCCGCATCGCCGCCATGTGCCGCTCGGTCGATCGCAGCCTGCTGTTGTCGCAGGCCTTCGTCGATGCGCTGGACGGGGCGGACCAGCAGGTCGCCTCGGTCGGCCGCTTCGCGCTCCGCGGCGTCGAGGTGGTTCAGCACCTCTACACCCCGGATGCCTGATTGAACAAATCCTGAGTGTTTTTCTCCAGCGTTTCTACCGGAAGGTTGCTGCCTGGCCCGGGCTGAGCCTATCTCTGGTGAGATTGTCCCGGCATCAATGCAGGCATCACCTTTATTCACATCAGATTGCGTTGCAATTCTCGGTGCGGGCCGTATATATGATCTCCGTGTGTGGATTAAGCCGCGAAACAACAACGTCCTCGCGGATTGCCCCTTCACCGACGGTCCCCGCAGCCGGCGGTGAGCAGGAGTTCGGGTCATGAGCTTGCATGTGATTTCCGCCAACCGCCTGACCGACGGCGTCGCCGTCTGGCTGAACCAGGCCGGTGACTGGGTGGAACGGGTGGATGGTGCCGCCGTCTTCGACCGCGACACGCTGGAGGCCGGGCGCGCGCTTGCGGCCGAAGGTGAGCGTCGCCAGGAGGTCGTCTCGGTGGCCGAGGCGCCGGCCCAGGTGGACGGCGACCGCCCGGTGCCGACCACCCGGCGGGAGAGCATCCGCAGCCGTGGCCCCAGCGTGCGCGCCGATCTGGGCAAGCAGGCGGGCGAAACTGCATGGCCGCCGGCGCCGCCGGTTTCGGCAGCCCCCCGGCCGCAGCATCGCGCGACCGCCGGCATCTACAATTACGACGAGCAGGACCGCGCTTTCCTGAAGGATCGCGCCGAGGTCTTCCGCCGTCAGGTGGAGCGTCGCATTGCCGGCGAGCTGACCGAAGAGGAGTTCCGCTCCTTCCGGCTGATGAACGGCCTCTATCTGCAGCTGCACGGCTATATGCTGCGGGTGGCCGTGCCCTATGGCGTGCTGTCGTCGGACCAGATGCGCCAGCTGGCCTATGTCGCCCGGGTCTATGACCGGGGCTATGGCCATTTCACCACCCGGCAGAACATCCAGTTCAACTGGCCGCGGCTGGTCGACACCCCCGACATTCTGGAGGTGCTGGCCGATGCCGACATCCACGCCATCCAGACCAGCGGCAACTGCATCCGCAACGTGACCACCGATCAGTTCGCGGGGGCGGCTGCGGACGAGGTGGTCGATCCGCGCATCTTTGCCGAAATCCTGCGCCAGTGGTCGACCGACCACCCGGAATTCACCTTCCTGCCGCGCAAGTTCAAGATCGCCATCACCGGCAGCCCGAATGACCGCGCGGCCGTGCGGCTGCACGATATCGGCGTGCTGGCGAAGCGCAATGCGGCGGGCGAGATCGGGTTCGAGATCCATGTCGGCGGCGGGCTGGGCCGCACGCCGATCGTGGCGACCAGGGTTGCCGACTGGGTGGCGGTGCCCGATTTCCTGCGCTACATGGAAGCGGTGCTGCGGGTCTATAACGCCCTCGGCCGGCGCGACAATCTCTACAAGGCCCGGATCAAGATCCTGGTCCGCGAGACGAAGCCCGAGCGTTTCCGCGAGATGGTCGAGGAAGAATTCGCGGCGATGGATGCCGAGGGTTACCGGCTTGAGCCCGAGGTGGTCGAGGCGATCGCCGCCCGCTTCATCGACCCGGATTTCGAGACGCTGCCGGCCGTCTCCGACGCCTTCGAGCGCGCGAAAGCCGCAGATCCGGCCTTTGCGGCCTGGGTGCGGACCAACACCAACCCGCACAAGCAGCCGGGCTACATCTCGGCGGTGATCTCGCTGAAGCCGGTGGGCGGCATTCCGGGTGATGCCACCGATGCGCAGATGGACCTGGTCGCCGATCTTGCCGACCGGCACTCCTTCGGCGAGATCCGGGTGGCGCATGAACAGAACCTGGTTCTGCCCCATGTCCGCCAGGACGCGCTGTACGCGCTGTGGCAGGCCCTGCAGGGCACCGGGCTGGAGACCGCCAATATCGGGCTGGTCAGCGACATCATCGCCTGCCCGGGCATGGATTACTGCGCGCTGGCCACCGCCCGCAGCATCCCCGTCGCCCAGCGGATCGCCGAACGTTTCGCCGATCTGGACCGCCAGCACGATATCGGCCGGCTGACGCTGAACATCTCGGGCTGCATCAATGCCTGCGGCCATCACCATATCGGCAATATCGGCATTCTGGGCCTGGACCGCGGCGGCGTCGAAGCCTATCAGATCACGCTGGGCGGTGCGGCGGACGAGCAGGCGGCCGTGGGGCAGATCGTGGGGCCGTCGGTCTCGTATGAAGACGTGGTCGACGCGATCGAGACCATCGTCAACGTCCATGTCGCCCGCCGCGAGGCCGGCGAGACCTTCATCGACACCTATCGCCGCATCGGCATCACCCCGTTCAAGGAAGCGCTCTATGGCTCTGCTAAATGATCAGGGGCAGCCGATCGCGGATCGCTGGCAGGTGGCGGCCGAGGGCGAGGCGGTAACCTCGCCCGAGACCATCCTGCCGCTGGCCCGTTTCCTGGCGGCCCGGGCCGGCACGCCCGAGATGGCGGGCGACGAGCTGGCGCGCGGCGTGGCGCTGGGGGCGGATGCCCGGCCCGAGCGGCTGCGCGAGGTGCTGGACCGGATCGATCTGGTGGCGATCGACTTCCCGAAATTCCGCGACGGCCGTGGCTTCACCATCGCCCGCACGCTGCGTGAGCACATGGGCTATGAGGGTGAGATCCGGGCCCGCGGCCATGTTCTGCCCGACCAGTTCGTCATGCTGCTCGATTGCGGCTTCACCACGGTGGAAGCGCCCGAGGATCGGCCGATTGCCCGCTGGGCCGAGTTCCTGGTGCTGCAGCCGCATGGTCCCGAGCCGGCGCGGCCGGTTCAGCTCTTCCGCCGCCTGGTATCCGGGCGCGCCTGAAGCCTGGTGAACGCCCAAAGACAGGATGTGTGACCGGCCCGGAATCGGCTATGATCCGGGCCGGTTCGCATTTTCCGGGACGTATCGCCTCATGAGCCTGCCTGACCCTGCCATCTGCCGTGCCGTTCTCCCGAGCCGGAGGACCCACGCATGACCGCGCTTGCCGCTTTCTGGCAGTTCGACGGCAATACAGAAGGCGATGCCGCCGTGACGCGCATGCTCGGCGCGCAGGCGATGTTCACGCCTCATGCCCGCCCCGGCGCGCCGGCGCAGGAATGGGGCGACGATCGGATCACGATCGGGCTGCGCCTCAACCCGCTGCTGCCCGAAGACATTCACGACCGCCAGCCGCTGGAAGGCGCCGGCGGGCGCTTCGTGATGATGGCCGATCTGCGCCTGGACAACCGCGAGGATCTGGCGCAGGAGCTGGGCATCAGTGCCGATCGGCTGAAGACCATGGCGGATTCCGATCTGGCCATGGCGGCGTTCGAGCGCTGGGAGCTGGACTGCGTCCATCATTTCTACGGCGACTTCGCCTTCGTCGTCTGGGATACCCGCGAACGTCGCCTGCTGATGGCCCGCGACCATCTGGGCACCCGGCCGCTGCACTATCATGTCGGAACCCTGCCGGGCGGTGGCCGGTTCTTTGCCGTCGCGAGCATGCCCCGCGGTCTGCTTGCGCTGCCCTGGCTGAGTATGGCGCCCGATCTGAAGCGCCTGAACGGCTTTCTGGCCCTGCTGCCCGAGATCGGCACCAATTCCTTCTTCGAGAGCATCGAGCGGCTGCTGCCCGGCCATCGTGCCGTGGTGACGGCCGAAGGGGGCATGCGCGCCGAATGCTGGTGGAACCCCGCGCCGTCTCCGCTCCGGCTGGCCAGCCGCGACGATTATGCCGAAGCCCTGCGGGCGGAGCTGGACCGGGCGGTGCGCTGCCGGTTGCGCGGGGCGGGCGACAGGGTGGCGACCCATCTGAGTTCCGGCCTCGACAGTTCCTCGGTCACCGCCACGGCCGCCCGGCTGATCGCGCCCGGCCGGGTGACGGCCTATACCTCCACCGTCCGCCCCGGATACGAGGATCCGTTCATCGAGCGGCAGCGTATCGCCGATGAATGGCCGCTCGCCTCGGCAACCGCCCGGCTCTATCCGAACGTCGATCATGTCCGGGTGGTCAATGACGGCACCTCGCCGATCGAGACCCTGGGCGCCGGTTTCGAATTCATGGACCGGCCGATCCTGAACCCCTGCAACCATGTCTGGATGCATCAGATCAACACCCTGGCACGGCAGGCCGGCCACCGGGTGGTGCTGTCGGGCCAGATGGGCAATATGAGCCTCAGCTATGACGGCCAGAACATGTTCCCGCAGCTTCTGCTGTCGGGTCGCCTTCTGCGCTGGTTCAGGGAGGCGCGCGGCCATGTCCGCTCGGGCGTGCAGCGGCGTTGGCGGGGCATGATCCTGCACTCGATCGGCCCGGCCCTGCCGCCCGCGCTGTGGACGATGCTGACGAAATGGCGCGGTCGGGACATGGACCTGTCGGCGGTGTCGCTGCTGCATCCCGAGCGGCGCGCGCAGGCTTATGCCCAGGCGGAACGGGCCGGGTTCGACCTCTCCTACCGGCCCAGCCTCGACAGCGTCGAACTGCGGATGCGGGTTCTGCGGCGGTTCGACGGCGGCAACTATCACAAGGGGTCGCTTGCCCATTTCGGGCTCGACACCCGCGATCCGACTTCGGACGTCCGGTTGATCGAATTCGCGATGCGTGTCCCCGACGAGATCTTCGTCGAAAACGGCGCCGGGCGGGCACTTGCCCGGCGGGCGATGGCCGATCGTCTGCCCCGCGAGGTGGTGACGGAGCGTCGCCGCGGCCTTCAGGCCCCCGACTGGCACGAGGCATTGACCGCCAAGCCGGAACTGCTGGACGAGACCATCGAGGGCATTCTGCGGTCTCCCGCCGCCTGCGAACTGCTGGACACCGAACGGCTGAAGCGGCTGCGGGCGGATATGGAAACCACCGATCTGCGTCGCTTCAAGTCGATGACCTCGTATCGCCTGGCCATGCTGCGCGGCACCGCCGTCGGCGATTTCATCCGGCGGGCATCGGGCGCGAACTGAGGCGTCTCACCCCGGGGGGGGTCGATGCAGGCGCTGGGGCTCGATCCGGCGTTTATCGGTGCATGACAACGACCGGAAGTTGATGCAGATCAAGGTATTGATTTTTGTGACAGGGTAAACGGAAGATGAATGCGACCCCTGCTGTCGCACCGCCCCCCTGAGGTGGAGGAAACAGCCATGCCCGCCAACCCCTCGACATCCGCAGCACCCGAGACGGCGCTTCTGCCGCCGGTGTCGTTCGACACCATGATGACCGGCGGCCGCGAGGCCGTGGAGACCTGGTTCCAGATCAACCGTGCGGTCGCGGATGCGGCCGGGCGGATCGCGCAGGAATACGGCCGGTTCGTGATGGGCCGGCTGAACGACGACTTCGCCAGCCAGAAGCAGCTGAGCGCCTGCCGCACGCCGGTCGACTTCATCGAGATGGCGAACGGCTTCGCACAAAAGGCCGTGCGCGACTATATGGACGAGGCGACCCGCCTGACGGCCATGGCGACCGAGGCTTTCTCGGCCGCGGCCGTCACGCCGGCGCCGTCGGCAGCCCGCCGTCAGGCGGCCGACTGACCACGATCCCGCCCGTGTCTCCAGGGCCCCCCGTGTCTCCAGGGCCCGGCCCGTCGCCCGTGCAGGCGGCGGTGCCGGGCCCTGTGACGTTTATCCCCTGCACGCGTCTGCCGCAGATGCTATAACGTCGGGCGAAAGCAGCCCGCCTTGCGGCGGGTGGCGGTCGCATCGAGGGGCCGGCTTGTACCAGAGGGGTCCTTCGGGCGGCCCCTGGTGGTGGAATATTGCCAAGCGAGCGTTTGCTTTTCACGCTGGCCGGTCGATCTTTCCAACCATCTGCATCCCTATCCCAAGGCCCGAGCCTTTCCCCAGGGCCCCGAGACTTCGAGGACATCCATGTTCGGTTACACGGCACCCATCCGCGACATGCGCTTCGTAATGCGCGAGATCGTCGACATCGAAGGCCTGTCGCAGCTTCCGGGCTGCGATGCGGCGACCCCCGACACCGTGGACGCCATCCTCGAAGAAGCCGGCAAGCTGGCCGGCGGCGTGATCGCGCCGCTGAACCGCACCGGTGACCAGACCGGCTCCAAGGTCGAGAACGGCGTGGTCCGCACGCCGGAAGGCTGGCGCGAGGCCTATCGCCAGTTCGTCGACGGCGGCTGGAACTCGATCCCGTTCGAGCCGGAATTCGGTGGCCAGGGCCTGCCGATCACCGTCGCCTCGGCCTGCGCCGAGATGTGGAACTCGGCCAACATGGCCTGGGGGCTGTGCCCGCTGCTCACCATCGGTGCGGTCGAGGCGCTGACCGCCCACGGCTCCGACGCGCAGAAGCAGACCTATCTGGAAAAGCTGGTCTCGGGCGAGTGGACCGGCACCATGTGCCTGACCGAGCCTCAGGCCGGATCGGATCTGGCGCTGCTGCGGAGCAAGGCGGTGAAGCAGGATGACGGCACCTATGCCATCACCGGCACCAAGATCTTCATCACCTATGGCGAGCACGACCTGACCGAGAACATCGTTCATCTGGTGCTGGCGCGCACCCCGGATGCGCCGGCGGGGGTGAAGGGCATCTCGCTGTTCATCGTGCCCAAATTCCTGGTCAATGCCGACGGCACCCTGGGCCAGCGCAACGACCTGCGCTGCGCGAGCCTTGAGCATAAGCTCGGCATCCATGGCAGCCCGACCGCGGTGATGCAGTTCGGCGACGGTGGCGGTGCCACCGGCTATCTGATCGGCGAAGAGAATCGCGGCCTGCAGTACATGTTCACCATGATGAACAATGCCCGGCTGAATGTCGGCATTCAGGGCTATGCGATCGCCGAGCGCGCCTATCAGCAGGCGCTGGCCTATGCGCAGGAGCGCCGCCAGGGCCGCGCCGCCGGCGCCGAGGGGGCGGCACCGCTGATCATGCATCCGGATGTGCGCCGCAATCTGATGCTGATGAAGTCGCAGACCGAAGCCGCCCGCGCCCTTGGCCTTTATACCGCCGCGATGATCGATCGCGCCCGCCATACCGAGGATGCGGAAGCCCGCCGCCAGGCCCAGCGCCGGGTGGAGGTGATGATCCCGATCGTGAAGGGCTGGTCGACCGATCTGGGCTTCGAGCTGGCCTCGACCGGTGTCCAGATCCATGGCGGCATGGGCTATGTGGAAGAGACCGGCGCCGCCCAGCATCTGCGCGACGCCCGCATCTGCCTGATCTATGAAGGCACCAACGGCATCCAGGCCATGGATCTGGTCGGCCGCAAGCTGTCGATGGACAATGGCCAGTCGATCAAGGCCCTGGTCGCCGAGATGGGCGCTGCCGCCGACGCGCTGAAGGCGGTGGAGGGCGATGATGCCGCCACCATCGCCGCCGCGCTGGCCGAGGCGGTGGCTGCCGCCGACGATGCCACCGACTGGCTGATCGCCCGGGCCGGCAGCGATGCCCAGGCCGTGCTGTCCGGTGCCACCGCCTATGCCCGGCTGATGGGCACGGTTGCCGGCGGCTGGATGATGGCGATCTCGGCCGCGGCCGCGATCCGCGGTCTTTCGGAAGGTGCCGACGATGCGGCCTTCCTGGAAGCGAAGCTGATCACCGCCCGCTTCTATGCCGAGCAGGTCCTGCCGCTTGCGGCCGGGCTTGCCCGCACCGTCAAGGCCGGCTCGGCCTCGATCATGGCGCTCAGCCCCGAGCAGTTCGCGGCCTGATCGTCAGGAACATGCGCATGCACCGGGGCCGCGGCGGGCGACCGCCAGGCCCCGGCTGCGGCCCGGTTTTCCAAGACGGCCGCCCAGAAGCCGCGGGGAAGCCTGTGCCGCAGACGACGACGGTCCGAACGCCCGCAGAGGCGGGGGCCGGGATCTGAGAAGACGGATCTGTCTGACGAGGGGGAGGTGATGCAAGGAAAGGCCAAGACATGGATCGTGCCGCCGGGGTCGTCTATCCCCTGACCACCCGCCCGGAGCCGGGGCAGAGCCTGGAGGTCGCGCCGGGCGTCTTCTGGGTCCGGATGCCGCTGCCCTTCGCGCTCAACCACATCAATCTCTGGCTGGTCGACGGGCCCGAGGGCTGGACCGTCGTCGATACCGGCATCAACACCCGCATGACCACCGATCTGTGGGAGCAGGTGTTCGAGGCGACGCTCGGCGGCCGGCCGGTGGTCGACGTGGTCGTCACCCACTACCATCCCGACCATATGGGTCTGGCCGGCTGGATGGTGCGCCGCTGGGAGGGCGCGCGTTTCCATGCTTCGCTGGGTGAATGGCTGATGGCGCGGGCGGTGTGGTTCGAGGTCGCCTCGGGCGCCCATGACGCCAGGCTCTCCTATTACCGCAAGGCGGGGCTGACCACCGACGAGATCGAGGGCATCCACGGCCGCACCAGCGGCTATCGCAAGGGCGTGTCGGAACTGCCGCAAAGCTTCCTGCGCATGAGCCGCGAGGCGAAGGTCGCCTTCGGCGGTGACGAATGGCAGGTGCTGATCGGCCGCGGCCATGCCGTCGAGCATGTCTCGCTCTATTCCGAAAAGCGCAAGGTGCTGATTTCGGGCGATCAGGTCCTGCCCCGGATCAGTCCCAATGTCGCGGTCTGGCCGACCGAACCCGACGGCGACCCGCTGGCGATGTTCCTGGCCGACATGCCGCAATTCCTTGAACTGCCTGAAGACACGCTGGTGCTGCCGGCCCATGACGCGCCGTTCTATGGCCTGCATCACCGGGTCGAAGCGCTGGCCGCCCATCACCACGACCGGCTGGACGCGATCCTGACCGCCTGCCGCGCCGGGCCCTGCACCGTGCGCGACACGTTCCCGCTGCTGTTCGGCAACCGCAAGCTCGATGCCCAGCAGCTGGTCTTCGCCACGGGCGAGGCGCTGGCCCATATCAATAATCTGGTCCACCGCAACGCCATCCGCCGCGAGACGGCAGAGGACGGCATCTGGCGCTTCGTCGCCGTCTGACCGGCGCCGATCCGGCCGGGTTCCACCGGTACAATCTATCCGTTTGCGGCCAGCCCGCGCCCCTGGACCTCCGGGGGCGCGGGCTGTCGCTTTTACAGCGCGGAAATCTTCTTACCCACGGGTAATGTCGATTGACACCTAACGGACAGTTTCCTAGCCTGAAGGGACGGGAGTGGTTCTAAAATAATAAAGACCGCCCCGCGAGGGAGGGAGACATTACCGGTGAACGGTCACCATCGACGGCACGGATGCGCCCGTGCCGGGGAGACGGGAGAGGTGCATCCGCGCGTCTGCCGTCGGGCGGGCGCGACATGACGGCCATACTCGAAGTTGAGGGCGTCGGTCTGAAGTTTGGCGGCGTGGCTGCCCTGACCGATGTGTCGCTCACCGTCGAGGAGGGTTCGATCACCACCGTGATCGGCCCCAACGGCGCGGGCAAGACCTCGCTGTTCAACGCCATCTCGGGTTTCTACAAGCCGAACACCGGTACCGTGCGCTTTCGCGGCCGCGACGTCAGTCGCCTGAAGCCGCCGGCCCGTGCCGCGCTGGGGCTTGCCCGCACCTTCCAGAACATCGCCCTGTTCCGCGGTATGACCGTGCTCGACAACATCAAGCTCGGTGCGCATGTCCATCTGAAGACCGGGCTGGTCGATGCCCTGATCTATCGGGGCCGGGCGCGGGCGGAAGAGGCGCGGCTGCGGCGGGAGGTGGAAGAGCGGATCATCGATTTCCTGGAAATCGACCATATCCGCGGCCTGCCGGTCGGCGCCTTGCCCTATGGCCTCCAGAAGCGGGTGGAGCTGGCGCGCGCGCTCGCCATGCGGCCGACCGTGCTGATGCTGGACGAGCCGGTGGCGGGCATGAACCGCGAGGAACGCGAGGACATGGCCCGCTTCATTCTGGACGTGAAAGAGGAATGGGGCGTCACCGTGCTCATGGTCGAACATGATATGGGCCTGGTGATGGACATTTCCGATCATGTCGCGGTGCTGAATTTCGGCAAGCGCATTGCCGCCGGCCGGCCGGCCGAGGTCCAGAAAGACCCCGAGGTCATCCGCGCCTATCTGGGGGCGGGCGATGTCGGGCAGATGCGTGCCCGGCTGGAGGCGGGCCAGGCGGCGGCCTGACCGCCGGCCGCCCCGTTTTCGCCTGATCAGACACCCCCTTGCCTGGCATCCTGCATGTGGAAGGAGGCGGCCGTTGGATTGGCTGTTCTTCGGCGAAGTCAGCCTTGCAGGGCTGGCGACCGGCGGGCTCTATGCCCTGATCGCCCTTGGTTTCGTGATCATCTACAAGGCGACGCGGGTCATCAATTTCGCCGTCGGCGAGATGATGATGTTCTCGGCCTATCTGTTCCTCACCTTCGCCGGCATCCTGGACTGGCCCTGGTATGTGTCGCTGCCGCTGGCGGTGATCGGCGGGTCGCTTCTGGGCGGCGTGATCGAGCGGGTCGCGATCCGGCCGATGCTGGGCGAGAACCCGATCTCGGTGGTGATGGTGACGGTGGGCATCGCCAGCGTGCTGATCGGCCTCGCCGAAATGCTCTGGACCGCCGATCCGCAGCTGCTGCCCGATTTCCTGCCGCGAGAGCCGATCATGATCGGCGAGATGTTCGTGGCGCCGAAATCGGGCTGGGCCTTCGTGATCGCGGCCTGCGTGATCGTGGTCTATCTGCTCTATTTCCGCTTCTCCCGCGGCGGCGTGGCGCTTCGTGCCACGGCGTCCGACCAGGCGGCGGCCTATTCGATGGGCATCGCCGTGCCCAAGGTGTTCTCGGCTGCCTGGATGGCCGGGGCCTTCGCGGCCGCGATCTCGGGCATCCTGGTCGCGGCCAGCGGCGGGCTCAGCCCGCAGATGGGCGTGGTCGGGCTGTCGATCCTGGTGATCGTGATCCTGGGCGGGCTCGACAGCATTCTGGGCGCGCTGATCGGCGGGCTGTTCGTGGGCTGGATCGAAACCATCGCCGGCACCTATCTCGGCGGCGAATACCGCCAGCTCGCCACCTTCTCTCTGCTGGCGGCGATCCTGATCGTCCGCCCCTACGGCCTGTTCGGCACCCGCGAGATCGAGCGTCTCTGACCGGGTGTCTGCCTCCGTTCCCTTCGCCACCACCGCACCGGAGACCGGATCGCGATGCGTATCGGTGACGCCAAGACCAGCTATATCGCCGACGAGATGATCTTCGACACGCCCGTGCGCCGGGCGTGGTTCGCGGCCCTGATCGTCGCCATCCTGGTCTTTCCCCTGATCGGCAACGACTACACCATCTATCTGGCCTGTCTGGTCGCGATCAACGTGATCAGCGCCACCGGGCTCAACATCCTGACCGGCTTCACCGGCCAGATCTCGCTCGGCCAGGCGGCCTTCATGGGGATCGGCGGCTATACGGTCGCGGTGCTCGCCAGCCGCTGGGGGGTGCCCTTCATCCTGACCCTGCCGCTGGCGGGGCTTGCCTCCGCCGCCTTCGGCGTGCTGGTCGGCCTGCCCTCGCTCAGGGTCAAGGGGCTCTATCTCGCGATCGCGACGCTCGCCGCCTCGGTCATCGCCCATTTCGTCTTCGCCCATTGGGACCCGGTCACCGGCGGTATCGGCGGGCTGCAGGTGCCGCCGGCCGACCTCTTCGGCCTGGTGCTGGGCGACGACCGGTCGATGTACTGGCTGATCATGGGGGTGGCGGTGATCGCCTGCATGAGCGCGCGCAACCTGTTCCGAACCCGGGTCGGCCGCGCCTTCATCGCCATCCGCGACCGCGACATCTCGGCCGAAGTGCTGGGCATCGACCTGTTGCGCTGGAAGCTCTACGCCTTCGCGCTCAGCTCCTTCTATGCCGGGGTCGCCGGTGGGCTCTTCGCCTATTTCTTCCGGGTGGTGACGCCCGAAAGCTTCCCGCTCACCATGTCGATCTTCTTCCTGGCCGCGATCATCGTCGGTGGGATGGGCTCGATCCTGGGCGGCATCCTGGGGGCGATCTTCATGACCCTGGTGCCCGAGGCGCTGCGCTTCGTCACCACCATGGTCACCCCCTTCTACCCGCAGGCCCCGGTCGTGCTGTCGCCAATGCGCGAGGTGGTCTTCGGCCTGCTGATCGTTCTGTTCCTGATCTTCGAACCCCATGGCCTGGCCGAGATGTGGCGCAGGCTCCGGCGGTTCTTCCACCTCTGGCCCTTCCGCACCTGACCGGTGCCCGGGGCCTGCCCGATCGTCAACGACCGCCGGCCAGAACCGGCGGCAGGCGTCCTTTCAGGGAGGAGACACCCATGTCCAGCACCATGCGCGGCCTCTCGCGCCGCGATCTCCTGAAATATGGCGGCGGTGCCGCGGCCCTCGGCCTTGCGCTCAAATCCGGGCTCGATCCGCGGAGCGCGCTTGCCGCCGACGACATCGTGATCGGCGGCTCGCTGCCGATGACCGGCGTCTTCGCCTTTGCCGGCATCGCCGGCCATCAGGGGCTGAACGATTTCGTCGAATGGAAGAACGCCAATGGCGGCGTCGCCGGGCGTCAGCTGCGCTATGTGATGGAAGACACCGGCTACAAGGTCGACGTGTCGGTGGCGGCCTTCAAGAAGATCACTGCCGCCCACAAGCCGCCCTTCTATTTCGGCGACAGCACCGGCTTCGAAAAGGCGATCGCCTCGGAACTGGTCCAGCTGGGCACGACGGTGATGTCGGGGGCGAGCTTCGCCTCGGAACTGGCCGATCCCGGCCGCTACCCCTATCACTTCATCGCCGGCCCCAGCTATGCCGAGCAGGTCGGCATCCTGCTGCAATACATCAAGAACGAGGCCTCGGGCGGCTCGGCGCCCAAGCTGGCGCTGGTCTACAGCGACACCGAATTCGGCCGCGACCCGATCGCCTCGGCCAAGGCGCGCGCCAAGGCGCTGGGCATCGAACTGGTCGACGAGATCGTGACCAAACCCGGCAGCGTCGACGTCTCGGCCGAGGTGCTGAAGCTGCGCCGCTCGCGCCCCGACTATGTGATCTTCCACGGCTATGTGCTGTCGCCGATCAATGAATTCATCGTTCAGATGAAGCAGATGGGCCTGAAGACGAAGTTCATGGGCACCTATTACACCATGGACAAGCTGCTGATCGATCAGGTGGGCGAGCCCTCCGACGGCTTCATGGGCGTGATGCCCTACAACTATTACGACAGTGACGCCAGCGGCGCCAATTTCGAGGCCATGCGGGCCTGGACGAAACAGCATGCGCCGGACGTGACCTATCGCCCCGTCCCCTATGTCGCCAGCTGGTTCACCGGCATGCTCTTCGCCGAAATCGCCCGTCGGGTGATTGAGGGCGGCCAGGAGATGACCGCCAAAAACATGAAGGCGGCGCTGGAAAGCATCGAGAACTGGGACACCGGCGGCATCATCGGCCTGCCGATTTCGATGAAGACCCATTCGGTGCCGGTGGGCCGCATCTACCAGGTCAAGTTCTCGGAAAAGCGCTACGTGCCGGCCTCCGACTGGATCGCGCTCACCTGACCTCGTCCGACCGACGGCCGGCCCGGGACCCTGTGCCCGGGCCGGCCACAGCCACCGGGGCCCTGCCGATGACGTCAGCCTCTCCCGATCCTCTGCTCGATATCGAGAACATAGAGGTCGTCTACAATCACACGGTGCAGGTGCTGCGCGGGCTGTCGATCCGCGTCGCCCCCGGCGCGATCGTGGCCCTGCTCGGCGCCAATGGCGCCGGCAAATCCACCACGCTCAAGACCGTGTCCGGCCTGATCCGGCTGGAGAATGGCGGGCTGACCGCCGGCCATGTCCGCTTCCGCGGCCGCGAGGCCTGGGGGCGGGAACCGGATCGGCTGGTCCATGACGGGCTGTTCCATGTGATGGAAGGCCGCCGGGTCTTCGAGGATCTGACGGTCGAAGAGAACCTGATCGCCGCGACCTATGCCCGCAGCGCCGGCAGTACCGGTTCCACCGACGACGCGCTGGCCATGGTCTACGGCTATTTCCCGCGACTGAAAGAGCGGCGCAAGGGGCTGGCCGGCTATCTGTCGGGCGGGGAGCAGCAGATGCTGGCCATCGGCCGGGCGCTGGTGGCGGAGCCGCAGCTGATCATGCTCGACGAGCCGTCGCTGGGCCTTGCCCCCATGGTGGTGGAAGAGATCTTCTCGATCGTGCTGCGCATCAACCGCGAGCGCGGGGCGGCGGTGCTGCTGGTGGAACAGAATGCCGCCATCGCGCTGGCGGTGGCGGATTATGCCTACATCATGGAAAGCGGCCGGGTGGTGATCGACGGTACGCCGGCCCAGCTTGCCGCCAATCAGGACGTGCAGGAATTCTATCTGGGCCATGGCGGCGAGGATGGCGGCGGCCGGTCCTTCCGCGACATCAAGCATTACAAGCGGCGCAAGCGGTGGCTGTCATGACCATGGCGATTCCGACCCTGACCATGCCCCAGATGCTGCGCGAGCATGCCCGCCGGCAGGGCGACCGGCTCGCGATCCGCCAGAAGGATTACGGCATCTGGCAGCCGATCACCTGGGCCGGCTATTTCGCGCGCGCCCGCGCCTTCGGCCTGGGGCTGGAGGTGCTGGGGGTGGGCGCCGGCGGCCATGTCGGCGTGCTGTCCGAAAACCGCGCCGAATGGGTGATCGCCCAGCTGGGCACCGGCATCATCGGTGCGGTCACCGTCGGCGTCTATCCGACCAGCCCGGCGGGGGAGGTGGCCTATGTGCTTGCCCATGCCGATGTCGACGTGGTGGTGGTCGAAGATCAGGAACAGGCCGACAAGGTGCTGGAACGGCGGGCGGAGCTGCCGCGGCTGCGCCGGATCGTGGTCGTCGACATGCGCGGCCTGCGCGGCTATGACGAGCCCGACCTGATCCCCTTCGACGAGGTGGAACGGCTGGGCGCCGAACGCCATGCCGCCGATCCCGGCCGGGCCGATGCGCTGCTCGATGCCCAGACGCTCGATGATACCGCGCTCATGATCTACACCTCGGGCTCGACCGGAAAGCCCAAGGGGGCCGTGATCACCTATCGCAACATCACCCATGTCGTGCCCGGGCTGGTGGCGCGGCTGCATCTGGACGGCGAGGCCTCCAGCCTCAGCTATCTGCCGCTCTGCCATGTCGCCGAACAGGCGATGACCAATTTCGCACCGCTCTATCTGGGCAGCCGGATCTCGTTCGGCGAAAGCCTGCGCACGGTGCAGTCGGATCTGCGCGAGGTGGCGCCCAGCTTCTTCATGGGCGTGCCGCGGATCTGGGAAAAGCTGCACGCCGCGATCCATATCAAGATGGCCGAGACCGGCGGCTGGCGGAAGGCGCTGTTCGACCGGGCGGTCCGCGACTGCACGCCGCTTGCCTGGAAGCCGCGCCGCGACTGGACGCTGGCCCAGCGGCTGCGCTTCGGGCTCTGGTATCTGCTGGTGTTCCGGGCGCTGCAGAACTTCATCGGCCTGCGCCGGGCGCATGTCGCCATCACCGGCGCGGCCCCGATCTCCCCTGAGATCCTGCGCTTCTTCCGCACCATCGGCGTGCCGCTGGTCGAGGCCTATGGCCAGACCGAGACCTCGGGCGTGGCCATCGGTCAGGCGCCCGAGGATGCGCGCCCTGGCATGGTCGGCACCGCCGTCGAGGGGGTGGAGGTAAAGCTCGACCCCGCCACCGGCGAAATCCTGGTGCGGGGCGGCTCGGTCTTCGCCGGCTATTACAAGAACGAGGCCGCGACCCGCGACACGATCCGCGACGGCTGGCTGCACACCGGCGATGTCGGGGAAGAGGTCGACGGCCATATCCGCATCGTCGACCGGATCAAGGACATCATGATCACCGCCGGCGGCAAGAATCTGTCGCCGACCGAGATCGAGAACGCCGCCAAATCCAGCCCCTATGTCAAGGAATGCGTGGTGATCGGCGACCGGCGCAAATACGTCGCCGCCCTGATCCAGATCGATTACGACACCGTCGCGCGCTGGGCGGAAGAGCAGGGCATCGCCTATACCACCTTCCGCTCGCTGGCCGAAAACCCCAAGGTCCGGGCCCTGATCGAGGCCGAAATCGCCCGTGCCAATGCCGGCCTCGCCCCGGTGTCGCAGATCCGTCGCTTCCATCTGCTGACCAAGGAACTGGACCATGACGACGACGAAGTGACGGCGACCATGAAGATCCGGCGCAGCAATGTGTACAGGAAGTACACCGACGTCATCGAGACGCTATACGCCTGAGGCGCTGGCGCGTCGCCTTGGGCGGCGGTTGGCAGAACGGCACCCTGACCTGCTCTCTCTTTACCTCGTTGATGCGCTGCGTGACGTAGGAGGATCCGCCTGTGATTGATGTGTAACATATTTTGTAGTCGATCTTGCGCAAGGCCCTCAGGAAGACGGAGGAAAGGTGGCGGACCTGTTCTTCCTGGGGATAGGCCCTGGTGATCTGTTCTATGTTTACCACGGAGAAGACTATTCGCTTGTCGCCGGACGGTATGACGCCACGTGCCGAGAAATTCGATTTCGGACGAGCAGACTTGAAGGTTTCCATCAGTGTTTTATCTGTGGAGCCCAGTGCCTTGTAGAAAAATTCATAATACTCAACCGCCCATTCATCTGCCTCAGGTGTTCCGGCGACGTCAGCGGCGAAACGTAGTTCCCTGTTTTCAAAGCTGAAAGTCACCGTCTTGATGATTGCTGGGCCCGGCCCTGAATTCCGGACCTCCATAAACAGTTCTCGCCCATTGGTCGCGACCGTCAGGTATGGCTGTATGGAGGCTTCTTTGTACGTCCGCTCCAGGCCTAAGGTCGTCCAGGACACGAACAAACTCAGCCCTGCGAACAACAGGGAGGCCAATGAAACATATATCGATATACCGCTCTCTGATTTTGCCCCGCCTGGCGGGTCAGGGGACACCCGTTTACCTGGACGGTGCTGCAAGGGCATTCTACACCCCATCTCAACGAGAATAAGAGCGACCCGGGCACTCTGCTGAGTATATGGCGTATCCCTTCAAAAGGAAAAGGTGTGACCCCTCGTTTTGTGGGCCGCTCAGCGTGACCCCACCTCCGCCATCCGCTCTGCGGTGACGTCGCCGGGCTGTCCGCCCCAGCGGCGGCGCAGATAGTTGACCAGCGCCGCCATCTCGCCGTCGTCGAGCAGATCGCCGAAGGCCGGCATTTCCTGCATCCGGCCGGTGCCGGCGAGCGGGCGGGCCGGAATGCCGTCGCGGATCACCTTCACCAGATTGCGCGGGTCCTGCAGCATGGCGGTGGTGTTGGTGGCAAGCGGCGGCGAGGCGGCGGGGTGGCCTTCGCCATCGGCCCCGTGGCAGCCGGCGCAGAAGCCCAGATAGATGTCGTGGCCGGGGTTCTGCGTATGGCCGGTCGTGACCGGTTCGGGCCGTGTCGGGGGCGGGGCCCCGTCGGTCAGATAGGCGGCGATCGCCCCCACATCCTCTGCCGTCAGATAGCGGGTGGAATGGTGGAGCACCGGATACATCCGGAAGGTCATCGTGCCCTGGGGCGAAAGGCCGGTCGACAGGAAACCGGTCAGATCTTCCGCCGTCCAGCCGCGGGCCGAGAGGCCGGCCGGGGTGATGTCGGGGGCGAGCGCACCTTCGATCACCTCGCCCTGAAGATGCCGGTCGTCCTCCATCGCATAAGCCAGGTTGCGGGGGGTATGGCATTCGCCGCAATGGCCCAGCACCTCGACCAGATAGCGGCCGCGGGCGTGATCGCCGGCCGGTGCGGCGCTGCCCGCAGGCGGGGGCAGATCACCCGGCTCGGGCCGGAAGATCAGGTTCCAGAAGGCGATCGCCGGCCGGATGTTGAAGGGGAAGGCCAGATCCGGCGGCCGGTTCGGCTTCTCCACCGCCGGCAGGCTGGCGAGATAGGCCGAGAGCGCATCCACATCCGCCCGGGTCATGGCGTGATAGGACGTATAGGGCATGGCCGGATACAGCCGGCCGCCATCGGGGAGAATGCCGTAGACCAGCGCCCGATAGAGATCGTCCGCGCTCCAGCCGCCGATGCCGTGATCGCGCGAGGGCGTGATGTTGGTGCCGTAGATCGTGCCGACCGGGGTTTCCATCGGCAGCCCGCCGGCATAGGCGCGGCCATCCTCGGCCACATGGCAGGCGGCGCAGTCGGCGGCACGGGCGATGTAGCGGCCCCTTTCCACCAGCCGGGCGCGCTGGCCCGCATCCAGCCGGGCCGGGTCCACCGTCGCAGGCGGGATCGGCCCGGCGCCGGTCAGCAGCGGCACCGCCACCACCGCGACGACCACGACAACGACCAGGGCAAGCGCCCCCAGAATCAGCCGCCGCCTCATGATCCGTCATCCCGTTTGCCCGCCGGCCGGTCGGTGGTCAGCCCCGGCGTCGACAGGATCACGTCGCGCACCGCGGCCAGATAGCGGACATAACCGGTGCAGCGGCAGATATGCCGGTCCATGCCTTCCAGAACCACGCGCTCCACATCCCGGCGCGGCACCGGCTCGCGGGCCAGGCGTTCGATCAGCACGGTCGCGCCGTTGACGAAGCCCGGGGTGCAATAGCTGCACTGGAAGGAGAAATGGGTCAGATAGGCCTGCTGGATGGCAGAAAGCGCCAGGCTGCCATCCTCGTTCCGCCTGGCATGGCCTTCGACCGTGCGGACCCGCGCCCCATCCAGATGGGCGACGCCGGTCACGCAGCTGGGCACCGCCCGCGACCGGCCGTCGGGGCGGTCCAGGATCACGGTGCAGGCACGGCAGACCCCTTGACCACAGCCATAGCGCGTGCCGGTCAGGTTCAGATATTCCTGCAGGAATTCAAGCAGCATCAGGTCTTCGGGCACCTCGACCGGGCCGGTATCCCGGCCGTTGACGGTCAGCCGCACCGATCTGGTGGCGGGGATCACAGCAGCACCTCCCTGATCTTTTCGGGGCGGATCGGCAGGTCGCGGAAGCGGTGACCGATCGCATGGGCGATGCCGTTGGCGATCGCCGCCACGATCGGGATCATGGTCACCTCGGCGATGCCCTTCGGCGGATCAGTCGGCGAAAGCGGCGGCAGCACCTGGCCGGTCTGCGACCAGACCGCGACATCCGATGCACGTGGCAGGCGGTAGCGGTTGAAGTTCCAGGTGCCGTTGCCCGGCCCGTCCTCGTACAGCGGCAATTCCTCGAACAGGGCATGGCCGATGCCCATGGCGATGCCGCCCTGCAGCTGGCCCGAGACCAGCTCGGGCACGATCATGTTGCCGCATTCCATCCACGAGTGGTGCGACAGCAGCCGGACCTCGCCCGAACCGCCATTCACCGACAGCTCGACCAGGGTTGCGACCGGCGCGTAATAGACCACGGCGGCATTGTTGCGCTGGACGGGCGGGTAGAAGACCCGCCGGCGGGGCTGGAAGTCATAGCCGCCATCGCCCCGGCGCAGCGCCAGCGCATCGATCGGCCAGCGGTGGGTGCCGTCCTCCAGCTCGAACTCCGCCTCGGTCCAGGACCAGCGGTTGAAGGTATGGACCACGACGCCGGTCACCAGCCCCATCTGATGGGCCCGGGCCGCCAGCCTGGCCAGCGGCAGCGGCTCCAGCGAGGCCGCGACCAGCAACCCGTCGCGCCAGACCGCCTCCTCGCGCCGGATCGCGAGCGGCGCCGCCTGGCCGCCGCCGATGCCCTCGCGCCAGATCGACAGCGCCGCCGGCCACAGCCCGCGTTCGAACAGGATCCGCGCCGCCTCCCGCGTTGCATGCGACAGGTAATAGGCCGAGTTGGAGGCGCTGCGCGGCGAGGTGATCCGCGGTACCCAATGGGGATCGCGCGCCGCCTGATCCTGCGCCGCCTGCGACATGGTATAGGGCTCGTCATTCGAGGTAAGCGGCAGTTCCGGCCAGTCGGTCACCGCAAATTCGGCATCATGGGCCGGCCGGCCCAGCCAGTCCGCCACCACCAGCATCTGCGACGAGGTCGACCCGTTGCCGATCTCGTTGCAGACATGGCGAAGATGGATATGGCCGTCGGCGCCCAGCGCCACCCGGGCGATCGCCGCCTCGGCGCCGGTGCCGTAATCCTTCTGCACCGCGGCGAAGCCCACCCCGTAGTGATGACCGGGATGGTCCTGGTCGTGCAGCCGCTTGCGCTCGTGCCGTTCGGTCCAGAGCGGGTGGCGGGCGGCGGCCTCCAGCAGTTCGCCTGCCCTGAGCAGCCCGGCCGGCACGGCGCCCTGGGTGTTCTTCATGCCCGCGGTCAGCAGGTTGCGCCGGCGCAGTTCGATGGCGTCCAGCCCCAGCTCGTCTGCGATCTCGTCGACCAGCATCTCGGTCGCGCTCATCGATTGCAGCGTGCCATAGCCGCGCATCGACCCGGCCGTCGGGGCGCGCGACGCCTCCACCCGCACCGACAGGTCGCTTTGCGGAAAATAGTAGATCGACTGCGCCGCACTTGCCGCGACCTCGCCCACCGAGGGGCTGAAATTCATCCGCCCGCCGCCATCGCCCAGCAGATCCATGCGCAGCGTATGGAACTGCCCCGTCCGGCGGTCGACCGCGATCGCGGCATCGATCCGGAAGGGGTGGCGCTTGATCGCGGTCTGGAAATGCTCCCACCGGTTCAGCGCCAGCCGCACCGGCCGGCCATCGGCGTAAAGCGCGGCCATGGCCGCGTAATAGGGCAGGGAATGATGTTCCTTCTGGCCGTAGCCGACGGTGTAGCCGGCATTGAAGCGCAACTCGTCCAGCCGGAACCGGCTGGCCCGGACCATGGCGATCACATGGGTGGCGTTGGTATAGGGCGACTGGGTGCCGGTCACCAGATGCAGGCGCCCCGCGGCCGGGTCATACCAGGCATTGCCGTTGTCGGGTTCCCGCGCCGCCGGGTCGACATAGGGCGAATGATATTCCCGCCGGAAGACCGCAAGATCGTGGTCGGCGCCCTCCAGGCTGCGGGCGATCTCTTCTGCGGCGTGCATGGCGCGCGCCGCCGCATCCCCCTCTGCATCGGCCGCCGGCCAGTCGTTGCTGTCGGCGGGCGGGCGCAGCACCGTGCCGGTCATGGGGGAATAGATGTCGGGGGCGAAGGGGGTGGCCCCGCCGATGCGCACGAAGCGCGCGCGGCCATAGGGCGGGCGGGTCTGCACCCCCGTCTCCCGGCCATAGCGGATGGCATCCTCGTTGAACTGCAGCAGCTGCTTCGCACGGCGGAAGCGCGGATAGTCGTGATAGATCAGCAGCGCCACCGGCTGGCCCAGCAGAGGCGGTATCTCCCCGGATCTGAGCAGCAGGTCGCCATAGAAATCGGGCTCGGGCATGGCCACGCCGTCGGCCGCAAGCTCGGCCGCGGTGACCAGCCGGTCGGGCGCAAGTTCGGGCGGCAGCATCGACAGGTCGACACCCTCGAACACCCGGTCGGCCCGGGTTGCGCGCAGCAGGAAGGCATGGGCCTGGGTCTTCGGCCAGCCGGGCATGTCCCGGGCGCGGATGTCGACCGCGAACACCTTGTCGCCGGTCACCTTGCGGATGCCGTCATGGCGAAAGCGGATGCGCCCCGACTCGTCCAGCCAGTCGGGCGGGCGGGTGCTGCGTTCGGGGATCATCGCCCCCAGGGCCTGGCCCAGCGGCATGACCGATGCGGTCACCCCCGCAGCGGCGGCGGCGCGCAGAAAATCCCGGCGCGAGATGTCCGTCGGGCGCGACACGTCCCTCTCCATCCCTGAAGTGCACTCAACGGGCCGGCCGCAGGAACGACACGGATCCCGTGACATGCCAACCTCAGGGGCGGCGATCGGGTTCCATCGGCAGGGATGCGGAAAGCGAGGAGAGGAGGGGAAGGGCGGGCAAAAAAAACGGCCCCGACGGGGGAAGCGTCGGGGCCGTGATGCGGTGACCGGTCCGTCTTGCGGCCCGGCGATGCGGCCCCTTGGGGAGAGGGGCGGACGGTGGGGCCGAGGGAGGGCGGCCGGACCGTCGTCAAGGCATCGCGGGGCAGGTCGCAAGTGGGGAACGACCGGTCCCGTCGGCGTCGCGCAGCACTCGGGCCTGAGGGAGGGCAGGCGGAGGCGCAGCAGACGCCGGGCTGGGGTCGGGCCGGTTGCCGAGGGAGGGCGGCAGCGGCCCGGGCAGGCTGAAGCGGGGGAAACGCTTCAGTTATCGCATCGGGATCCGGGGGAGGACGGTTCCAGATGCGAAGCTTGTTTCAGGCGCGATCTCCGGCTATATCCACAGCCGGGCTCGCTGGATCACACGCCGTAGCCGGCAACCTCGTGACCCTGGCGACCATGGGTCGCGACCGAGCGGATCTCGCCGCGCGAGATGCCGATATCGGCCAGCATGCGGTCGTCGAGGGACTTCAGCTCGGCATAGGTCCGACGCTCCAGGCGCCACCGGATCATCCGGGCAACAACGTTCTTCAGCGAGATGACGCCAGGGATGAAGGCGGTCATGACAGGTCTCCTAGGGGCTGCGCCGTCTTCGCTGCCGGGCCGCTCGACCGGTCGCATCCTGAAGGTCTTTCGGGGCTGCGTGCTTGGGGGGCTCGGTCGGGGCGCCTGAGCTGCGGCGGCGCATCGTGTCGTTTCGATGAGCTAGAGATACGCCTGATCGATCGGTTTCGGGAGGGGTCCATTTCGCACTGCAACAATGCAGCTTCTGCATGGCACCAGACCCGTGCGCGATCTGCATGGCTTTCCTATCAGGCGTAAGGCGAGTTTCCCCGCTTCTGGTTCCGCGCTCAGCCGTGCATAATGGCCCCAGCCCGAGCCCGGGGAGGCCGGGACAGGCGGCCCGCGCGGGAGAGATGGCGCAGGGCTTTCCTGCTCCGGAACGACGGCTCGCGGTGGTCGGATCCGGGCCGGCCGGTTGCCGAAGGTGACCGCCCAAGGCCCCCGCCGGACGCCGCGGCACCCGGGTCGTCGACGCATGATGTTGGATCGCAACCAGAAAAAGATGGGGAAGCGATGAAGCTCAATCCGATCCGGACCGCCACTGCGGCCGTTGTCGCCTCGATGATCGTCGCTGCGGCGCCGGCCTGGGCCGCCGGAGCGAAGATCGGTGCTCTGATGCCGCTGACCGGCGACCTTCAGGCCTATGGCGTGGCCTCGGTGACCGGCTCCGAGCTTGCGATGGAAGAGATCAACGCGCAGGGCGGCGTGCTGGGCGGCAAGCTGGCCCTGGAAGTGGCCGACACCCAGACCAACGCCCAGGCGGGCGTGGACGCGGCGCAGCGTCTGGTCTCGGTGGCGGGTGTCAACGCGATGGTCGGCGCGCTCTCGTCGGGCGTGACCATCCCGGTCGCCACCACGGTCTCGGCGGCGCGCATGGTGCCGCAGATCTCGCCGGCTTCGACCTCGCCGGTGATCACCTCGCTCGACGACAAGGACTTCCTGTTCCGCTCGGTGCCGTCGGATGCGCTGCAGGGCACGGTGATGGGCCAGCTCGCCGCGAACGAGGGCTACAAGACCGTGTCGGTGATGTACATCAACAACGACTACGGCCAGGGCCTGGCGGAAGAATTCGCCAAGACCTTCGAAAAGGGCGGCGGCAAGGTTGCGGCCTCGCTCGCCTTCGAGCCGGGCAGCGCCTCCTATCGTGGTGAGCTGACCAATGCCGCCAAGGACGGTGCCGAGGCGCTGGTCCTGATCGCCTACCCTGAGAACGGCACCACCGTGGTCCGTCAGGCGCTGGAAGAGGGGCTGTTCACCAAGTTCGTCTTCTCCGACGGCCTGAAGGCGCCCGAAATGTCGCAGGCGATCGGCGAGGAATACCTGAAGGACACGGTCGGCATCGCGCCGGAAGCCGTGGCCGACAGCCCGGCGGCGGCGAAGTTCCGCACCGCCTACGAGGCGAAGTTCAAGCAGCTGCCGCCCAAGCCCTATATCGACACCACCTATGACGCGGTCTATGTCCTGGCGCTGGCCATGGAGAAGGCCGGCTCCACCGACGGCACCAAGATCCGCGATGCGCTCCGCGAGGTCGCCAACGCCCCCGGCGAGAAGATCCTGCCGGGTGAGTGGGAAAAGGCGGTGAAGCTGATCAAGGAAGGCAAGGACATCGATTATGTCGGCGCCTCGGGCTCGCTTGATTTCGATGCCGCCGGCGACGTGTCCGGCACCTTCGCGATCTACGAGTTCAAGAACGGCACCGTCGAGACCCGCGAGATCGTCGAGCCCAAGCTCTGATCGATCCTTCGGGATACAGACCTGACGACAGGCGCGGCGGCCGGGCAACCGGCCGCCGCGTCTTATTGTCCGGGGGAGGCGTCCTGGGCCGGATGCCCCTGGCATATAGACGCATTCGGGATATATCTTAGAAAGCGGCTCCCGAGGGGCCGGCACCGCCGCCACCGGAGCACGCCGATGCGCCTGACCACCTTTTCCGACTATGCCCTGCGCAGCCTGATCTTCGTGGCGGTGGCCCCCGACCGGCTGGTCACCATCGGCCAGATTGCCGAGGCCTACGACATTTCCCGCAACCATCTGATGAAGGTGGTCCACCAGCTGGGCCGGCTCGGCTATCTGGAAACCGTGCGTGGCAAGGGCGGCGGACTGCGCCTGGGGCAGGCGCCCGAAGACATCCGCATCGGCGCGGTCCTGCGTGAAACCGAGCGCGACAGCGCCCTGCTCGAATGCTTCGACACCCACGGCAATTGCCGCATCCTGCCCGCCTGCGTGCTGCGCGGCGCCCTGGCCGAAGCGGCCGAAGCCTTCTATGCCCATATGGACCGCTACACCCTGGCCGACCTCACCCGCCCGCGCTGCGACATCGCCAGCCTGCTCGGCCTCGACCGCGCGACCGACGCGGCCTGACGGTCAGTCCGTCAACGCCTGCACGCTCGACCAGTCCAGCCCGAACCGGGCCAGATATTTGCGCAACCGGTCGGCGTCGTTTGGCGCGGCTTTCCGGGCACGCGAGGCTGCGAACAGGGCCCGCCCGGCGGCGCTCAGGCTGGGTGTGCTGCGGCAGATACGCACGACCTCGGCCAGCTGGACCCGGTCGAACGGGTCGATCTCCGCCAGCCGTGTCTCGCCCAGCAGGCCCGGCAGCGGGTCCTCCCGGGCCGAAGCAGACCTTCGCTGCCAGGCCCGTTCCAGTCGCTCGATCTCTTCCGCCACCACCTCTTCGGTGATCCGCCCGCCGGGGGCGAGGGTTGCCATCCGGGTGACTGCGGCGCCGAGGTCGCGGAAATTCCCCGGCCACAGCCCGCCCGGGCCGGTGGCGAAGGCCAGGAAGCGCTGCCGGGCCTCGCGACTGAACGAGACCTGGCGGCCTTCCCGGACACCATGACGGCGTAATTCCTCGTCGAGATTGGGGTCGATGTCTTCGGGCCGGCGGGCAAGCCCCGGCAGGTCGAAGCTCCAGAGGTCGATGCGGGCAAGCAGATCCTCGCGGAACCGGCCTTCCGCCACGGCGGTGCCGAGGTCGCGATTGGTGCCGGCGATCAGCTGGAACCGGCTCGCCGTGTCGCGATCGGCGCCCACCGGCAGAAAGCGGCCCTCCTCGATCGCGCGCAGGATCATCGCCTGTTCGTCCAGCCCCAGTTCGCCGATCTCGTCCAGAAACAGCAGCCCGCCATCGGCCGCGCGCAACAGCCCGGCCCGTTCGGCCACCGCCCCCGTGAAGGCGCCGCGGACATGGCCGAACAGGGCCGACATGGCGCCGTCACCGCGCAGGGTGGCGCAGTTGACCTCGACGAAGGCGCCATCGACCTGTCGGCGCTGCTTCTTCAGGTCGAAGATCCGGCGGGCGAGGGCGGTCTTGCCGGCGCCGGTCGGGCCGGTCAGCAGGATCGGCGCGGTCGAATGCAGGGCCACCCGTTCGATGCGCTCGATCAGCCGGTTGAAGCCGGGATTGCGGGTGTCGATCCCGGCTTTCAGGAACGAGGTACGCTCGCGCCGTTCCTGCCCGAAGCGGCCGGCGATGCGGTCATAGCGCGCCAGATCGATGTCGATGATGGTGTGGCTGCCGAAACCGCCCGGCCGTTCCCTGGCCGGCGGCGGCGACACCTGGATCAGCCGTGCCGGGATGTAGCGCGCTTCCACCAGCAGGAACCAGCAGATCTGCATCACATGGGTGCCGGTCGTCATGTGGATCAGATAGTCCTCGGCCTCGGTGTCGAAGGGAAAGCTGCGCGCGAAATCATGCAGCAGGCCATAGACCTCTTCGAAATCCCAGGGATCGCGGATCGTGACCTCTTCGGGGTGCACCTCCACCCGGGGCGCGATCAGGTGGATATCATCGACAAGCCGCGCCACCAGTTTACGGGCAGCGGCCCCGTGCAGAAGATGCAGCCGGTCGATGCCGATCCCCGGCTGCTGGATCAGCGAGATTGTCGGCCGCCAGGCCTTCCAGCGATGCGGGCCGGCCGCCACATCCAGCGTGGTGCCCACGAACCCGATCACGACCCGGCGCTTCGACATGGTCTTATCCTGACGTATAACTTCCGAGATGACAGGATCATATCCGGCCGGGATGCCTCTGCCCAGCCGGTGCGACCTCTGGCCATCAGGCCGTTACAAAGCAAGGGCTTGGGTGGATTTCCCTCGCGCAGGGCCGGTCTGGCACGCGCCTCGCAAAGAGCGCCACGCCACCTTTCGCAGTTGAGGACCACCTCCGATGGCTTTCGATCTTCTGGCACATCGCTACGAACCCGCCCGCGACCGGCCGGCCGCACCGGTCAAGATGTGGACCCGCGGCGTGCCGGTCGATGAATTGTCGATGCGGCAGCTGCTCAACACCGCCTCGATGCCCTTCATCCACAAATGGCTGGCGGTGATGCCCGATGTCCATCTGGGCAAGGGCGCCACCATCGGCTCGGTGATCCCGACCGTGGGGGCGATCATCCCGGCTGCGGTCGGCGTCGATATCGGCTGCGGCATGATGGCGGTGCGCACCTCGCTCACCGCCGATGATCTGCCCGACAGCCTGGCGGGCATCCGCTCGGCGCTGGAAGCCGCCGTGCCCCATGGCCGCACGGTCGGGCGGAAGAAGCGGGATGTCGGCGCGTGGGGCGACGATCTGCCGCCGGCGGTGACGAAGGCCTGGGCCGGGCTCGATGCCGGCTATCGGGCGCTGATCGCCCGCCATCCGGCCCTGGTCAAGGGCAATGCCATCGTCCATCTGGGCACGCTCGGCACCGGCAATCACTTCCTGGAAGTCTGCCTGGACGAGGCTGAGCGGGTCTGGGTCATGCTCCATTCCGGCTCGCGCGGGATCGGCAATATGATCGGCACGCGGTTCATCGATCTCGCCAAAGAGGATATGCGCCGCTACCACCTGGATCTGCCCGATGCCGATCTTGCCTATCTGCCCGAGGGTACGGCGCATTTCGACGACTACGTGATGGCGGTGGAGTGGGCGCAGCATTTCGCCCTGACCAATCGCCGGGTGATGATGGACCATGCCGTCGCCGCCCTCCGGAAGGTGATCACGCGGCCTTTCGATGCAGCGCTGGAGGCGGTGAACTGCCACCACAACTACGTGGCACGCGAGTGGCATTACGGCCGCGAGGTCTGGGTCACCCGCAAGGGGGCGGTGCGTGCGACCGAGGGGCTCCTCGGGATCATCCCGGGGTCGATGGGGGCGAAATCCTTCATCGTGCGCGGCAGGGGCAACCCCGAAAGCTTCTGTTCCTGCTCCCATGGTGCCGGGCGGGTGGTCTCCCGCACCGAGGCCCATCGCCGCTTCACCCTCGACGACCATCTCCGCGACACCGCCGGGGTCGAATGCCGCAAGGATGCGGGCGTGCTCGACGAAACGCCCAAAGCCTATAAGGACATCGATGCGGTCATGGCCGCTCAGGCCGACCTCGTCGACGTGGTGCACACCCTGCGGCAGGTGGTCTGCGTGAAAGGATGACATGTCCGACGATGTCTCCCGGGCTGTTGACAGACCCTGTCAGCAGCCCGGGCGCATGATCCCGTCAGGGCGGCTCATCGGGGGCTGCCCGAACGGGAGCGGGAATGATGACCCATCCGAGCTATGCGCTGCTCTATGTCGCCGACCCGGCGGCCAGTGCCACCTTCTATGCCGATCTCTTCGACACCCGCCCGGTGGATGTGTCCCCGGCCTTCGCCCTGTTCGCGCTGGAGGGCGGCATGATGCTCGGCCTGTGGGCGCGGTCCGTGGTTGTGCCGGCGCCGTCTGCGGCGCCGGGCGCATCCGAACTCGGCATCCGCATGGCCGATGATGCCGCGGTGGATGCCGCCTTCGCCGACTGGCAGGCCCGTGGCATCACCATCGCCGCGGCGCCGATGAAGCAGGGCTTCGGCTACAGCTTCATGGGCCTCGACCCCGACGGGCACCGGCTCAGGGTCTATGCGCTGGCCGGCGGCTGACGGCGCCGGTCAGATCACCCCGATCACCCGTAGCCACAGCACCTGCAACGGCCAGAGCACCAGAATGGTGACGATCGCGGTCAGCAGGCAGAGCTTCGCCACATCGCGGATCGGCAGCCCGCCGATCAGGATCGCCATCATCAGCGGCGGGGCCTGATAGGGCAGGATGACGGTCGAGAAGCCCATCACCTGCGCCGCCAGGACGGCGGGGGTGGCAAGGCCGGTGGTGGCGGCGAGGTCGCCGGTGAGCGGGGTGAGGATGGCGGGCACGCCGGGCAGGGTGGTGGCCATCGCCACCACCGTCGCCAGTCCGCCGGTGCGGAGGAAGTTGCCGGCGGCATCTCCCGGTTGCAGCCCCACGGCATCGAGCAGCACGGCGGCCAGCCAGTCGCCGAGCCCCGCATGCACGATCAGCGCACCGAGCCCGATGACGCCGCCGGCATAGAAGATCGGCTCGATGTTCAGGGTCTGCAGGGCGCGTGGCGGCAGAAAGGCGAAGCGCGGGATCAGGCAGATCACCGCCACCGTCATGCTGACCCAGGCGGGCGAGATGTGGTGCAGCGCGTCGGTCATCCAGAAGCCCAGCGCCACCAGCAGCACCAGGGCCAGCCGGCGCTGGTCGCGGGTCATCGGTGCCGGGCGGTCGGGGCGCGTGACCGGCTTCTGCGGGCCGCGGCCGTAGAGGACCAGCAGTACGGCCGCCAGGACCAGCGTCTTCAGCAGCCCGAGCACCGGGAAATTGGTCACCAGATAGGTGGAGAAGCTGGGCACGGGCGCACCCGCGGCTTCCAGGATGCCGACCATGATGTTGTTCGGCACATTGGCCGGCAGGATGGTGAACGAGGGCAGGAAGGTTCCGATCACCCCCGCCAGCATCATGCCCGCATGCCGGCGGTCGCCGGGCTGATGGCCCAGATGTTCGCCCAGCGCCGCCAGGATCGGCAGGATCAGCACGATCCGCCCCATGGCCGAGGGCATCAGGAAAGCCATGACCAGGCCGAAGGCGAGCGCCCCCAGCAGCGCGCCCCGATAGCTGGTCCCGACCCGTCGGGCCAGATGGCCGGCGATCCAGGCCCCGAGCCCGTTATGGCGGACGGCCACCCCGATCACCAGCCCTGAGAAAATCAGCCAGAAGGCCGAGGAGGTGAGCCCTGAAAAGATCACCTCCGGCGGCGCCAGCCCGGTGAGCATGGCGATGGTGAAGAAGCCGAGTGCGGTCACCGATTCCGGCAGCAGCCCGGTTGCCCAGAGGCCGAGGGTCATCACTACCAGGGTCGCCGCCGGTGCCGCGGCGGGCGACAGGCCGCCCGGTGCCATCCCCGCCTCTGGCAGCAGGCGGATGGCTGCGCTCACGATCAGCAGCAGGCCGGCGATGACGGCGGTGACGAGCGGCGGGCGGGCAGCGGTGGCGGACATGGGCGGGCAGGTCTCCGGGCAGGCGGGGAACGTCGGGAGGATTTCCTTATCCGCATCATCGCGCAAGCCGCTGAAACTTGACCTGCCCTGTGCGTGAATGCACAGATGGAGATGAACCTTCCGGAGGCGGGCAGGATGGCGGCAGGCATGGGCTGGGACGATCTGAGGCTGTTTCTGGCCGTCGCCCGCGCCGGCAGCCTGACGGGGGCCGGCCGGGCCCTGGGTGTGCGCCATTCGACGGTGCTGCGACGGATGGCGGGGTTCGAGGCGCGGCTCGGGCTCAGGCTGTTCGATCGCGGGCCGGGCGGCTATGCGCTCACCGCCGCCGGCCGAGAGCTGCTGGAGGAGGCGGCGGAGGTCGAAACCCGGCTGGTGGCGCTGGAACGGCGGCTGTCGGGCCGTGATCAGCGGCTGACCGGCACGGTGCGGATCGCGACACTCGGCGCGCTGGCGCCCTGGCTGGCGGAGGCGCTGGCGGCGTTCCGGGGGCTGCATCCCGGCATCCGCACCGAGATTGCCATTTCCCATGAAACCGTCAGCCTTGCCAGGCACGAGACCGATATCGCGATCCGGATCAGCCGCAACCCGCCCGACAGCCTGATCGGCCGGCGGATCGCGACCCTGGTCCACGGCATCTATGGCGCCCGCGATCGTCTGCCGCTGCCGCCGGGGGCCGCGCTTGCCGAGGCCCCCTGGGTGACCTATGCCCGGGGCCGGGCGGATCTACCCCAGGCGCGCTGGGTGGCGGCCAATATTCCCGACAGCCAGGTCGTGCTGCGCACCGACCATACCGGCATGCTGATCCAGGCGGTCAGGGCCGGGATCGGTCTCGGGCTCTTCGCCTGCTATCTCTGTGATGGCGATCCGGGGCTGGTGCGGTTGCGCACGCTCAACGGGCTGGGCTTTGACCTCTGGATCCTGACCCATCCCGATCTGCGCGACACGCCCAGGGTGCGGGTGTTGATGGATCATCTGGCGGCGGCCCTCGTGGCCCGTCAGCCGGCCCTGACCGGCCAGATGCCGGCCATGGATCGGCAAGAGCGGGGGGAGGGAGAATGGACGGGCTCGGCAGGCTGACCCTGTTCCTGCAGGTGGCGGAAGCGGGCAGCTTCGTGGCGGCCGCGCGCCGGCTCGGCATTTCCGCCTCGGCGGTGGGCAAGGGCATCGCCCGGCTGGAGGAGCGGCTGGGTGTCACCCTGTTCCGCCGCACCACCCGCAGTCTCAGCCTCACCGATGAGGGGCTGCTGTTCCTGGAGCGCTGCCGGCGGATCCTGAGCGAGATCGAGGCGGTGGAGCTGGAACTCGAACGGCGGGCGACCACCCCGCGTGGCCGGCTGCGTGTCGCCCTGCCGCTGGTGCATCACCTGCTGCTGCCGGCGCTGGCCGCGTTCAACGCCGCCCATCCCGGGATCGAACTGCATCTCGATTTCTCAGACCGGCTGGTCGATCTGGTCGAAGAAGGTTTCGACGTCGCCATCCGAACCGGGCCGCTGGCGGATTCCCGGCTGAAGAGCCGGTTGATCGGCCGCTTCCGTCTGATCCTGGTGGCGGCCCCGGACTATCTGGCCCGCAACGGCATGCCCGCAGGGCCGGATGATCTGGCGGATCATCTCTGCCTGCATCACCGCTTCGCCCAGACCGGCCGGCTGGAGCCCTGGCCGGTGCCCGAAACCGTACCACTGCCTGAAAGCGTGGTCGCAACCACGGTGGAGGCCCTGCTGCATCTGGCGCTGGCCGGGCGCGGCATCACCTGCCTGCCGGATTTCACCGTCGCCGCCGATCTGGCGGCCGGCCGCCTGGTTCAGGTGCTGCCGGACAAGGCGGTGCATGACGGGGTGATGCAGGCGGTCTGGCCGGCCAGCCGTCAGGCCTCGCCCAGGGTGCGGGCCTTTGTCGACATGCTGCACGATTATCTGAAGACCTGATTGCGGACAAATCTGTCCGGTAACTCAGGCCTGCCGGCCGGTTTATTCCGGAGTGGTGCCGGTGTCAGATGGGGCGATGTCAGATGGGGCGGTGCCAGATGGAGGCACGCAGCCGCGTCTTCCTCAGACATCTTTCCGCAGGGTCCGACATGACGACATCATCCCAAGCCAGGCTGCCGCTCGGCGGTCTGCTCGCGCTCGCGCTTGCGAGTTTCATCACCGTACTGACCGAGGCGCTGCCGGCCGGATTGCTGCCGGGCATCGCAGCCGGGTTCGACATATCCGAGGCGCTGGCCGGGCAGATGGTCACGGTTTATGCCCTGGGGTCCCTGCTCGCTGCGGTGCCTGTCACGCTTGCAACCCGTGGCATGAGGCGGCGGCCACTTCTGCTGGCTTCAGTTGCAGGTTTTGTTGTGGCCAACGGGGTGACGGCGGTTTCCGGCGATGTCACCCTCACGCTCGTTGCACGCTTCGCGGCCGGGGTGGCGGCCGGGGTGCTCTGGGCGCTGCTTGCCGGCTATGCCGCACGCATGGCGCCCGAGGCGCTGCGCGGCCGGGCGATCGCCATCGCCATGGCCGGCACACCACTCGCCCTGTCGCTGGGGGTGCCGGCCGGCACTTTCCTGGGGGGCATCATCGGCTGGAGGGCGAGCTTTGCGCTGATGAGCCTGGGGGCCGCGCTGCTGATGGTCTGGATCCGGCTGGGCGTCCCCGATTTCCCCGGCGAGCCGGCCGGCCGGCGGGTGCCGGCGTCCCGGGTGCTGGCCCTGCCGGGGGTGGCGGGCGTGCTGGCCGTGATGATGCTCTATGTCCTCGCCCACAACCTGCTTTACACATACATCGCACCTCTGCTGGCGCTTGCCGGGCTGGGCACGCGGGTCGATCTGGTGCTGGCGGTCTTCGGCCTGGCCGCCATCCTCGGCATCTGGGCAACCGGGCTGGTGGTCGACCGGCATCTCCGCCGGGCAATGCAGCTCAGTCTCTGGGGGTTCGTGCTCTCGGCCATTCTGCTGGCGGCGGGCAGTGACGCTGCGGTGGTCGTGGCAGCCATCGGCCTCTGGGGTCTCGCCTTCGGCGGGGCCGCGACCCTGTTTCAGACCGCACTCGCCCGTGCCGCCGGGCCCGCTGCCGATGTCGCCCAGTCCATGCTGGTCACCGGCTGGAACCTTGCCATCGCCGGGGGCGGGCTGGTCGGCGGCCTGCTGCTCGACCTTCGGGGGCCGGACGTCCTGGGCCCGGTGGCCCTGGTGCTGCTGCTGCCCGCGGCCGCCATTCTGGCCGGTGCGCGCCGCCACGGCTTTCCCGGGGCGATGCGCTGACCTTCAAACGCAACCGGGGACGGATGCCGTGGCATCCGTCCCCGGGGTCGTGCGCGACCGGTGGGCGTCGTCAGCGGACCTCGCGGCGATGGGCCTTGGGGTCGGCCTGGGCGGTGCGCCCGGTGCGGTAGAGCCGTTCTTCCGACAACAGGCCGGCCGGACGGGTGAGCAGGATCACCTGCAGCAGCACGCCGATCAGCAGCAGGCGCAGCGCACCCGCCTGGGTCGTCAGGCTGGCCGGCAGAACCTGGCTGATGATGAACTCGCTGCCCGACCAGATGACCCAGATCACCAGCGCGCCCAGGATGGCTCCCTTGTTGTTGCCGCTGCCGCCGGCGATCAGCATCACCCAGATCAGGAAGGTGCCGACCTCGGGCATGAAGGCTTCGGAACTGATGAAGCCGATGAAATGGGCGTAGAGCCCGCCGGCAAGCCCCATGATCGCCGCGCCGAAGACGAAGGCCTGGATGCGGAAGCCGACCACATCCTTGCCGGCCGCCGCCGCGGTGTCCTCGTTCTCGCGGATCGCGCGGAGCACGCGGCCCCAGGGGGCCTTGCGGGCGCGTTCGATCGCCAGATAGACCAGCACCACCAGCACCAGCACCATCGCCAGATAGGCGAGTTCGAAATAGCCGCTGTCGAAGAAGGGCCGCGGAATGCCGGGAATGCCGCGCACGCCGTTGGTCAGCCAAGCCTCGTTCTTCAGGAACAGGCGGACGATTTCGGCGATGCCGATGGTGGCGATCGCCAGATAGTCGGCGCGGAGGTTGAGGCAGATCAGCCCGATCGCCAGGCCCAGCAGGCCGGCGACGATCATGCCGCCGATCAGCCCGATCGGCAGCGGCAGGCCGAAACCGCCCAGATAGCTGCCGCCGCTGTCGGGCCCGGTCAGGATGGCCGAGGTATAGGCGCCGAGCGCATAGAAGGCGACGATGCCGAAATTGAACTGGCCCGACAGGCCCCACTGCACGTTCAGCGCCAGGCAGACGATGGCATAGATGCCGACCGAGGTGAGGAAGAAGACCGCATAGGTTTCAAGACCACCCATACCCATCATCACACCTTCCTCCCTGCGAACAGGCCGGTCGGGCGGACCAGCAGCATCACCACCATGATCGCAAAGGCGACCGCGGGCTTGTAGGCGGGCGAGATCACCATGGTCGACCATTCCTGAACGATGCCGATCACCAGCCCGCCGGCGATGGCGCCATAGGGGCTGCCGATGCCGCCCAGGATGGCGGCGGCGAAGACCGGCAGCAGGATGTTCCAGCCCATGGTCGGGTGCAGGCGGGTGTCCATGCCCAGCAGCACGCCGGCGGTGGCGGCAAGCGCGATGCCGATCGCCCAGGTCCAGATCACGATCCGGTCGACCGAAATGCCGGTGACCTGCGCCAGATCGCGATTGTCGCTCATCGCGCGCATGGCCTTGCCGACCCGGGTCTTCTGCAGGAACAGATGCAACGCCAGCACCAGGAAAGCGGCGACGCCCACGATCATGAAATGCGCCGGCTTGACCCGGATGTCGCCCAGCCGCACCGGCATCTGAATGCCCGACTGGTAGACCTGGGTTTCGGAGCCGAAGATCATCTGCAGCAGGGCGCGCAGGATCAGCGCGGTGCCGACCGACGAGATCAGCAGGATGACCGGCTGGGTCTTGCGCAGGCGGCGATAGATGGTCTGGTCGACGGCGATGGCGAAGAGCACTGCACCGGCGGCACCGAAGGGCAGGGCGATGATCGGCGGCACGCCGAAGGTGGTGACGATGGCGAGCGAGATATAGGCGCCGAGCGTCATGAAGTCGCCATGGGCGAAATGCGGGAAGCGCAGGATCGCATAGACCAGCGACAGACCCACGGCACCCAGCGCGAAGATGCTGCCCAGCACGATGCCATAGACGGTGAGCTGAAGGAGATCGGTCATTCCGCGTGGCCTCCGCCGCCCAGGAACATCTCGGCCACCTCGCGATTGTCGAGCAGCGCCGCACCCGTATCGGTATAGCGATCGCGGCCCTGCACCAGCACATAGCCGCGATGCGACATGGCCAGCGCCTGTTTGGCGTTCTGTTCCACCATCAGGATGCCGACGCCCAGTTCATTGATCTTGATGATGTTCTGGAACATCTGGTCGATGATCGCGGGCGCGAGGCCGGCGGTCGGTTCGTCCAGCAGCAGCAGCTTGGGTTCCAGCATCAGCGCGCGGCCCATCGCCACCATCTGGCGCTGACCGCCCGAGAGCGAGCCTGCGGGCTGCCTGCGCTTCTCGCGCATCACCGGGAACAGGTCGTAGATGCGCTCCATGGTCGGGCGATAGTCGTCGCGCCGGATGAAGGCCCCCATCTCCAGGTTTTCCTGGACGGTGAGCGTCGGGAAGACGTTGTTTTCCTGCGGCACGTAGCACATGCCGTGATGGACGATGCGGTCGGGCCGCAGATTGGTGATGTCGTGGCCCTGAAAGCGGACCTGGCCCTGGCGGATCTTCACCAGGCCGAAGACCGATTTCATGGCCGTCGACTTGCCGGCGCCGTTGGGGCCGATGATGACGACGATCTCGCCTTCCTCGACCCGCATGTTGACGCCGTTCAGGATGTCCACTTCGCCATAGCCGCCGCGGACGCCCTCGACTTCGAGCAGGCTCATCTGTTCCTCGTTCGCTGCGTCACGCCTTGCGGCGGAAGGCTTCCGGATCGCCGGCCGAGCCCAGATAGGCGTCGAGCACCGTCTGGTTTGCGCGGATCTCGGCCATGGTGCCCTGGGTCAGCACAGTGCCCTGGGCCATGACGATGACCGGGTCGCACAGCTCGGTCACGAGGTCCATGTCGTGCTCGATGATGCAGAAGGTCATGCCGCGCTCGCGGTTCAGCCGGCGGATCACATCGGCCAGCTTGACCAGCAGGGTGCGGTTGACGCCCGCCGCCGGCTCGTCGAGCAGGATCACCCGGCAGTTGTCGACCATCATGGTCCGGCCGAGTTCCAGCAGCTTTTTCTGCCCGCCGGACAGATTGCCGGCCAGTTCGCCCGCGACATGGGTGATCTCGAGGATGTCGAGCACCTCCATCGCCTTGCGGCGGATTTCGGCATCCTCGCGCTGCACCCGTCCCCAGGACAGCCAGGCCGAGATCAGATTCTCGCCCGCCTGGCCGGAGGGCACCATCATCAGATTCTCGAGCACGGTCATCCGACCGAGTTCGTGCGGAATCTGGAAGGTGCGCACCAGCCCCTGCCGGAACAGCTGGTGGGGTTTGAGCCCGGTCACGTCGCGGCCTTCCAGCAGCACCTTGCCGCTGGAAGGCTGCAGGGCGCCGGCGATGATGTTGAAGAGCGTGCTCTTGCCGGCACCATTGGGCCCGATCAGGCCGGTGATGGAACCTTTCGGCACGTCCAGCGAGCAGTCATCGACGGCTGTGAGCCCGCCGAAGCGCTTCACGATGTTCTGTACGGAAATCAAGGCCGACATCGCTTCCATATGTCGAAGTTGGCCGCATGCCGCACCGATCGTCCCGCGGGGGCCGGACGGCCGGACGGCGGTTGCCCTGATGGAATGCTGCGCGCTGTGGTTTCGCGCGTCCAGCCGTAACGTGTTCGGAAGCACGTGCGGTGCATCATTTCTCCCCCAGCACCGCAGCCCCTCCGCGGGCCTCCCCTGAAGGCTCCGGACCTAAGTAACCAAACCGTCGCGCGCTGGCAACCGTGAAACCCGACCAGAGCGAACGGTGTCGATTCCGAGGTTTGGGCCGCATGTTTCGCGATCCCCGAACCGGTGCGCGATCCCGATTATTTCCGGAAGAGGCGTTCGGATCTGATCCCGACCGCCGGATCGGAACGATATTGCGTTGCACAAGAAATATTGTGCATGGCCACATCCTGGATCCGGTCGATTTGATCCCGAGCTGGTATACCATCATCTCGGGCGTGATTGCGATTGTATGGGAACTCGCCACTTCCGGTGGTGCGCAAACTTCTGCCCCGATTGATGCAAAACCGGGACGATTCTGCCTTCTGGCCTCTCTGCCGGCGGGTGGATAGACAGCACATTCCCGCGGCCGCCGCCCAGACTTCGCGACCGGGAGCGGGTGGACGCCCGATCCCGTTTTTCATGCGAAGGGATCCCCGGATGACTGCCGCCAGCAGCCGCATCGCCATCATCATCGACCCGGCCCTGCCGGCCGGACTGCTCGCCAACACCATCGCCGGTATCGCCATCGGCCTGGGGGCCGCCCGGCCGGAACTCGGCGCCGTCGCCCTCACCGACGCCGTCGGCCGCAGCACGGCCACGATCACCAACCTGCCGGTACCCATCCTCCAGGCACCGGCCGAGGTGATCCGCAGCCTGCTGCTGAAGGCCCTGCCGGCCCCCGAAGAGGCCGTCGTCGTCCCCTTTCCGGGCTTTGCCCGCAGCCTGCACCTCTTCGCCGACTACGTCGCCGCCTTCCCCTCGCGCGATCTCGGCACCGAGACGATCGACGGCTTCGGCCTCCTCGGCCCGGATAAATGGGTGCGCTCGCTGACCGGGAGCCTGAAATTGTTGCGGTGAGGCGATATCGTCGCCTTGGTGGATCAGCCGCCCGTCAGCCGCCGGAGATCGGTGCCGAGCGCATCGACGGCCCTGTCCAGATCCTCCCCGGTCATGCCCAGGCGATCGCGGGCATGGCGGCGGTTGTCCGGAAGGTCGAGCGTCTCGTGAACCCGTGAGAGGGCGGCCAGGACCGAGGGGCCGTAGGCGCCGACGGCCTTTGTGACCGCTGCATCCGGGACGGGGCCCAGATGCTGGATCAGCATGCCGAGATCGATCGCATCCCGCCAGGCGACGGCTTTGTCTGCCCCGCGGTCGGCATTGGCGAGCAGTTTTTCGGCGTACTGGTCGGCGGTGCTCAGCACCGGACAGCCGCACAGCCGGGCATCTGGCGGATCCAGGTCGATGCGGGCTTCGCGGACGATTTCGAACTTCACCGGCCGGCCGTCGATCTCGATCAGGGCACGCAGGCCGTACTGATCGGCGCGGTGGCCGCGGGGCAGGGTGACAGGGGCTCTGAACAGGCTTCCGAATCCGCCGTCGAAGATGCGCTGACGGAGGAAGCGATACCCTTCCGTGCTGGCACAAAGGAAGTCGACATCGGCGGAGACCCGGTATTCCCCAAGCGCCAGCACGATCGCGGTGCCGCCGCCGAAGCGGCAGGCGCCCGCCTCCAGAACCGCCGCGTCCAGCCGATCGAGCAGGACCGCGACCGCCTGATGCTCGGGGCGACGATAGCCGGTCATCGGACCAGCATCCGCCCGGCCCCCCAGCGCCGGGTCAGACGGTCGATCAGCGCCCGTTCGCGGGGCGTCAGGCGGTCCTGGTCGACATGGCGCCAATTGGCCTCGTAGAGCGCAAACACCTCCGCTTCCGGCAGCGGTCGTGCCGGATCGCGGTTCCAGGCGAGCAGCCGGAGTTCGGGATACTCGGCCGGGACGATGAGGGCGGGTGGGGCGATGTCCTGGGCCATGGCCCTGACTCTAGGCATGGCGGGCTGCCGCTGCCACCAAAACCGAACGCCGCCCCGGTCGGAACCGGGGCGGCGTCGGATGGTCATCGGTGTGCAGGCAGGGGCGGGTGGCCGCCCCGCCGGTCACGAGCAGCCGCTGGTCGAGCCGCAGGTGACGCATTTCAGGCAGGTGCCGTTGCGGACCAGGGTCATGTTGCCGCATTCGCCGCAGGGGTCACCCTCGAAGCCCTTCTGGCGGGCGATGCGGATCGCCTCCAGGCGCTCGTCGACCACGTCGGCACGGCCGATGGCGGTCGGCGACAGGTCTTCATGCGCATGGGCATGGTCGTGGGGCTCGGCATAGGCGGTGGCGGTGTTGCCGCCGGCGCCGCCACGGAGCACGTAGAGGTTGCTGCGCACGAAGCCGGCGCTGGCGAGCCCCATGGCCGCGGCGACCGCGGGCGCCGGGACGGGCGTGCCGCCCTGGCCGTCTTCGCGGGTGCCCTCGCGCACGCCGCGACCCACGCTGTCGGGCAGCAGGTCGGCGGCCTGGACCGGCTGGACATGGGCGAGGTCGGTGCGGCCCAGATACGAGATCGCGAGTTCCCGGAACACGTAGTCGAGCACCGAGGTCGCCATCTTGATCGCGTCATTGCCTTCGACCATGCCCGAGGGCTCGAAGCGGCTGAAGACATAGGCGTCGACATATTCGTCCAGCGGCACGCCATACTGCAGGCCGATCGAGATGGCGATGGCGAAGGCGTTCATCAGGCTGCGGAAGGCGGCGCCTTCCTTGTGCATGTCGATGAAGATTTCGCCCAGCTTGCCGTCTTCGTATTCGCCGGTGCGCAGATAGAGCTTGTGGCCGCCAACCACCGCCTTCTGGGTATAGCCCTTGCGGCGGTGGGGCAGGCGCTGGCGCTCGCTGATATACTGGGTGACGATCCGCTCGGCCACCACGCGCGCCTGTTCGGTGGCGGGCCTGGCTGCGAACTCGGCCACCGCCTCTTCCACGTCCTCGACATCGTCGTCCAGGATCATGGCGTTCAGCGGCTGCGAGAGCTTGGAGCCGTCGCGATAGAGCGCATTGGCCTTGAGGCCCAGGCGCCAGGACAGCATGTAGGCCGCCTTGCAGTCTTCAACCGTGGCCGCATTCGGCATGTTGATGGTCTTGCTGATCGCGCCCGAGATGAAGGGCTGCGCCGCCGCCATCATGCGGATATGGGCTTCGGCCGACAGGTAGCGGGTGCCCTTGCGGCCGCAGGGGTTGGCGCAGTCGAAGACCGGCAGATGCCGGGCTTCCAGCCCCGGCGAGCCTTCCAGCGTCATCGCACCGCAGACCCAGATGTTCGCGGCCTCGATCTCGTCCTTCGAGAAGCCCAGGCCCTGGAGCATGTCGAAAGCCGGATCGTCGAGCTGGGCATCGGTGAAGCCCAGCGCGTCGCGGCAGAACTCGGCGCCCAGCGTCCACTTGTTGAAGGCGAATTTCAGCTCGAAGGCCTGGCCCAGCGACTTCTCCAGCCGCTCGATCGCGGCATCGTCGAAGCCGCGGGCCCGCAGCGCGTCATGGCCGATGGCGGGCGAGCCGGCGAGCGTGCCGCGGCCGACCGCATAGTCGATGATCGCGCGGATCCGCGGCTCTTCATAGCCAAGCTTCGCCAGCGCCTCGGGCACGGTGCGGTTGATGATCTTGAAGTAGCCGCCGCCGGCCAGCTTCTTGAACTTCACCAGCGCGAAATCGGGCTCGATGCCGGTGGTGTCGCAATCCATCACCAGGCCGATCGTGCCGGTGGGGGCGATCACGGTCGACTGGGCGTTGCGGAAGCCATGGGCCTCGCCCAGTTCCAGCGCCTGGTCCCAGGCGCGGCGGGCGGCATCGCCCAGGCGCGGATCGGGCAGGTTGGCATGGTCCAGCGCCACCGGTGCCACCGACAGCTGCTCATAGCCCTCGCTCGCCCCATGGGCGGCGCGACGATGGTTGCGGATCACCCGCAGCATCGCCTCGGCATTGGGCGCGTATTTCGGGAAGGTGCCGAGTTCCTTCGCCATCTCGGCCGAGGTCGCATAGGCGACACCGGTCATGATCGCGGTCAGCGCACCGGACAGGGCGCGGCCCTCGTGGCTGTCATAGGCAAGGCCCGAGGCCATCAGCAGGCCGCCCAGATTGGCGTAGCCGAGGCCGAGGGTGCGGAAATCATAGGACAGCTGGGCGATGGTCGCCGAGGGGTACTGCGCCATCAGCACCGAGATTTCCAGCGTCACGGTCCACAGCCGGACCGCATGCTCGTAGGTCTCGATGTCGAACGAGCCGTCCTCGCGACGGAAGGTCATCAGGTTCAGAGACGCCAGGTTGCAGGCCGTGTCGTCGAGGAACATGTATTCCGAGCACGGGTTGGACGCATTGATCCGGCCGTGGGCGGGGCAGGTGTGCCAGTCGTTGATCGTGGTGTCGAACTGGATGCCGGGATCGGCGCTCGCCCAGGCGGCGTTGCCGATCTGCTCCCACAGATCCTTGGCGCGGATGGTACGAACCACCTTGCCGTCGGTGCGACGGGTCAGCGTCCACTCGCCATCGGCCAGCACCGCGTTCAGGAAGGCATCGGTGACGCGCACCGAATTGTTCGAGTTCTGGCCCGAGACGGTCAGATAGGCTTCCGAATCCCAGTCGGTGTTGAACACCGGGATATGGAGTTCGGTATAGCCCTGGCGCGCGAACTGAATGACGCGCTGGACGTAATTCTCGGGGATCAGCGCCGCGCGGGCGGCCTTGACCGCAGCCTTCAGCGCCGGGTTGCGGCGCGGATCGAAGCGGTCGTCCTCGGCCACCTTCAGATCCGAGGCGGCCTTGATCACCGCGTTCAGATGCTTGTTGGCGAGCTTGGAGCCGGTGACGAGCGCGGCCACCTTCTGCTCTTCGATCACCTTCCAGTTGATATAGGCCTCGATATCGGGATGGTCGACATCGACCACCACCATCTTCGCGGCCCGGCGGGTGGTGCCGCCCGACTTGATGGCGCCCGCGGCGCGGTCGCCGATCTTCAGGAAGCTCATCAGGCCCGACGAGCGGCCGCCGCCCGACAGCGGCTCGCCCTCGCCGCGCACCGACGAGAAATTGGTGCCGGTGCCCGAGCCGTATTTGAACAGCCGCGCCTCGCGGACCCAAAGGTCCATGATGCCGCCCTCGTTCACCAGATCGTCCGAGACCGACTGGATGAAGCAGGCATGGGGCTGCGGGTGTTCATAGGCCGTGGCCGAGCGGGTCAGCTCGCCGGTGACATGGTCGACGTAATAATGACCCTGGGCCGGGCCGTCGATGCCATAGGCCCAGTGCAGGCCGGTGTTGAACCACTGCGGCGAGTTGGGTGCGGCCATCTGGTCGGCCAGCATGCGGCACATCTCGTCGCGATAGGCGGCGGCATCGGCTTCGCTGTCGAAATAGCCGCCCTTCCAGCCCCAATAGGCCCAGGTGCCGGCCATGCGGTCGAAGACCTGGGCGGCGGTGCGCTCACCCGTATAGCGCTCACCCTCGGGCAGGGCGGCAAGCGCCGCCTCGTCGGGTTCCGAACGCCACAGGAACGCGGGCACGCCCTCTTCGGGCACGCGCCGGGTGACGGCGGGAACGCCGCGCTTGCGGAAGTACTTCTGCGCGATGATGTCGCAGGCGACCTGCGACCACGAGGCGGGCACCTCGATATTTTCGAGCTTGAAGACGACCGAGCCGTCGGGGTTGCGGATTTCGCTGGTGGCGGTCCGCATCTCGATCCCCTGGTAAGGGGAGCGGCCATCGACGGTGAGCTTGCGGGCGATCCGCATCGTATCCTGCCTCCATCATGCTGGCGGGCGGCTTGGGGCCCGCTCGCGTGGGATTCAACGGAAAATGGCGACGCAACGACGCCCCGGGCACGGAAACACCCCGAAGCCCGGCCACCGGCGCATCGACTGCATCGGTTCGTTCCCGGGCGCGCGGGGTGTGGTGTCGGGGGTCGGGTCTGTCGGGTTGGGGTTATGTCCGAAGGTCGCCGGCCGGACCGGCGCCAAATCTGCGGCGGGATCCCCGAGGAAGATGTCTTCGGCCTGCCCGTCTGACCCGGATCGTAAGCCTGCACGGCCCCGCGCCGCAAGTGTTTTCCGAGCGCCCTGCCTTACAATATCTAGGGGGTCTTCCAGGGGATTTTATCTATATGGTGTGGTCATGTATGGATAAGCCCGGCGCGCCGGCGCGTTCGCGCAGCATCCGCGCAAAGCCCCGGAGTGCCTTGATTCCGCGCCGGAACCGGGCGATTCTTCCCCCGCTTTTCCACAAGCGGCCTGTGGACAGGATGACTGTCATCGATGCGTAATGCAGCGCCGCCGCCACCCCTGCACGGCACATATGCCCGCCCTGCACGGCCGAGGCTTGCGCACCCGGGGGGCAACCCCTATCTTGGCGGCGGCCAGTCATCCGGATAGTGGACCCCATGACCAATCTCATGACACGTCTTTACACCCTGCGCCACGGCGTGTCCGTGGGCGAGGACGAGTTCGGGAACCGTTATTTCCGGCACAAGGACAACCCGTCCAAGCGCTGGGTGACCTATGGCAAGGGTGTCGACCCGACCACGGTGCCGCCGGAATGGCATCGCTGGCTGCACGGCACCACCGACAAGACCCCGGTCGAGGCGCCGCTGGCGCGCAAGACCTGGGAAAAGCCGTTCGAGCCGAACCACACCGGCAGCGCCGAAGCCTATCTGCCCAAGGGCCATATCCTGGCCGGCGGCGAGCGGCCCAAGGCCACCGGTGACTACGAACCCTGGACGCCGTCCTGATCTGATCGGGTATCTGCCGGCCGGCCCCCATTGCCGGCCGTCGCAGCTGATCCGGATCCAACGGCCGGAAGGAAGCAGAGCTTGCAGCGCAGTGTCGTCGAAACCCTGCTCGGCGCGGCCGTCATCGCGGTCGCGGTCGGCTTCGCCGTCCATGCCTATACCGGCGCCGGGCGCGGCGGCAGCGGCAGTGGCTATGCCCTGACCGCCGCTTTCGACAGTGTCGACGGCATCGTGCCCGGCTCGGAGGTCCGCATCGGCGGCATCAAGGTCGGCAGCGTCACCGGCCAGCATCTGAACCCCGAGACCTATCGCGCCGAGATCACGCTGTCGATCGACCCCACGATCAAGCTGCCGGCCGACAGCTCGGCCGAGATCGCAAGTTCGGGCCTGCTGGGCGACAAATACGTCTCGGTGGTGCCGGGCGGCGATGATCGCATGCTGCAGCCGGGCCAGGCGATCACCTATACCCAGTCATCGGTCAGCCTCGAATCGCTGATCGGCCGCTATCTCTTCTCGTCCGGCGGCAGCGGCGAGGAGAAGCCGGCCGGTGCCGAAGCTCCCGCCACCGGCGGTGCGGCGAAGAAGGATCCGTTCGCGGAATGATCAGGATGCGCAGCCTTGCGACCGTGGCGCTCGGCGCCCTGCTTCTGGCCTCGGGCCCTGCGGCCGCGCAGCAGCAGACGGGTGGAACGGGCGGCATCCCGGGCAAGGTCGCGATCTTCAACGGCCTGAACAAGGTGACGGCGCGGATCAGCCGGATCGTGGCGCCCATCGACCAGCCGGTCGAATTCGGCTCGCTGGTGATCACCGTGCGCTATTGCGAAAGCGCGCCGCCGGAACAGGCCCCTGAAGCGCGGGTCTTCCTGGAAGTGCAGCAGACCACCGCCTCGGCACCGACCGAGCGGATCTTCGACGGCTGGATGTTCGCTTCCTCGCCGGGGCTGAACGCACTCGACAACCCGATCTACGACATCTGGCCGATCTCCTGCGTCGACAAGGCGCCGGAGCCGTCGGACGAGGGCGCCGCGAAGCCCGCGGGCTGATCCCGCTCAGACCTCCACCACCACCGCATCGGCATCGTCCATCGGATCGCGCGGCCGCCGTCGCCGGGGCTGTGCCACCGGCCCGTCGATCGCCGCCAGCACCTGATCGGGCGTGCCCGCGCCGAAGCCGAAAGGCTCGGGGATGAAGCTCGCCCTGATGCCCAGCGCATTGCGCAGCCGGTCCTGATAGACCCCGCGCGGAATCTCGATCGCGCCGAAGCGGGTCAGATGGTCGGTCACGAACTGGGTGTCGAGCAGCCGATAGCCGCCGCATTTCAGCCGGGCCACCAGATGGACCAGCGCCACCTTGCTGGCATCGGTGCGACGGCTGAACATGCTTTCGCCGAAAAACGCCGCCCCCAGCGACACGCCGTACAGCCCGCCGACCAGCTCGTCGCCCTCCCGCACCTCGATGCTGTGGGCATGGCCCATCTGGTGCAGCTCGGTATAAAGCGTCAGGATCTCGTCATTGATCCAGGTCCGTTCGCGCCCGGGGGCGGGGGCCGCGCAGCCGCGCATCACGCCCTTGAAATCGGCATCCACGGTCACGGTGAACGGCTGGCGGCGGATGGTCTTGCGCAGCTTGCGCGGCAGGTGAAAGCCGTCCAGCGGCAGCACGCCGCGCCGGTCGGGGTCGACCCAGTAGAGTTCGGGTTTGTCGCCCGACTCGGCCATCGGGAAGATGCCGCAGACATAGGCGCGCAGCAGCAGGTCGGGCGTCAGATGCATGCCGGATGTCCCTGGGGAGGAAACTGCTCCAGATGTGGGGTGGCCGGCCGCGTTCCTCAACGTCGCCCCGGTCCCCGACCTGCAGCCGGCACCCAACCTGCACCCCCTGGCGCCGGGTGGCAAGAGTAGCCGTCAATTGCCCGTCAGCATCCGCATCATGTCGCGGCGCAGATCGGTGGTGCGCGGCCGCTTCACCGCCCGGAAGGGCAGGGGGCGGCAGGCTTCCATGGCGCCGAGCCCGATGCGGGCGGCAACCAGGCCGTTGACCACGCCCTGGCCCAGCCGGGCCGAGACCGCGGCGGCAAGCCCGCCGCCCAGCGCGTCGACGGCGGTATCCTGGCCGGCCTCGCCCATGCCGGCGACGGCGGCCGCACCCAGGCTGCGGCGCACGATCTTCAGGCTGGCGATCCGGCCCGGGCGCACGCCGTAAAGTGCCGCCACCTCGCGCACCAGCCGGGCATTGCGCCACAGCACCACCGCGGCATCCAGCAGGGCCGCCGGGCTGGCGGCGGTGGCCAGCGCCGTGTCGCGGGCGGCCAGCAGCACCAGCCGCCGCGCCTCGGCATCGATCGGGGCCAGCAGCAGGCGTTCGGTCAGGGCCAGCGCCTCGGCGGCGTCATGGGCATCGGTCAGCTGGGCGGCGAAATCGGCCCGCGCGGCGGCAAGCCCCGGCCGGGCCTCGTAGAGCGCCGCGACCCGTGCGGACAGGGCTGTGGCGTCGGCCGCTGCGGCGGGGTCGTGCAGGGCTTCCGGTGCCACCAGCCGCTCCGCCTCGTTCCGCAGCCCGTCGACCCGGGCGAGCCGCCGGAGTGCGGCAATCTCGGCGCCGCCCAGAATGCCGAGCCCGCCCAGCGTGGCGACGCCCAGCCCGGTGACCATCCAGCCCAGCCAGTCGGCATGGGCGAAGGCGCGTGTGGCGAGATCCCAGGTCTCGAAGCCGATCAGCGCCACGGCAAGGCCGCCGAGCCCGCCCCAGAGCAGCCGGCGGCCGGTGCGGCGCGTCGCGGCCCCGGGCGCCAGATCCGGCATCAGCCCGCGGCCGGGCACGGTGGCGGGCAGTGCCGCCTCCTCTGCCGGCCGTGCGGTCAGGGCGGCCGCTTCGGGCAGCTCCAGCGGGCCGGACGCCGCCGCATGGGGGGCTGCCGGACGGCGGGGCGGCGTTGCGGCCGGGTCGTCGAAAATGCGCGGGCGGTCGGTCATCCGAGCCGGTCTCCGATCAGATGATCCAGCGCCTGATCCAGGCGGATATGGGCCATGCCGTGGCCGTCGCGGACCAGACCCTCGGGCGGCAGGAAGGGCGGGAAGTCGAAACCGCCACCGGCGGCCCTGGCCAGCGCCTCGGCCGGATCGGCCGGCAACTCGCCCGGATAGACCACCGACGGCCGCTCGCGGCCCGCGATGCGGCCGCGCACGCAGGCGAGGTTGCGGCCGTCATGCTCGGCGAACACGCTTTCCGCCGCCTTGACCGCGGCGATGGCCAGTGTGCGGGTCTCGGCGCCCTCGAAACGGATCGCGCGCGCGGCATCGGCCACCAGCGACTGCATCAGCGCGTCCAGCCGGGCATGCTGGGCGGCCGGCACCTGGTCGGCCTTGGTGGCGGCGAACAGCACCCGGTCGATGCGCACGCCCGACAGCAGCCGCCCGATCATGCCGTGGCCGCGGCCATAGCGGAAGGCGCCCAGGCTTTCGGTCAGGGCGAGTTTCAGATCCTCCACGGCGTCGGCCCCGGCGCTGAGCGCGCCGGGCAGGTCGACCAGCACCACCTGGCGGTCCAGCCGGGCGAAATGCTCGCGGAAGAAGCGGCCGACGATGCGCTTGCGATACTGGTCGAAACGCTCCGCCGCCACGGCATACAGGCTGCCCGAGGGCACGCGCCCCCTGGGTTCCGGCAGGGGGGAGAAGGCCAGCACCGGCGCGCCTTCCAGATCGCCCGGCACCAGAAAACGGCCGGGGCCGAGGCGCGAGACGGCAAGTCCCGCCGCACGGCAGGCGATCAGATGCGCGCTCCAGCCCTGGCCGAGCTCGGCGAGCGTCACGTCATCGGCCGGGGCGGCCGGATCCAGGGTTTCCAGCCGGGCGAGGAAGGGGCGGGCCAGCTCTGCCCGCTTGCCCTGGCGCAGCATGGCCAGCGCCTCGGCCGACCAGTCGGCGAAGCTGCGCTCGATAAGGGCCAGATCCAGCAGCCATTCGCCCGGATAGTCGATGATGTCGAGCGTCAACTCGCGCACCGGCCGGATCCGCCGGTCGACCATGCCGGCCGGTTTCCAGCGCAGCCCCATGCGCAGTTGCGAGAGCATGCGGGTGGAGGCGGGCCAGCCCGGCATCTCACCATCGCTGCCGGCCAGGCGCGCCAGATGGGTTTCATAGGCGAAGCGGGGGATCTCGGGATCGCCCGGCCGGCGCAGCTCGGCACCGATCAGCCGGCCGTCGGCGCGGGCCTGCAGAAAGGGCAGGCGGTCGGGAAACAGCAGGGCGCGGGCAACCGCGGTGGTGAACACGGTCTTGCCCGACCGGGCAAGGCCGGTCACCCCCAGCCGGAGCGGCCGGTCGAGCAGGGACGCCGCCTCTTCGGCCAGCGCCTCGGGCGTCAGGCGGCGGGCAAGGCGGCGGGCTTCCAGGCCCAGACGATCGAAGGGAGAGGCGGACAAGGGCGGCGGTCCCGGTCGTTGAACGGTAACGCGGCCGACGGATTGCCGGCCGCGTCGCCCTTTCAGATCGGAAGCCGGTGACGCCAGGTCAACATGACGCGGCGAATCATCGCCGGGTCATCCTTCGGTGTGTCAGGGTGCGACCCGCAGTTCATAGTCATAGGTGGACCCTGCAACCGCATTGGTCACCGTGAAGACGACCTGAACGCTGGTGGCGGAGATGGCGGCGATACGCTCGACACGGGCAGTCACCGCATTGTCCGAGCGTGTGGTGAGCATGACATTCACCTGCGACGGGCCGGGCGTGTAGCTGAGCGGCCGCGGGAAGGTCACGTAGCCGACCACCGGACCGGTCGCGGCGGTGGAGATCGTGCCGGAGGCAACGGCCTCCTTGGCAAGGAAGCTGGCGCCGAAACCGTTGATCAGCAGTTTCGAGCGGGCGCCGAGGCTGCCGGAGTAGTGCTGCTGGCCGGTCACGACATAACTGTCCAGCTCCACATGGCAGTCATCGCCGGCCGGGGCGAACGAGGCGTTGGTCTCACACGACGAGATGCGCCCGTTGATCCGGACATTGTCCGCACCGTCGATCGACAGACCCTTGCCGCCGACGGCGCCGAAGGCGCGGATATCGGCCTTGCCGACCCAGAAGTCCGAAGCGGTGCTGGCGATCACCAGGCCGGTGCCGGCCCCGCCGCCGCTGGCGCCGAGAACGCGCATCTGGCCGATCTTCACCCGCGAGGCCGAAACCTCCACACCATTCGCCGCCGGATAGACGTCGCCCATATTGCAGTTGGCGCGGATCATGCCGATGTCGCAGGGGCCGGCGATCTGCACGCAGGCGGGCGAGGACGAGTTGCGGGTCTGGATGATGTTGAGCAGGGTTTCGGTATAGCCCTCGATCAGGACGCCGTTCTCGGCGATCACGTGATCGCCCTGAACCGAAGACCTGAAGCGGACGCCGCCCCCGCTGCCGCCATAGGTGTGCACGCGGCCGATGCGGCAGCCGCCGTCACGGTTGTCGTCATAGTCGATGAAGAAGTGCCAGTCGCCATGCAGCACGTTCACCGAGCGGATGATATGGGCGTCGTGGGGGCCCATGAAGTGCACGCCATAGCGGCCGCTGCGGGCGGTGTCGATGTCGAGCACGCCTTCCCAGAGGTCGCGCATCACCCCGTCGACCGGCGTGGTCTCGATGCCCGTGCTTTTGCCGCAGGCATGGAAGAAGCAGTCGTCGACGGCATCGGTACAGGTGATCTTCATGTACCGGAACTTGCCGTAGCCTTCATAGCAGCGGCTGACGGCCTGCATGCCGTCCAGCGCCAGGCCCCAGACGCCGTAGCCATAGGGAATGCCGGTGTCGCGAACGATGGAATAGTCGCCGGCATTGTAGGTGTCGAAGCCGCGGGTCTTGATCAGCGCCGAGCCGGTGAAGCCGGTGGTGGGGCGGATCACCACGTCCCACAGGCCGCCGCCCGAGGTCAGGAAGACCCGGCTGTCCTGAATGAGCGGCGCCGAAATGCGGTAATAGCCGGCCGGAAACAGCACCGAGCCGCCGGTGGGCAGGCTGGCGGCATGGTCCATGGCGGCCTGGATGGCGGCGGTGTCGTCGGTCACGTCGTCGCCGACGGCCCCGAAATCCGTCACGCAGATAAGGCAGGCGGTAAAGATCGGCATCTTGATGATCCCCGGTATGGTGCGCCGCGCCGCCGGGCTGGCGGGCGGGGCTGACCGGGGAAGTCTGGGCGGTCTGGTTTATGATGTCGCGTCACCGGTTGCGGCCACATGCGGCCGCATCCCGGTCACCAGCCACCGAAACGCGGCCAGATTGCCGGCGCCGCATGCGCATCCGCCGGGATGACATGATAGGCGTCGAATTGTGCCGCGGTGGCGCAGGCATGGTTGGGCAGGATGCGCAGCACCGTGCCGACCGGCAGGTCCGGCGGCGTGGCCGCCGCACCGGGGCGCAGGGCCAGGATGCCGTGTTCCTGATTGGCGCCGGTGACGATCAGATCCGGGATCACCCGGCCCGTGGCATCCGCCACCAGCCCATAACCCTGATCGACCGCCTGGCCGGCCGTGCCGCGATCGCGCGACAGCGCCATCCAGCCGGCATCGACCAGGGTCCAGCCCCGGTCGGGGCGGTGGCCGATCACGGTGGTGGCGACGGAGAGCGCGATGTCGTCGACCGCGCAGACGCCGATCCCGGCCATCACCAGATCGAAAAAGACATAGACCCCGGCGCGGACCTCGGTCACGCCCGCAAGATCGCGGGCGGCAAGCGCCGTGGGGGTGGAGCCGACGCTGACCACCGGGCAGGGCAGGCCGGCCGCGCGCAGCCGGTCTGCCGCCGTCACCACCGCCCGGCGCTCGCGTTCGGCGAAGGCGGCATGGGCCTCATCGCCCGAGACGTCGTAGCTGCCGCCGGCATGGGTCATCACCCCGCGAAGTTCCGCGCGGCCTTCGTGCAGGATCCGGCCGATCTCGATGATCTCTGCGGCATGGGGGGCGAGGCCCGCGCGCTTGCCGTCGCAGTCGATCTCGATCAGCACCGGGATCGGGCCGGCACCGGCCCCGGCCGCCGCAACCGCCTGCGCCTGTCCGGCGGAATCCAGGATCACCGCCAGATCGTAGCCCCGGGCCCTCAGCGCCTGCACCCGATCAAGCTTGGCGGGCGTGATGCCGACCGCATAAAGGATGTTCTGCACGCCCGCCGCCGCGAAGACCTCGGCCTCGCGAAGGGTGGAGACGGTGGCCGGCCCGCCTGTGTCGGGCAGCATCCGCCGGGCGATCTCCACCGATTTGGCGGTCTTCAGATGCGGCCTGAAGCCCACGCCGAGCCCGGCGATCCGCCGGGCCATCCGGTCGAGATTAGCGGTCATCTTCGCCTCGTCGACCACAAGGCAGGGGGTCTGCAGATCGGGGGAGAGACCGGCCATGACGGGGCTCCGCGAGAAGGGGGGCTCGGGTCAAACGCAGACGGGCGGGCCGGAAACGCCTCCGGCCCGCCCGCCCCTTGATGCATGATGCTCCCGGATCAGCCGCGATTGGCGACCAGGGCCTCCAGCCAGCGGATGTCGTAGACGCCGTCGACGAAATCCGGATGGCGGGCGATGCGCTGATGCAGGGGCAGGGTGGTGTCGATACCGCCCACGACATATTCCTCCAGCGCCCGGCGCAGCCGCATGATGCACTCGTTGCGGTTGCGGCCATGGACCACCAGCTTGGCGATCAGGCTGTCGTAATAGGGCGGGATGCGATACCCCTGATAGAGGCCGCTGTCCACGCGCACACCCAGCCCGCCCGGGGCGTGATAGGTGTCGACCAGCCCCGGCGAGGGGGCGAAGGTCTCGGAGTTCTCGGCGTTGATCCGGCACTCGATGGCATGGCCCTGGACGCGCACGTCGTCCTGGGTGAAGCCCAGCGGCTGGCCGGCGGCGACCCGGATCTGCTCGCGCACCAGATCGATGCCGGTGATCGCCTCGGTGATCGGATGTTCCACCTGCAGGCGGGTGTTCATCTCGATGAAGTAGAACTCGCCGTTCTCGTAGAGGAACTCCACCGTGCCGACGCCGCGATAGCCCAGCTTGCGCATGGCATTGGCGACGATCTCGCCCATGCGGGCGCGGTCGGCCGCATCGATTGCCGGCGACGGCGCCTCTTCCAGCACCTTCTGATGGCGGCGCTGCAGAGAACAGTCGCGCTCGCCCAGATGCACCACGGTCCCGAAGGTGTCGCAGAGGATCTGGATCTCGATATGGCGCGGATTGGCGAGATACTTCTCAAGATAGACCGCATCCGATCCGAAGGCGGCCTTGGCCTCGGCGCGGGCGGTCTGCAGCGCCTCGCGCAGGCCCTCGGCGCTTTCGGCCACCTTCATGCCGCGGCCGCCACCGCCGGCGGCGGCCTTGACCAGCACCGGAAAGCCGATCTCGCGGGCGATCTTCATCGCCTCGGCCTCGTCGGTCACCGGCCCGTCGGTGCCGGGCACCAGCGGCAGGCCCAGCTCCCTGGCGGCGCGCTTGGCCTCGATCTTGTCGCCCATCAGCCGGATATGGTCCGGGGTGGGGCCGATGAAGGTCAGGCCATGGGCCTCGACGATCTCGGCGAACTGGGCGTTCTCGGACAGGAAGCCATAGCCCGGATGGACCGCCTCGGCGCCGGTGATTTCGGCGGCGGCGATGATCGCCGGGATGTTCAGATAGGAATTGCGCGCGGGCGCCGGGCCGATGCACACGCTCTCGTCGGCGAGACGGACATGCATGGCATCGGCATCGGCGGTGGAATGGACCGCAACGGTGCGGATGCCCATCTCCTGGCAGGCGCGATGGACGCGCAATGCGATTTCGCCGCGATTGGCGATCAGCACCTTCTCGAACATGATCGCTCCCGCGTCACTCGATGATCGCCAGCGGCTCGCCGAATTCCACCGGCTGGCCGTTCTGCACCAGAAGCCGGCTGACGGTGCCGCTCCGCGGGGCGCGGATATGGTTCATCACCTTCATGGCTTCGATGATCAGCAGGGTCTGGCCCTCGCGCACGCTCTGGCCTTCGGCGACGAAGGCCGGCGCACCCGGTTCCGGGGCCAGATAGACGGTGCCCACCATCGGCGAGGGCACGGCGCCCGGATGGCTGGCGGGATCGGCGGCAACCGGTGCCGCAGGGGCTGCGGCGGCCGGGGCCGCCGCGGGGGCCGCGGCGGCGGCGGGCGCCTGGAACAGCATCTGCGGGGCGGTCATCTGCGCCGGCGCCTGGCGGGCGATGCGGATGCGACCCTCGCCCGCGCCGACCTCGATCTCGGTCAGGCCGGTCTCGTCGAGCAGCAGCGCCAGTTCGCGGATCAGGCCGGTATCGACGGCACGAGCCTTGGTGTCAGACATGCGATTGGTCCTTCGTGGCCGCGCGGGCCTGTCCCCCAGGGATCAGCCCGGCCATCGCCTCGATCGCCAGCGCGTAACCCGTGGCCCCCAGGCCGCAGATCACGCCGACCGCCGTCCGGGACACATAGGAATGATGCCGGAACGTTTCGCGACGATGGATATTCGACAAATGCACCTCGATCACCGGCAGTGCCGTCGCGGTGAGCGCGTCGAGCAGGGCGACCGAGGTATGGGTGTAGGCGGCGGGATTGATCACGATCCCTGCCGCAGAGGTGCGGGCGTCCTGTACCCAGTCCACGAGAACGCCTTCGTGGTTCGACTGGCGGAAATCGACCGCCAGCCCCAGGGCCGCGGCACGGGCTTCGCACAGACGCCGGATGTCGTCCAGCGTCGTATGCCCGTAGACCTCGGGCTCGCGGGTGCCAAGCAGGTTCAGGTTCGGTCCGTTCAGGACCAGGATGGTCGGCGCCATGCGGGCTGTCGATACCCCGTGAACGGTGATTAGGAGAGGACGCCACGTCAGCCCTGCGTTATAAAGCACCCGTGCCGCGGGGCGCAACGCCGTTCGAAGCGGGCGTTCCGCCACCCGCGCCCGAACATCACGTGGAGCGGAGATCCTGGTATGCGACTGATGATCAACGGCGAGGCCCGCGAGGTTGCAGGCGAGCCGACCGTCGCCGGGCTTCTGAGCCAGCTGGGGCTGGATGCGCGGAAGATCGCGGTTGAGCGCAATCTGGAGATCGTCCGCCGGGCCGCGTTCGAGACCACGCAGCTGGCCGATGGCGACCGGCTGGAGATCGTGCATTTCATCGGCGGCGGCAGCGGCGCCGACGTGGCCGTGGCGACCGTGGAAGATCCTTTCGTCGTCGCCGGCCGGACCTTCACCTCGCGCCTGCTGGTCGGCACCGGCAAGTATAAGGATTTTGAGGAAACCGCCCGCGCGATCGAGGCCTCGGGCGCCGAGATCGTGACCGTGGCGGTCCGCCGGGTGAACGTCACCGACCCGTCGGCGCCGATGCTGATGGATTACGTCGACCCGAAGCGCTACGTCTACCTGCCCAACACCGCCGGCTGTTTCACCGCCGACGATGCCGTGCGCACGCTGCGCCTGGCACGTGAAGCCGGCGGCTGGAACCTGGTCAAGCTGGAAGTCCTGGGCGATCACAAGACCCTCTATCCCGACGTGACCGAAACCCTGAAGGCGGCGGAGGCCCTGATCCGCGACGGTTTCGACGTCATGGTCTACACCAGCGACGACCCGATCGTGGCGAAGAAGCTGGAAGATCTGGGCTGCTGCGCGATCATGCCGCTGGCGGCGCCGATCGGCTCGGGGCTCGGCATCCAGAACCCGGTCAACATCCGGATCATCGTCGAGCAGGCAAAAGTGCCGGTGCTGGTCGATGCCGGTGTCGGCACGCCCTCGGAAGCGGCGGTGGCCATGGAACTCGGCTGCGACGGCGTGCTGATGAACACCGCGATCGCCGGGGCGAAGGATCCGGTGATGATGGCGCGCGCCATGAAGGCCGCGGTCGAGGCCGGGCGCCTCGGCTATCTGGCCGGGCGCATGCCGCGCAAATTCTATGCGGACCCGTCCTCACCGCTCGCCGGCCTGATCTGAGCCGGGTGCGGGGGGCGGTTCCCGGTTCAGCCAAGGAGCCCCACCCCCATGAGCATGGAACTCTACTACTGGCCGGGCCTGCCGGGGCGGGGCGAATATGTCCGCCTGGTGCTGGTCGCGATCGATGCCCCCTGGCGCGACATGGCCCGCCTGACCGAACGCCAGGGCGGCGGCATGGACGGGCTTCTGCGCGTGCTGGGGGATGAGCGCGAGCCCTTCGCCCCCTTCGCCTGCCCGGTGCTGAAGGATGGCGATCTGCTGATCGCCCAGACGCCGCTGATCTGCGCCTATCTGGGCGAGACCTACGGGCTGGCCCCGGTCGACGAGGCGGCGCGGCTGTTTGCGCGGCAGATCGCGCTCACCACCGCCGATCTGGTGAACGAGGCCCATGACGTCCATCACCCGCTCGGCTCCTGGGACTATTACGAGGACCAGAAGCCCGAGGCGGCACGCCGGGCGGCGGGGTTCCGTGACCAGCGGATCCCCAAATTCCTCGGCTGGTACGAACAGGTGCTGACCCGCAACCCGGCCGCATCGGGCTGGCTGGTGGGCGCCGGTCTTTCCTATGCCGATCTGGGCCTGTTCCAGACCGTGCTGGGCCTGCGCTACGCCTTCCCCAACCACATGGCGGGTCTTGCCGGGCGCTGGCCGGGGGTGGAGGTGCTGGTCGATCGCGTGGCGGCCCTGCCGCGGATCGCCGCCTATCTCGGCAGCGACCGCCGGATTGAATTCAACCAGGGCGGGATTTTCCGCCACTATCCGGAACTGGACGCTCCGGCCGTCTCGGGTTGACCGATCACAAAACCGTCGGTTTGGGTGCAATCGCAGGTCTGGACCAACTCATGATAGAATGATAGGGTGCCGGCCAGAGAGTTTTTCGTCTGGCGGGCCCCCTGCATCTCCAAACCGCAGCCCCGTCCCGGTCGCTCCAGAACCGCCCCGGAGGACATATGGCGCTGACCGTCGCCCTGCAGATGGACCCGATCGAGACCATCAACTTCGATGGCGATACGACCTTCATGCTCGGGCTGGAGGCCCTGCGCCGCGGCCATAACCTCTATCACTACCAGCCCTCGGATCTGAGCCTCACCCCCGAGGGCGCGGTGGCCTGGATGCGGCCTCTGGGGCTGCAGCGGGTGCGCGACGATCACTACCGCCTGGGCCCCAAGGAACGCGTTCCGCTCCGCGAGATGGATGTGGTGCTGCTGCGTCAGGATCCGCCCTTCGACATGGCCTACATCACCAGCACCCACCTGCTGGAGCATGCCGGCCGGCGGACGTTGGTCTCCAATGATCCGGTGCAGGTGCGCAACGCGCCCGAGAAGCTGTTCATCACCCGTTTCCCCGACCTGATGCCGCCCAGCCTGGTATCGTCCTCGGTCGACGAGATCCGCGCCTTCCGCGAGGAACACGGCGACATCGTGATCAAGCCGCTCTACGGCTTCGGCGGGCTGGGGGTGTTCCGGGTCAGGCCGGATGACGAAAATCTGGGCGCGCTGCTGGAGCTTCACGCGCTCCGCGGGCGCGAGCCGCTGGTGATCCAGAAATATCTGCCGGCGGTGCGCGAGGGCGACAAGCGGATCATCCTGGTCGAGGGCGAGCCCCGCGGCGCGGTGCTGCGCGTGCCGCAGCGGGGCGAGGCCCGGGCCAATATGCATGTCGGCGGCCGGCCGGTGAAGACCACGCTGACGGCGCGCGACCGCGAGGTCTGCGAAGCGGTCGGGCCGGAACTCCGTGCCCGCGGTCTCACCCTGGTCGGCATCGACATGATTGGCGACCACCTGACCGAGATCAACGTGACCTGTCCCACCGGCATCCAGGAGATCGACCGCCTCGACGGCGTTACGCTCGAACGGGATGTGTGGGATGCCATCGAAACCCGGCTGACCACCCTCAGGGCGGGCGCCGCCTGAGCTTTGCGGCCAGCTGACCTCTGATGTCCGGCGGCCGCCGTTCTTCAACCCCCTCACAACCAACCCAGAACAGGACATGACCGGCGGCGGGGCAGACCCGCCAGGGCTGGACCGGGTGTTTTATGCGCTGTCGCGTCGCGCAGAAAACACCCGCAGGGCGGAGCCATGCCCGCACACGGCTCCGCACGGCCTCCGGGAACAGGTCCGCCCCCTCAGAGGTCGCATCAGGAGCCGGACGTGATGGAAACCGCTTCTCCCGCCTTATCATCCTCTTTCCCATCCCCTTCTCCCTTTCCATACCCGCCCCACGGCACCGATCCCGACATGGCGCCCGCTGTCCATGACATGGCCGCGTCGGCGCCCGATCAGGCCCTGTGCCGGACCAGGGGGGCCATCCCCCTCGACCGGTTGCCGGCCCTGCTCGCCGTGCTGGTCCATCGCTGGCGGGCCCTGCCGCAGCCGCGCATCGCCGTTGCCGGTGCCGGTGCCGGTGGCGGTGCGGGTGCCGGGGTGCTGCGCGTCCTGACGCTGGAGGTCACGGCCGATACGCGCCTCGGTGACCTCGTCCCGGCGGATCCAGTGTCCGACGCGGCCGATGGCCCGGCCGATGCGCTTCTGGTCGCGGGGCCTGCCGGCGATCTGCCGGCCGTGGCCCTGGTGCTCAGGGTCGAAGCGGACGGGCGGCTGCGGGTCATCCTGGACCGGCGTCTCTGCCGTCCGCCCTTCGACGAGGCCCGGGCGAGTGATCTGGCCCATGCGCTCGACCGCCTGATCGCCGCCGGCCCCGATGCCGCCCAGGGGGCGGTGGATCTCATTTCCCCGGCACGCCGCTACGAGCTGCTGATCGAACGCAACGGCCCGCGCCGGCCATGCCCCACGGCCCCCGCCATCCCCGATGCCATCCGTGCCATCGCCCGCCGGGACCCGCAGCGCGTGGCGCTGGTGCACGAGACGGCGCGGCTGACCTATGGCGAGCTCGATGCCCGCGCCGACCGGCTGGCCGCAATGCTTGCCGCGCGCGGCGTCGGCCGTGGCGACATGCTGCCACTGTTGATGCCCAACGGGCTGGAGCTGCCGCTCGCCATGCTGGCGGCCATGAAGCTCGGCGCCCCCTTCGTGCCCATGGATGACGGCTGGGCGCCGGAGCGGATCGCCGCCCTGCTCGACGCGCTCGCTCCCCGGCTGGTGATCGCGGCCGACCCGGCGGTGGTGCCGCCGGGGGTGGCGGCGCTGATCCTGGACCATGCCGCAATTCCGCCGGCCGAAACCCCGTTCGACGCCGTGGCGGTGGACGGCCGGGACCCGATCTACGGCTTCTACACCTCGGGGACCACGGGCCTGCCCAAATGCGCGATCAACCTGCATGGCGGGCTGCTCAACCGTTTCGGGGTGATGACCCGGCGCTTTGCCGCCGACGGCCGGCCGCCGGTGGTGCTTCAGAACAGCCGCCATGTCTTCGACAGCTCGATCTGGCAGCTGCTCTGGCCGCTCACCATCGGCGGGCGGGTGATCATCCCGCGCACCCGCGGCGTGCTCGACCTGGAGACCACGCTCCGCACCATCGCGGCACATGAGATCGAGATGACCGATTTCGTGCCCTCGATCTTCAACGCCATGGTCGATCTGATGGTGGCGGAACCCGGGCTGGCGCGCCGGCTCGGCTCGCTCCGTCATCTGCTGATCGGCGGCGAGGAGATCGATCCCCGGGCGGTGCGGCGCTTCCGGCGCATGCTGCCGGGCATCGGCATCGTCAACACCTATGGCCCGACCGAGGCCTCGATCGGCATGGTCTTCCACCATGTCGGCGATGCCGACGACCGCAGCATCCCGATCGGCACGCCCATCGACAATACGGTGGCGGTGGTGGTGGACGACCACGGTTTCATCGCCCCGCCGGGCATGGTGGGCGAGATCCGCATCGGCGGCGCCTGCCTGGGCGGCGGCTATCTGGGCGCGCCCGAAAAGACCGCGGCCGCCCATGTCGACAACCCGTTCCCGGAACTGCCCGGCGACCGGCTCTACCGCACCGGCGATCTCGGCTACTGGCGCCGCGACGGCCGGCTCGCCTATGTCGGCCGCCGCGACGATCAGGTGAAGATCGGCGGGGTGCGTATCGAGCTGGGGGAAATCGAAGGCGCGCTGGCCGATCATCCCGACATCCGCGCCGGCCGCGTGGTGGTGCATGAACAGGGCGGCCGGCGCGAACTGGTCGCCTGCCTGATCGGCCATGGCGAGGTCGATACCGCCGATCTGCGCCGCTTCCTCGCCACCCGCCTGCCGCGCCAGGCGCTGCCGGCACGGTTGCTGGTGCTGGATGCCCTGCCGCTCAACGCCAATGGCAAGGTCGACCGCCGGGCCCTGGCCCGGCTCGCCAACGACCGGCTGGAGGCGGCGGCCGCGGCCGATGCCGGCTTCACCGATCCGACCAGTGCAGCGCTGGCGGCCCGCTGGCGGGCGACATTGCAACTGGCCCCCACCGGCCCCGAGGACGGCTTTTTCGATCTAGGCGGCACCAGCCTGACCGCGCTGGTGCTGGCCATGGACCTGACCCGTCATTTCGGCATGCGGATCACCGTCGCCGACATCTTCGCGCATCCCACCCTGGGCGCATTGGCGGCGCTGATCGACCGCCGCCGCCGGGGCGAGGAGACCGGGCCCGCCCCGGTGCCGGCGCCCGAGGTCCGGCTGGCCGACGACATCCGCCCGCCGGCGGGGGCCGCCGCCTGGGCGCCGCCCTTGGGCCGGGTGCGGGTGCTGCTGACGGGGGCCACCGGCTTCGTCGGCGCCCATCTGCTGCCGGCGCTGCTGGCGCGGCCGGATGTGGATCTGGTCTGCCTGGTGCGGGCAGAAGACGATGCCGCCGCGGCTCTGCGCCTCGGCATCGCGGCCGACCGCGTCACGGTGCTGGCGGGCGATCTGGCCCTGCCGCAGCTGGGTCTCGGCGATGCGGCCTGGCGCCGGCTGGCAGAGGGCATCGACGTCATCGTCAATGCCGGCGCGCTGGTCAACCTGCTCCATGGCTACGCGGCCCATGCCGCCGCCAATGTCGCCGGGGTCGAAACCCTGCTCAGGCTGGCGGTCACGGGCGTCCCCAAGCATGTCCACCAGGTCTCTACCCTCAGCGTCTTCGCGCGCAGCCCCGGTCATGATGCGGTGACCGAGGCCGATGCGGCCGATCCCCGTGCCTTGCCGCAGGACGGCTACAGCCGCTCCAAATGGGCGGCCGAACGGCTGATCGACGAGGCGCGCCGCCGCGGGATCACCGCCAGCCTCCACCGCCTGGGCGAGATGCTGCCCGCCCGGCGGAGCGGCCTCGGCAACCCTCAGGCCCTGGTCGAACGGCTGACCGCGACCTGTCTCGGGCTGGGGCTGCGCTTCCCGACGGGCTTGCGCTTCGACTACAGCCCGGTCGACATCGCCGCTGCCTTCGTGGCGGCGCGGCTGACCGAACCCGCCGGCACCTTCCACCTCTACGGCCCCGGCACCCGGTTCGAAGATCTGCTCGACGAGGCCGAGGCGGCCGGGATCGCGCTCACCCCCGTCAGCTATGCCGCCTTTCACGAGCGGCTGAGCCGGGCTGCGGCGGGTGACGTCGATGCGGCGGCCCTGCTGGCCCTGCTGCCCGATCCGGCGGGCGACGCCGCTGCGGATGCCTTTGCGACCGCCGATCTTGTGGCGGACAAGGATCTGATGTTCGGCGATGCGGCCAGCCGCGCCGCGATGGCGGCGGCCGGGCTCGCCTGGCCGGCGGTGGATGCCGGCCTGCTCGCCCCCTGGTTCGCGCGCCGGCGCGCCGCCTGCCCACATCCTTCCGGCGACGTCTTTTCCGATGAGTCCGCTTCCGAGGAGACTGCATGATGAACCGACGCAGGCTTGGCCGTCTGGGCTGGCAGATCGGCGAGATCGGCTATGGCACCTGGGGTATCGGCGGCGGCGAGGGCGGCTGGACGGGCAACGAGGATGCGCAGAGCCTGGCCGCCCTGCATCTGGCGGTCGATCAGGGGGTCAATTTCCTCGACACGGCCTGGATCTACGGCCGCGGCCATTCCGAGGTGCTGTGCGGCCGGCTGCTGGCCGAACGGCCGGGGGAGCGGATCTATGTCGCAACCAAGATCCCGCCGGCCGACCGGTGCTGGCCCTCGACCCGGGCATCGCGCCTGGCCGATGTGTTTCCGCCCGATCATATCCGCGACTACACCGAACGCAGCCGCCGCAATCTGAACGTCGACCGCATCGACCTGATGCAGTTCCACGTCTGGGAGGATGCCTGGGCCGATGATCCGGCCTGGCAGGACACCATGGCGGACCTCAAGGCCCGTGGCCTGATCGACGGCATCGGCATCAGCATCAACCGCTGGGAGCCGTGGAACGCCATGGCGGCGCTGCGCACCGGGCTGATCGACACGGTGCAGGTCATCTACAACATCTTCGATCAGGCGCCCGAGGACGAGCTGTTCCCGCTCTGCCGGGCGCTGGATGTTGGGGTGATCGCGCGCGTGCCCTTCGACGAGGGCACGCTGACCGGCACGCTCACCCTCGACAGCCGCTGGCCCGAAGGCGACTGGCGCAATTCCTATTTCGTGCCCGAGAACCTGGCCGCCAGCGTCGCGCGTGCCGACCGGCTGAAGCCGCTGGTGCCGGCGGGGGAGACCATGCCCGGCATGGCGCTGCGCTTCATTCTGGCCAATCCGGATGTCCACACCGTCATCCCCGGCATGCGGTCCCCCGCCCATGTCCGCGCCAACACGGCCGTGGCCGATGGCCGCGGCCTGCCGCCCGATCTGCTCGCAGCACTCCGCGATCATCGCTGGGATCGCGAGCCCACCGAATGGTCGCAATAAGACCCGCCCCCGTCCGGATCCCGATGACCCGACCGGAGATCACGCAGATGAGCCTGACCGACATATCCATGCCTGCCGCCGATACCGTTACCGCGGCCGAGCCCGACCTGACGGCGGAACTGGACGACCTGCTTGCCCGGCAGATCGAGGCCGTGGTGACCGATGACCTGCTCGCCCGCTGGCGGGCGCGCTTCCTGGCCGAAGGGCTGGTGGTCGTCTCTGAAATCTGCCCGCCCGAGGTGATGGCGGCCCTCCGCGCCGAGGTGGAGCGGCTGATCGCCGGCTGGGCGGCGCGCCGCGACATCCGCCTGCCGACCACGTCGAACACGCCGCGGAAGATGAACTCGGTCAAGCGCGACTACATCGCCCGCAACAGCGCGCTGGTGCCGCTGCTCTACCGGTCGAAGCCGCTGCTCGACCTGGCCACGCGCATCGCCGGCGAAGAGGTGGTGCTCTGCCCCTATGACGACGAGCAGTTCGTCATCGCCCGGCTGACCGAGCCGGGCGACACCCATGGCTGGCACTGGGACGATTACGCCTATGGCATGGTCTGGGTGCTTGAGGCCCCGCCGGTAGAGGATGGCGGCTTCATCCAGTGCGTCGCCGATACCCGCTGGGACAAGGCCGATCCGCGGCTGCACGAGATCCTGTGCAGCCGGCCGATCCGGTCCTATGCGCTCAAATCCGGCGACATCTATTTCCTGCGCTCCGACACCACGCTGCATGGCGTCTATCCGCTGCAGCGGCCGTCGCAGCGCACCATCCTCAACCTCGCCTGGGCCAGCGTCGCCGACTGGAGCCGCGAGGTGGTGCACGAGACCACCGACGAGGTCTACACCCATCGCGGGGCCACCCATGTCGAGGACGACCGCTCATGAGCCTGGCTCTCGCGCTTGATGCGGCGCCGGATGCCGCGGCCGATGCCGCGGCCCGGCGGGCGGCGATGGAGGCAGACGCCGCCGCCGCCGAGCGGCGGCTTGCTGCCGAACGTGCGCGACTGCTGGCAGATCCCGGCTTCATGCAGATCCGGGACCGCTATTTCCTGTGGCGCATGGCCGAACAGGGGGCGATCTGGGGGGCGGGGGCCTGGCTCGCCCTGGGCACCAGCATCCTGCCGTTGCAGATCCTGGGGGCGGTGCTGATCGGCGCGGTCTATGCCCGCAATCTGGAATTTGCCCATGAATGCATGCATTTCATCGCCTTCCGCAGCCGCCGGGTGAACCGGGTGGTCGGCACGGCACTGGCCATGACCCTGCTGACCAATTTCGAGGAATGGCGGGTGTCGCATGCCCGCCATCACGTCGATGTCCGGGACGAGGGCTTCGCCTATCAGCCGGCGGCCATTCGCAACTGGTGGTTGTTATGGCGCAATCTGCTGGCGCTGGACCACTTCCGTGCGGCGCTGGGCAAATGCGTGGCGGCGGTGCGCGGCCGCATGCCGGTTCGCAGCCGGTCCGAGCGGCGGGTGCGCGACGGCTTCCGGCTGATGGCGGCCTGTCTGGCGGGCGGGGTGGTCTTCGACCTTATGACCGGCCAGCCGGTCTTCCTCTGGCTGTGGTTCCTGCCGCTGATCCCGGCGGCGATCTTCAACTTCCACATCCAGCTGCCCGAGCATTTCGGCTGTGTGATGGACAATGGCAGTGCCCTGATCAACAGCCGCACCATCACCACCAGCCGCTTCCTGTCGTGGTTCGTGAACGGCAACAACTTCCACGCGTCGCATCACTGGCTGGCCAATGCGCCGATCCGACAGCTGGCCCGGATCGACGCCGTCATCCATGCCGATCTGGCCCATACCGAGTCCTCCTATGGGGCCTTTTTCGGCCGCTACTACCGCGAGGTGTTCCGCAACATCCGCGCGCCGAAGGGTGCCGCATGACCGATGCCGACGCCGATCGTTATGCCCATGCACGGCCGCTGGTTCTGGCCGGTCTGGCTGCGACCATGGTCTATAACGTCACCAGCGCCGCGAAAGAGGTCTATGCCGGCCATGTGCTGCAGACCGTCGATCCCTTCGTGCTGATCACCGCCTGTTTCGGGCTGGTGATCCTGCTGTTCCAGGTGATCGACCGGGCCGGCGGCGGCCAGCCGTCGGTCTACACGCCCCGGGTGATGCGGGCGCTGGTGATGGTGAACCTGACCACGGCCGGTGCCTGGCTCGGCATTTATCTGGCGCTGCGCTGGCTGGAGCCGGCGGTGGCCGGCGGGTTGAGCGGCGGTGTCGGGCCGCTTGCGGTGCTGGCCTGGCGCCGCTTTGCCGGCATCCGCACCACCCTGGCCGAGGCGGCGAGCGGGGCGGGCATTCTGGCCGCCTGCCTGCTGCTGGCCTGGAGTGCGGCCGAGGGGCAGGGGGAGGTGATCGCCGCCACCCCGGTCGAAACCGCGCTCGGCCTGGTGGCGGCCACCGCGGGCGGCATCTCGGCCACGCTGACCAGTGTCTGGGCCAAGAAACTGTCGCTGGCGGGGCTGGGCCCGTCGGCGATCATGGCCCGGCGCTTCTGGCTGCTGGTCGGCTTCTGCGGCGCGGTCGCCTGGGCCACCGGCCGCTTGGCAGGGCCGATGCCCTCGGTCGAAACCGTCGCCGGCATCGGCCTTCTGGGCGTGGCGCTGCCGCTTTACGCGTTGCAGGTGGGCATCCGCTATGGCCGGATCTTCCACGTCAACGTCATCGTCGGCCTGTGCCCGCTGTTCACGCTCGCCTTTCAGGCCTTCAGCGCCTGGAACCACTGGTCACCGCTGACCGTCGCCGGTGTGGCGCTGCTGGTCGCCGCCGGCTATCTGGGGCTGATGCGGCCGCGCCGCGCCGGCCCGGCGCTCGCCGCGGGGGATGCGCCATGACCGGCCGCCCGTCGCGCCCCGATGTCAGGCCGGTTGCGGTGGTGGTCGATGCCTATTCGACCGGCGCGGCACTTGCCCCCGCCTTCGCCGCCGCCGGCTGGCGCACGGTCCATGTCTCCAGCAGCCCGGTCGTCCCCGAGCCCTATCGGGCAAGCTTCCGGCCGGGGGACTTCATCGGGCTGATCGCCCATGACGGCGATCTTCGCCGCACGCTTAATGCCCTGCTGCCCCATGCGCCGGTGGTGGTGCTGCCCGGGGCGGAATGCGGCGTGGAGCTGGCCGACCGGCTGGCCGCGGGGCTGGGCCTGCCCGGCAACGGCACGGAGCTGAGCCGGGCCCGGCGCGACAAGTTCCTGATGGGGCAGGTGGTGGCGGCATCGGGCCTTACGGCCGCGCCCCAGCATGTGACCGACAATCCGGCCGATGCGGTTGCCTGGGCAGTGGCGCGCGGGGACTGGCCGGTGGTGGTCAAGCCGCTGGACAGCGCCGGCACCGACGGTGTCACCTTCTGCCATGATGCCGTGGCGGTCGACCGCGCCTTCCGGGCGCTGCATGGCCGGCCCAACCGACTGGGTTCGGTCAACGACCGGCTGCTGGTGCAGGGCTTCCTGCGCGGGCGGCAGTATTTCGTCAACACGGTCAGCCTGAACGGCCGCCATCTGATCGCCGAGATCTGGGCCGAATCCAAGCGCGAGGTGGCCGATGCCGCCTTCATCAACGATCTGGAGATGCTGATGCCGCGCGCGGGCGCGGTTCAGGATGCGCTCGCCGCCTATACCTCGGCCGTACTCGATGCGCTGGGCATCGCCTACGGGCCGGCCCATACCGAGCTGATGCTCACCGCCGACGGGCCGGTGCTGATCGAAACCGCCGCCCGGCTGATGGGCACGGTGGAACAGCAGGCGGTGCGGCGCAGCCTGGGGGTCACCCAGGCCGATCTTGCGGTGCAGGCGGTGACCGATCCGGCGGGCTTCCTTTCCCGGCTCGACCAGCCCTATCGGATGGCGGCGGAAATCTGGTGCGTGGCGCTGATTTCAGAACATGAGGGCATCATCACCGGCCGCTCGGGCTTCGCGCGGATCGAAGGCCTCGCCTCCTATGCCTCTTCGATCGCCGTGGCGGGGCCTGGGGTGCGGCTCAGGCCCACCATCGACTATTTCTCAAGCCCGGGGGTGGTCTATCTGGTCCACGAGGATGCGGCGGTGCTGGCGGCGGATTACGCCCGGATCCGCGCCTGGGAGCGCGAGGGGGCGATCTTCGATCTGGCGCCCGCATCGGGGCCCGGCTGAGGCTCAGCCCCCCAGCCGGTGCACCGCCTCGGCCGGCACCGCATGCACCGCCAGCGGCTCCACCCGGCCACGGACGGTGATCTCGTGGCAGCTGGCATCCAGCGTCGCCGGCGCCCGTCCCGCCGCCTGCAGGATGTCGTCCGACACCACCAGCAGGCAGGCATGGGCCTTGGTCAGCTCTTCCAGCCGCCGGGCGACATGGACGGTATCGCCCACCGCGGTCAGCATCCGGGTCTCGCCATAGCCCAGCCGGCCGACCACCGCCGGCCCGCCATGGATGCCGATGCCGATCCTGAGCGGCTGGCCCAGATCGCGCACCAGGCTGCGGTTCAGCACCTCCAGCCGGCGGGCGATCTCGCCTGCCGCATGCAGGGCCTGGGTCGCCGCCGCGGCGAAATCTTCAGGGCCATCGCCGCCATCAGCACCGAAGATCGCCATCACCTCGTCGCCGACAAAGGCGTTGGGTGTGCCGCCGGCCGCTTCGACCGCGCCGCCGATGGTTTCGAAATAGCGTTCCAGCAGGAACATGATGTCATAGGGCGGGCGCTGTTCGGCGATGGCGGTAGAGCCGCGGATGTCGGTGAACAGGATCGCGACCCGTTTTTCGCGCCCGCCATGCACCATCGGATCCTCCGACGGCCGCCGGCCGCGGCCCTGGGCCTTCAGCAGCGGGTGCACCGTCACCGGCCCGGTCGGATGCAGCCGGCAGGCCAGCCGCACGCCTGCGGGCGCGCGGATGCGCGACAGCAGGGCGGATTCTTCGGCATCGGCTGGCGGCAGGTTTTCCAGCCCGCGCACGATTTCCACCCGGCAGGTGGAACAGCGGCCGCGGCCGCCGCAGACCGCCACATGGGGCACATTGCCCAGCCGGCTTGCCTCCAGCACCGAACCGCCCGGCAGCATCCGCACCGTGCGTCCGCCCGGATAGGTCACCACGACCCGGCCATGACGCAGCGAGATCAGGTGGCGCAGGCCGCGGGCGGCGAAGGTTGCGAAGATTGCGAAGGTCCAGTTCGCAATCATCGCAAACTCGTTTGCCTGGGCCCGGGCATGGAGATCGGCGGGCAGGGCAGACAGCGTCGGCGACAGCAGCCCCAGCTTCACCAGCCCGGCCACGCTGCGGCCGGCATCCAGAAAGCCCAGCAGGGCGGCGAGCGGCAGCGCCCAGGCACCGATCCGCCAGGCGGCGATCCAGCCCGCCCCGGCCCCGCGCCCCTTCAGCCAGAAGCCGAGACCGATCATGCCGTGCAGCCAGACCACCCCCAGCAGCACGAACTGGCGCAGCGCCCCGGTGGGTGTCCAGAGCAGGGCCATGATCCGGGTATAGCTGTCGACCCCCGCATCGACGCTGAGTGCGGCATCGACCCCGGTGATATGGGCCGCCAGCAGCATCGGCAGCAGCAGGCCCAGCGCCAGCTGCAGCGCCTCGGTGGGCGGCATGCGCAGGCTGCGGCGCAGATAGAGCGCGCGCAGGCCCAGACTCGCGTGAAGCAGGAAGGCCGCCGGCAGCAGCAGGCTGCCCGGCGGCACCGTCCAGGGCGCCATGGTGACGTCCAGCACCTTCTGGGCAACGCCGATGCCGAACAGCCCGCTGGCATGGGCGATCAGATGGCCGGTAACGAAGACCAGCATGATGGCGCCGGTTATCGCGCGCAGGCGGCGCACCAGACGGTTGCGCCGGCTTTGCGGGCGGCCCTGGGGCAGGGGAAGGCTGGGGCTGGTCATGGCTCGCGGCTCGGGCTCCGGGCTGGCCGGACCGCGCGGAAGGCGGGTGCTGCGGCCGGACGCCCCATCCTAGCGGACCGGGCGGCCGACGGCAGCCCCAGGCTTACTTCATGCGCTGGACGACCACACCCATCCAGCCCAGACCGTCATATTCCTGATAGCCGATGGTTTCGGAAAAGCCGATCACGGTGTCGCCGGTCATATAGGTGCCCTGTTTGGCGCCGTCGGTCGACAGGTGAAAGGTCTGGTAAAGCCCCTGGCCGTCGGAAGCGGCGATCACGCGCCGGGCGCGATCCAGCAGCAGCCCCCGCGAGCGGGTCCATTCATCGGCCGACAGCGAGGGTTCATCGACCACGATCGAGCGGCCCTGGCGTTCCCAGTCGAAATAGATGCCGAGCGTGCCGATGATCCGGCCGTCGGTGCGTCCGCCCTCGCGCACCGCGGTTGCATAGACCAGAACCGAGCGATTGTCGTGCATGGCGTCGGTGCGCACGTCGTCGACGATGTATTCATCGCCGCTGCGGGTGGCGAGGGCATCACGCACCCAGGCTTCCCGTGACAGATCGGCGCCGCGCATGCGCTGGAAACTGTCGTCGGCCATGGCGACCACCCGGCCCGACGCATCGGTCAGCACCAGATTGGTATAGACGGTGTAATAGCGGTGGATGACCGAGAGCCGCATGGCGGCGTGTTCCAGCGCCTCACGCGATGGCTGTTCCAGCGCTTCCCAGAAGGCGGTGTCGGTCGCCCACCACCGCACATCGCAGGTGCGTTCATACAGATTGCGCACGATCAGCTGGACCAGGGCCTTGGCCAGTTCCTGGCCGCGCTGGCCGACCAGGCGCTGGGTCACCGCCTCGCAATCGGCGATCCGGCCGATGATCTCCTGCTGGAAGCGTTTTGCGGCACCATCCGCCTGTTCGGCGAGGCTCTTGACCTCGCCCGCGACCACCGAAAAGCCGCGACCGGCATTGCCGGCGCGGGCGGCCTCGATCGCCGCGTTCAGGGCCAGAAGACGGGTGCGTGCGGCGATTTCCTGGTTGCCGCTGGAAAAGCGCCGGACATCGTCGCTCAGCCCCTGCATCAGGCCGCGGACCTTCTGCGCCGAGACGGTTTCGGCAGCGACGGCATCGGCCGCGGCACGCACTGCGAGTGGCATCTGACTGGTCATCACCAAACCCCCTATCTTTTCCGGTCGCAGAAGGCGTCTCCGGTCGCGGTTGGCCGCGTATTGCTTGTGTGTGTCACGCGTTGAAGGCGATCCACCCGGGGGCTGCACCGATCCTGCGATGCCGAAGTGTCACGCCTGTATGTCACCCTGCTTTAACTGTAGTGCAGGATGCGGCAGCGCAACAAGAGGATATATCGTGCGGTGCACACATCGTGGACCCGCGGGCTGGAAGGCTGTCACGGCATCGAATTCGGCTGTATTCCGCCAGTTTTTACAGAAGTCATCTGCATAAAATATCGATCGAAAACGACGCAAAGCCGATAAATGTGCTGCGCCGCGTCACATTCTGCCGCACCCATCTGCCGGCGCAGGGCACCGTCGCCTGGCAGCCTTGTCCATTTCATCTACTTATGGTTGATAAATCCGGTCAGATCTCGGTGCGGGCGGCCATGTCGGTCAGGCGATCGATCAGCAGGACCAGAGCGTCGCGTTCCTCGGGCGTCAGGTCGGCGATCAGCCGTTCCTCGTAATCCAGCGCCAGCGGCGCGATCCGGCCGTAGACGTCCAGCCCGTCGGCCGACAGCCGCAGCAGCACCCGGCGGCGATCGGCCGCGTCGGTGGTGCGCTCGATCCGCCGGGCGCGCTCCAGCCGCTGCACGGCGCGGCTGACCGTCACCTTGTCCATCTGCGTCGCCTCGCAGATCGCATTGGCGGTAAGGGGGGCAAACCGGCCCAGCACCGCCATCCCCCGCCATTCGGGAATGGTGAGGTCGAACGTCTCGGCATAGGCGCGGGCCAGGGTAGAGGAGATCCGGTTGGCCAGGATCGACAGCCGGTAGGGCAGGAAGCGCTCCAGCCTCAGGCTCTTGCCGTCCTCGCCCCGCGCCGGGTTCGGGCGGGGGGCAGAGCCGGTGCCGGAACCCGGGCTGTTGCCGGAGATTGGGCTGGCGCTTTCGCTCACCGGATGATGGCCTCCGCTTGACATTGCCCGGGTCCGGGGGCAACTTGGTTACAAATGAAACTATCAGGGGCCGACGGCGACGTCGAGCCCCGGAAGGCCCGGTCTCCCGATCCCCGCATTCCTGCAGGGCGTCGTCCGCGTGCCGTTCCCGGGGGCAGGATGGTAGCCGTGGCACGTCGAGGGGGAAAGCGATGAGCGCGGAAAGCAGGATTGGCGGCGACACGCCGTTCGGTTTCGAGAACCCGATGGGCACCGACGGCTTCGAGTTCGTCGAGTTTGCCAGCCCCGACCCGGTGGAGATGGGCGCGCTGTTCGAGCGGATGGGCTTCACCGCCGTCGCGCGTCACCGCAGCAAGGACGTCACCCTCTACCGCCAGGGCGACATCAATTTCATCGTCAATGCCGAGCCCGAGAGCTTCGCGCAGTCCTTCGCCCGGGTGCACGGCCCCGGCGCCTGCGCCATGGCCTTCCGGGTCAAGGATGCGCGCTTCGCCTATAAGCGCGCGCTGGAGCTGGGCGCCAAGCCGCATCTGGGCCAGGTGGGCCCGATGGAGCTGAACATCCCGGCCATCCAGGGCATCGGCGGCAGCGTGATCTATCTGGTCGACCGCTACGGCGCCCGGGGCACGATCTACGACATCGATTTCGAGCCGATCGAGGGGGCGGAGGCCGCCGCCAATGATCAGGGCCTCACCTATATCGATCACCTGACCCACAACGTCCATCGCGGGCGGATGAACCACTGGGCGGAATTCTACACCAAGCTGTTCAATTTCCGCGAGATCCGCTATTTCGACATCGAAGGCAAGCTGACCGGCCTGCATTCGCGCGCGATGACCAGCCCCTGCGGCAAGATCCGGATCCCGATCAACGAATCGGCCGACGACAAGTCGCAGATCGAGGAATACCTCCAGGCCTATAACGGCGAAGGCATCCAGCATATCGCGCTCGGCACCGAGGCGATCTTCCGCTCGGTCGAGGGCATGCGCGACCGTGGCGTCGCTTTCCTGGAAACGCCGTCCAGCTATTACGACATGGTCGACACCCGCGTGCCCGGCCATGGCGAGGATCTGGAGCGGATGCGCCGCGACCATATCCTGATCGACGGCCTGCCCGACAACCATGTCGGCATGCTGCTGCAGATCTTCACCGAAAACGTCATCGGCCCGATCTTCTTCGAGATCATCCAGCGCAAGGGCAATGAGGGCTTCGGCGAAGGCAATTTCAAGGCGCTGTTCGAGGCGATGGAACTCGACCAGATCAAGCGCGGAGTGTTGAGCGCCGATGCGTAACTGGATCAACATCCCGCGCGTCGAAGGCCGGGCGTCGCGGCAGGCCCATGCGGATCTGCCCGACGGCACCTTCGAGCACGAGATCGGGCGGGAGGGCTTCTTCGGCCCGGCCGCCCATATCCATCATGCCCATGCCCCGACCGGCTGGGTGCGGTTCGAAGGTCCGATCCGGCCGCGTGCCTTCGACACCACGAAATTCGATGCGGTGCCGGCCGGCCCCTGGGCGGCCGAGGCGCTGGCCGGCAACCGCCGCTGCGCGGTGCGCTTCTGGCGGATCGACGCACCGATGGACCATCTGGCGCGCAATGCCGATGGCGACGAGCTGCTGTTCATTCATGACGGCGCCGGCCATCTGTTCTGCGATTTCGGCCATCTGACCTACACCGAAGGCGACTATATCCTGCTGCCCCGCGGCACGATGTGGCGCCTGGCGCCCGAGGCGCCGACCCGGGTGCTCATGATCGAGGCGACGGATTCGGCCTACAAGCTGCCGGACAAGGGCATCGTGGGGCCGCATGCGATCTTCGATCCGGCGATCCTGGCGGTGCCGGTGATCGACGAGGCCTTCGACGACCAGCGCTCCGAAACCGAGACCCGGGTGGCGGTGAAGCGCTTCGGCGAGGTTTCGACCATGGTCTTTCCGTACAACCCGCTGGATGCGGTGGGCTGGCACGGCGATCTGGCGCCGGTGAAGGTGAACTGGCGGGACATCCGGCCGCTGATGAGCCATCGCTACCATCTGCCGCCTTCGGCCCACACTACCTTCGTCGGCGAGCGCTTCGTGGTCTGCACCTTCGTGCCCCGGCCGATCGAAAGCGATCCCGGCGCGCTCAAGGTCCCGTTCTTCCATTCGAACGTCGACTATGACGAGTTCATCTTCTATCACCGGGGCTCGTTCTTCAGCCGGGACAACATCCATCCCGGCATGATCAGCCTGCACCCGGCGGGCTTTGCCCACGGGCCGCACCCCAAGGCCTTTGCCATCGGCCAGAAGGCCGCGCGCAAGGAAACCGACGAGGTGGCGGTGATGATCGACACCCGCGACCCGCTGGAGGTTCAGGCGGGTGCCGCCCGTGTGGAATGGACCGGTTACGTCGACAGCTGGCGCACGCCGCCGGCCGCGACCAACGAAGCAGCGGAGTGACGATGAAGCTGGCGACCCTCAAGGACGGCAGCCGCGACGGGCGGCTGGTGGTGGTCTCGCGGGACCTGAAGCACTGCGTGCCGGCGGAGGGCATCGCCCCCACCCTGCAGGCGGCGCTGGACCGCTGGGCCGAAACCGCTCCCCGGCTGCAGGCCCTGTCCGAGACGCTGAATGCGGGCGAGGTCGATGGCGTGATCGGCTTCGATCCCGTGGCGGCGATGGCGCCGCTGCCGCGCGCCTATCAATGGGCCGACGGCTCGGACTATGTGAACCATGTCGAGCTGGTCCGCAAGGCGCGCGGCGCCGAGATGCCCCAGAACTTCTGGCATGACCCGCTGATGTATCAGGGCGTCTCCGACCGCTTCATCGGCCCGATGGATCCGGTGGAATGCGCCGACGAGGCCTTCGGCATCGATTTCGAGGCCGAGGTCGCGGTCGTCACCGACGACGTGCCGATGGGCACGGCGCCGGAGCAGGCGGGCGGCTATATCCGTCTGGTCATGCTGGTCAACGATGTCAGCCTGCGCAATCTGATCCCGGGCGAGCTGGCCAAGGGCTTCGGCTTCTTCCAGTCGAAGCCTGCCTCCAGCTTTTCCCCCGTCGCGGTCACCCCGGACGAGCTGGGCGATGCCTGGGATGGCGGCAAGGTCAATCTGCCGCTCAAGGTCTGGCTGAACGACGAGCTGTTCGGCGCGCCCGAGGCGGGCGAGGACATGACCTTCGACTTCCGTCGCCTGGTCTCCCACGCCGCCCGCACCCGCCATCTGGGCGCCGGCACCATCGTGGGCTCGGGTACCGTCTCCAGTCTCGACCGCAGCCGCGGTTCGTGCTGCATCGCCGAGCGGCGTATGCTGGAGACGATCGATGCCGGCAAGCCCGCCACGCCCTTCATGTCTTTCGGCGACCGCGTGCGCATCGAGATGACCGACCGCGAGGAGGTCTCGATCTTCGGCGCGATCGACCAGAAGATTGTGAAGTGGGGTTGAGGGCGTGAAGTGGGGCTGAGGGGCGGCCGATCCGGTTCTGTCTGACGTGAAACGGCCCGCCGGGGGAATCCGGCGGGCCGTGTTTCGCTGTGGCCTACTGCACCATCTTCGCCAGACTGTCGGTGGTGCCGGTCACGCCGTCGACCGCCTTGTGCATGTTGCTGGCAATGCTCCGGGTCATGGCCAGCTGTTCCTCGATCGCCGAAGACAGCACGGCGCTCGCCTCGTGCAGCTGCAGGATGCCGCCGGTGATGCCGGACATCGTGCCGTCTACGGTCTGCGAGACCTCCTGCAGTTCGGCGATCTGGCGGGCGATGTTCTCGGTGGCGGTGGCCGTCTGGCCCGACAGGGTCTTGATCTCCGAGGCGACGACGGTGAAGCCGCGGCCGGCTTCGCCCGCGCGCGACGCCTCGATGGTGGCGTTGAGCGACAGCAGGTTGATCTGCGTGGCGATGTCCTGGATCAGCTTGATCACCCCGTTCATCGCAGTCGTGGTCTCTTTCAGCCGGGCGACCGCGGCTTCACCCTGAGTGACGTTGTTGCGCATGCTCTCGGCGGAGCGGTGGCCGCTGTCGGCGGCACGGGTGATCTCGGCGACCGAGGCCGTCAGCTCTTCCGACGCGGCGGCCACCGCCTCGACATTGGCGAGCGTCACTTCGGCCGACGACACCGCGGCCAGATGCGAAGTCATCAGCCGGGTGATATCGGTCGCATATTTGACCACCTTGCAGACCCGGCCCGAGGCATCGAAAATCGGGTTATAGGTGGCGCGCAGCCAGACGATCTGCCCGCCCTTGCCGAGCCGCTTATGGATGCCGGTGATGAAATCGCCGGCACGAAGCTTTTGCCAGAAGGCCTGATAGGCCTCGGTCTTCACCTCGGCCTCGGGCATGAACATGCTGTGGGGCTTGCCCCGGATCTCGTCCAGCCGATAGCCGGTGGCGGCGAGGAAATTGTCGTTGGCCTGCAGCACCCTGCCGTCCAGATCGAATTCGATCACCGCATGGGTCCGGCCGATGGCCGCCATCTGGCCCTGATAGTCGGCCGTCACCAGCTTCTGCGCGGTGATGTCGGTTGCATATTTCACCACCTTCACCAGCTTGCCGGCAGGATCCAGGATGGGCGTGTAGGTCGCCTGAATCCACACCTCGCGTCCGCCCTTGGCAAGGCGGCGAAACTCAGACGTCCGGGCCTTGCCAAGGCGCAGCCCGGCCCAGAATGCGCGATAGTCCTGGCTGGCGGCATAGGCGTCGTCGACGAACAGGGCATGCGGCTTGCCCTGGATCTCGTCCAGGCGATAGCCCATCAGGTTCAGGAACAGCTCATTGGCCCAGAGCACCGTACCCTCGGGCGTGAAGTGGATCACCGCCTGGGTCTTCTGGATCGCGGTGATCTGGCCGGCATGTTCTGCGGCCTTCAGCACATCCGCCGTCACCTCGGTCGCGAACTTCACCACCCGTCGCACCCGACCCTTGTGGTCCCTGATCGGGTTGTAGGTCGCCTGAATGAAGATCTCGCGACCCTCGCGGGTCACGCGCTTGAACACCGCCTTGCGGAAGCTGCCCGCGGCCAGATCCTGCCAGAAGGCCCGGTAGTCCGGGGCGTTCCGCTCAGCCTGGGTCACGAACATGCCGTGATGCTTGCCGGCAACCTCCTCCAGCCGATAGCCCATCAGCTTCAGGAAATTGTCGTTGGCCGCAAGGACCGTGCCCTCGAGGGAGAAATGGACGATCGCCTGCGACAGGTCGAGCGCCTTCAGGATGTCGTGATCGGTTAAGGACGGCAGCTTGATGAAAGACATGACGACTCACATTCCACGCCTCGGAGGTGGGGTGCGGAGCAGCGGACAAGCAGACCGCGCAATTCCGATGGCGAGCCCCACCATTCTTGTCAACCGGAGATGATGATGGTCCGCCATGATCATATCGCCGTCGGCGGAAGATTATTCTGAAAAGAGTTGAGAAGTGGTGAAGGATCAGGGGGAATTCCAAGGACGCTTCATGTATCCCGCGTCATCATTTGTCGGGTCCTGATCATCCGGAACCGGATCATCGGCACCGGCGCCGGGTGGCTGACAACTACACCGACACAGAGGTACTTGCCACGGCGCGGCGCAACCACAGATGCGCGGGGTCGCCGGCGCGTCGTTCATGCCAGACCTGAACGAAGGGAAAGGGCCGGATCGCAAAGGGTGGCGCGAAGACGGCGAGGGCCGGATCATCTTCGCAGAGGGCCAGGGTTTTGCGGGCGACGGTCAGAACCAGGTCCGTCCCCCGGATCAGCCGTGGCGCAGTGCCCCAATGCGGCAGCGTGACGACGATGCGGCGCGTATGGCCGATGGCGCGCAGGGCCGTATCGATTCCGGTATCGGCGTCGTTCTGCATCGCAACCAGCACATGGGGCCGGGCGAGATAGGCGGCCAGATCCAGACGATCATGGCCGTCCAGCTGCTGCCGATCCGCAAGGCAGGCGAAGTGCTCGTCGAAAAGTCGTTCGGCCTCGATCCGCGGGGGAAGATCGGGAAACACGCCCAATGCCAGATCGCAGTCCCCGTCCAGCACCTGCCGAAGCATGGCCTCCCGGCTCGCCTGGGTGATCACCAGCTCGATCCCCGGTGCCGTGCGGCGCAGCATGTTCAGCAGGTCGGGAAGAATGACGGCAGAGCCGTAATCCGACATCGCCAGGCGAAAACGTCGCGTTTCCTGCGCCGGGTCGAAGCCTCCCGGCCCCAGAACCCCCTGCAGCTGTCGCAAGGCCTCGGTCAGCGCGGGGGCGATGTCCAGCGCCCGGGCGCTCGGCGTCAGCTGCCCGTTGCGGCGGATCAACAGCGGGTCGTCGAACAGATGCCGCAGACGCCCGAGCGCGTGGCTGACGGCCGGCTGGCTCATATTAAGCCGGGCGGCCGCGCGCGACACATGCCGCTCGGCCAGAAGCGCATCGAGCACCACCAGCAGGTTCAGATCGATGCCGCGAAGATTATTCATCTGCTGCATATAGAGGATATTACATCCGAATTTCCATTCACGAAGCAGATATCGCATCTGATGAACACGGAGGTTCATCATGCACACCAGCTCACTGCTTCTCATCCTCGCCGCGATCGTCTCGGGCGCGGTCGTCCCGTTTCAGGCGGGCGCCAATGCGGTTCTCGGGCGGACGCTCGGACACCCTCTCTGGGGTACCGCCATATCGCTGTGCGTCAGCTTCGCCTGCATCCTGCCGGTCATGCTGCTGGCGCGTGTCGAGATGCCGGCCCTGTCCAATCTCGCCCAGGCGCCGCGCTGGATATGGATCGGCGGGATCGTCGGCGTGGTCTATATCACCGGCGCGCTCGTGCTGGCGCCGAAACTGGGCGCCGCCGGCTTCATCACCGCGGCCATCGCCGGCCAGATGCTGGCTTCGGTCATCATCGACCATTGGGGCCTGGTCGGCCTCCCGCAGAAGCCGGTCTCGCTGCCCCGCCTCGCCGGGCTGGGCCTGATCATTCTGGGGCTGATCGTGATGCAGCTGCAGGCATCGGGCGTGAAGCCGGCCGCCGGATCATGAGCCGGCGGCCGGCTTCATCCGCCAGCTCCGGGCATAGAGATGAGAGGCCCGAGAAATCGCGGATGCCGAACGTCACGATCTATGCCTGCCATCCCGCCCGCGCCGCCCGCGCCAGGCCTGAGCGCGCGACCGCCACATGGAAGGGGCGGATCAGGGTGATGTACAGCCGGCCCAGACCGTTATGGCAACGGACGGCGGTTGCGGTCATCACCAGCCGCTCTCCCGGGCGGTCGGGATCGGGGGCCAGGCGCACCGTCAGGCGGAAATCCAGATGGCGGTCATCCTCGCCCAGGATGATCTCGTCCGGCCGGGTTTCGTAGATCCGGAAGATGCCGATCCGGCGGTTGCCCGGATCGGCAGGATCCCCGGCAGCGGCCATGCGGTCCGAGGTCTTGAGCCCGAAGGGGCGGACCAGCAGGTCACGCAGCTTCAGCAGGCTCCGGGCCCAGCCGGCCTGGCCTGTGAACAGGACGCGCGCCAGATGTTCCGGATCGCCGCCCACTCCGGCCGGCAGGCCGATGGCATAGCAGTCGGCCAGATCCGCGCCGACGAACATCGGGCGGAGACGCGAGTCCTGGGGCAAAGGATGGGCGGTCGGGCGATACAGGTCCATGGCGGCGAGTATGCAGTCTGCGGCGGACGGGGGACAGGGGGGCGTCATCGCCTGCGTCAGCCGGCCGCAGGCGCGGGGAACCGGCTGTCGCGGCATCGGGCGGCGGCTGCTATTCTGCGGCGCCTCTCAACCCCCCCTCAAGCCGGAGTCTTCGGCCGATGACCCGTCCCGCCCTTCTTCTCGACCTCGACGGCACCGTGGTCGATGCCGTGCCGGATTTTGCGGCGGCGATGAACCGGCTGATGGCGGCGCTGGGATTGCCCGAAGTGTCGGGTCCTGAAATCGCCGGCTATCTGGGCGACGGGCCGCGCAAGCTGGTGGAACGTGTGCTGGCCGCCCGCGACCGGCCGATGGACGAGGCGGCGCATGACCGCTTCCTCGCCGATTACACCGCCCATGCCGCCGGGGCGACCACGGCCTTTCCGGGTGTGCCCGAAACCCTGGATGCCTTCCGCGCTGCCGGCTGGGCGGTCCTGCTGTGCACCAAGAAACCGGCGGCCGCCACCCGCACCCTGCTCGACGGGCTGGGCCTGCTGCGGCACTTCGACGGCATCGGCGCCGGCGACAGCTTCCCGGTCTCCAAACCCGACCCGCGCCACCTGACCCTGACGCTGCAGGCGGCCGATCTCGATCACGCCCCGGCGGTGATGGTGGGCGACCACCGCAACGACGTCGTCTCGGCCCGGGGCGCCGGCATGCCGGTCATCTTCGCCGGCTGGGGCCACGGCCCCCTCGCCATGGCCGAGGGCGCCGATGCCATCGCCGACCGCTTCCCCGATCTCGCCACCATCGCCCCGCGCCTGCTGGCGGTGCGGGGGATCGCCGTGGCCGTGCCGCGGGTGTAGGCCTCAGTCGGGTTTCCGGTCGTGGCCCAGAAGGTCGCGGTCGAGCGACCAGATGACGACATGCGCCCTGGGATCCAGCGTACAAAGCCGCTCCCACTCCTTGATCAGGGACAGGTCGGCGAGGCTGGTGCCTTCGCTGGTCCTGTCGTCCGATTTGTTCCGCTGGGCGTGATCGGGCGGGCATTTCCGGATAGGTATTGTCTGAAATCTGCGTGGACGGTCTGTTGCTGCTGGTCGAAACCCGGAACCTTGAGGATGTTGAGATAGACGGAGGTGTCGATCAGGATGACGTTGCGCATGGCCCGGCCCTCAACCCAGCCGATCCATCCAGGCGAGGGCCAGGCTTCTGCGGGTGGCCTCATCGATCCGGATCTTCGCCGCCCTCTCCAGCGCTCCGCTGGTGGCCAGATCACCCAGGCTGCCCTGTGCGACGAGTTCCGGATAGGTCGGCAGATCGTCCAGGCGGACAAGCCGGCTCGATCCGTCTTCGGGGTCGCGATAGCAGAACACCACATCGGGAACGGCTTCGTCCGGAAGCGCATCCAGCAGGGCGGGATTGTGGGTCGAGAGCAGAACCCGCAGGCCCCGCCGTCGGGCGAGGCTGCGGATGCTGTCCAGCAGGTGGCGGGCCCGGCTCGGATGGACGCCGTTGTCGATCTCTTCGATCACAACCAGACTGCCGGTTTGTGCTGACAGCATGGCGGCGGCGATGGCGAGAACACGCAATGTGCCGTCGGACAGCAGCGAGGCATCATACCTCCGCGTCTGTGCGCCGAACGTCTCCTCCAGCTGAATCATGACCCCGCCACGGGGTTCCTTGAGGAAATCGAAGCCGGCGATGTTCTGTTCGGGCAGGCTCTTGACGAAGCCGAGCACATCCGCTGTGGCTTCGCCCGTGCTGCGCGCGCCTTCCGTCAGGTCCCACAGGACCGACGAAATATTGCTGCCGTCTCCATTGAGCCTGTGCTCGCCGGGGAAGCTGTAGTCGCGCATACGTGCGGGGACCGGATCGAGGAACAGCATCGACCCGAGGCTCGCTTCATAGGCGCGGGTGATCTTCGGAATCGTCTCGCGCGATTTCCGGTGCTTCGCGTCGAAGGTGGCCGGGCTGGTCAGCTGGGTGAAGATCGCCATCTGGTCGCTGCATACGACATGCGGCTTCTTGCCACCCCGGCTGAAATTGTCATAGGCGACCCGGACATCGGTGCTGCGGCCGGTGGACGGCTGGTCCAGATCATAGAGCGGCAGACGGAGGCCGGCCACCTGCTCCCCGGCGAGATGCAGCCCGTCCTCGCGCAGCGAGACGGTCATGCTCAGCCGGTTGAAATCGTCATCATCCGTCTCGCAGCCGATACTGAAGCTGTCGCCTTCGCAGTAGGCCAGATCCTGAACCTTGCCCCGCACGACCTGTTCGCCGTCATGGATGGCATAGCGGATGGCCGACAGCTTCTGTCCCTGGGCCAGCCACGACAGCAGCCGCATTGCCTCCACCGCATTGCTCTTGCCCGAGGCATTGGCACCGATCAGCACGGTGAGCGGTGCCAGCGGGAGGCGTGCCGACCTGTAGCTCTTGAAGTTTTCGAGCGTGATGGCGGTCAACATGAGGAGCACCTCCCGGGCGTGAGAGTGGTGGCAGGTCAGCCCTTCGCCGCCTCGACCGCCTGGTCCAGGGCGTCGAGTTCCACGGCGCCCGGCAGCAGGGTGTCGCCGATCACGAAGGCTGGGGTGCCGCCGATGCCGAGCTTGCGGGCCAGATCCATGGTATCGCGGATATGGGCCTCGGTCTCGGGCGCGTGCATGCGCGCCTTGACCGCCTCGGCGTCGATGCCGCGATCGGCGACGATGGCCAGCACGCGGTCTTCGGTCAGGCTGCCTTGCTGGGTCATCAGCGCGGTGTGGATTTCAGGATAGGCCTTGGGGGCCACCTGGTTGACGGCCAGGGCTGCGCGGGCGGCGACCAGCGAATCCGGGCCCAGGATCGGGAATTCCTTGTAGACCACCCGGATGTCGTCGCGCTTTTCGATCAGCTGGTCCACCGTGCCCATGGCGCGGCGGCAATAGGGGCAGCGATAGTCGAAGAACTGGACCACCGTCACCGCCGCATCGGCCGGGCCGACCACAGGGTCGCGCTGATCGGCGACGAGGGCGGCCTCGCTGTCGCGGATCGCCGAGCCCTGGGCTTCCATCTCTGCCGTCTGCTGCTTCGCCTGCCAGGCCCGGATGCTCTCGACCACCAGCTCGGGTTCGCGCGCCAGCAGGGCCCGGACCATATCCTCGCCGGCCCGGGCTTCCGATGCCGGGTCCACGGCGTGGATGCGGTCGATGACCAGGGTCGCGGCGGCACCGCCGGCAGCACCCAGGATCAGGGCCAGGGCCGGGACGAGGAGTTTCGACATGGGGTCTGGTGTCTTTCGGAACGGAGTGGGGTGGTTCGGGAGGGCAGGGCAGGTGCCCCGCGGCCTCAGCGGTTGGCGCGGGCTTCCTCGCGCTGGCGCTTGACGTATTCGGCCAGATCATCGGCGCGCAGCTGGCCGGGGGAGCCGACCGGCAGGTTGTCGCGGGCGCGGGTCGCCTGGACCTCGGCCTCGTCCCAGCGGCCGATCTGGGCGTTGTATTCGGCCAGGGCCAGCGAGGCCTGGGGCATGCGGTTGGCGCGGCCATAGGCGATGCCCAGCAGCCGCCAGGCGGTGGCGTTGTCGCGGTCTTTCGCGGTCGCGTTTTCAAGCAGCGCCTGGGCCTCGGCATAGCCGGCATCGGTGCCGGTCTCGATCAGCGCCTGGGCGAGGCCGACCGCGATCAGCGGCGCACGGTCGGATTTTTCCACCGCCAGCCGATAGGGTTTGATCGCCTCGGCAACCCGGCCGTTCTCGAACAGCATCTGGCCTTCCAGCTCGTGGAAATAGGGATCGTCGGGCTGTTCGGCGATCAGCCCGCGGATCAGCGGCAGGGCGTGGTCCAGATCGGCCTGGCGGTAATAGGCGATGGCGCGGGCATAGCGTGCGGGCACCGAGGTGTCATCGGCCTTGTAGGCGGCGAAGGTGCGGCCGGGCGGGTCCAGGAAGCCGCGCAGCTTGGCGATCATCCGGTCATAGGCCATCTGCTGCTCGGGTGTCGCCTCGGCGCTGACGCCCTTTTCCTGCGCCACCACGTTCTCGACCACCCTGACCCGGTCCGCAGCCATGGGATGGGTGGAGAGGTACGGGCTCTGCCGGCTGCCGATCAGCGCATTCTGGGTGTCGAGCTTCTCGAAGAACTGAAGCATGCCCTGCGCCGATTCGCCCGCCCTGTGCAGGAAGCGGATCCCAGCCTGGTCGGCTGAATTTTCCTGGGCGCGGCTGAAGCTCAGCATGCCACGCTGGGCCATCTGCTGGCCGCCCATCGCAATCGCCATGCCGGCATCGGCGCTGCCGCCGGCGACACCGATCGCAAGCCCCAGCAGGGCCGAGGCGATGGCCTGGGCCGTCGCCATCTCGACGGCGCTGCCGATGCGCGACAGATGGCCGCCGGCGATATGGCCGGTTTCGTGCGCAATCACGCCCGCGATCTGGTTGGGATTGTCGCTGGCCATCAGCAGCCCGGTGAAGATGAACAGGTGCATGCCGCCGCCGACGAAGGCGTTGATGGCGTTGTCGCGGATCAGGTGGATGTCGATCGCGTTCGGGTCGAGATCGGCTGCCTTGAACAGTGGAGTCGCTATCTGCCGGATGGTATGTTCCACCTCGGCGTCGCGGATGAAGGACAGGCTTCGCTGCTGCGCCGAAGCGGGGCCCACGGCACCGATCCCCGACACGATCAGGAAGCAGATAAGGACGGCGATGCGGAGGAAGCTTGAGCGCACGGTGCAGACCCCGGATGTCTTCACCGAACGTAGGGTCGCACGACACGCCCGTCAATCTCGGCAACCGTGGCATCTCCGTGAAGCACCGGCAGCTCTCGCGATCGTGAGCCTCGCCGTGCTGGCGGGCTGCGGGCCGCGCGTGGAAGTGGGCCAGGTGGATGCCGTGACCGGCTTCATCGGCCTGATCGCCGCCGACGAGCCGCGCTCGGCGCTGGTCGGCCGCGACATCCTGTCGGCCGGCGGCAGTGCCGTCGATGCGGCGGTGGCCATGGCCTTCACCCAGACCGTCACTCTGCCCAGCCGCGTGGGTCTGGGCGGCGGCGGCGCCTGCGTGGTCTACAAGGCCCAATCGCGCCGCACCAAGCCCAAGGAGGCCGAGCCGCCGCGCGCCTATGCCTTCATGCCCCAGGCCGCCGTGCCCGGCGAGACGGTGGCGGTGCCGGGCTTCGCGCGCGGGCTGTTCACCATGCATGCCGATTACGGCGTGCTGCGCCTGCCGCAGCTGGTGTCGCCGGCCGAGCAGCTGGCCCGGTTCGGTGTGCAGGTCTCGCCGGCCTTCGCGGCCGATCTCGGGGCCTATCGCGAGGTGATCTCGGCCTCGCCCACGCTGGCGCGCAGCTTCGGCAATCTGGCCCAGGGCAGTCAGATGACCCGGCCGGATCTCGCCTCTTCGCTGGGCTCGCTGCGCACCGAAGGCCCGGGCACGCTTTATGCGGGTCCGCTCGGCCGGCGGATGATCGAGGATTTCGCCCAGGCGGGCGTCACGCTCAGGGCCGAGGAGCTGCGCGCCTATCAGCCCGCCAAGGGCGATGCGCTGACCCGGTCGCTCGGCAATTTCGACATGGTCACCATCCCCGGCACCGGCGGTGCTGCGGCGCTGGATGCGCTGTCGACCGTGCGCACCGGTACGGCGCTGCCGGTGGCCGGCCATGATGCCGTGCAGTCCGGAATTCTGGCCATCGACCAGTACGGCCAGGCGGTGGCCTGCACCTTCACCCAGGGTGCCCCCTTCGGCACCGGCCGGATGGGCGACGATACCGGCATCATCGCCGCGCGGCCGCTCGATCCGGCGGCAACCGCCTCGGGCGCCGCGGTGCTGGCGGTCAATACCAACATCTACAAGCCCTATATGGCCGCAACTGCGACCGGCGAGGGCGCCGTGCCGGCCATGAGCCGGCTGATCGGCAGCTTCTATGGCGGTGAGCCGCTGGACGACTCGCTTGCCGCCGCCGCCACGGCCGGTGCCGATATCGGTGCCGCCGCCTGTGCCAACGGCATTCCCTCCGACGATCAGCGCTGCAACGCCCTCGTCTCGCCCTCGTCGCCGGGGCTGGCGATCCGCTGAGCCGTCGCGCCGACGGTGCGCCGCAGATTGCGGCTGATCGCATCGCGCACATGGTATGGCCGGGATTATGAACTTATGGTTTCATAGTCCCGGCCAGATCTGTCGCGCCCCGTGCAGGTCGTCTTCCCCCCGGGGGCACGGCCCCTGCAGAAGGATACCCCATCCCATGCCCGTTTCCCGTCGTTCGCAGATCCCCCCGTTCCACGCGCTGGAGGTGCTGGCCGAGGCGAATGCGCTCGAGGCTGCCGGCCGTCACATCATCCATATGGAAGTCGGCCAGCCGTCGACCGGCGCGCCGGCGCCGGCGATCCGTGCAGCCCGCGCCGCGCTCGACGGGCCGGCTTTCGGCTACACCGAAGGGGCCGGGCAGCCGGCGCTGCGCCGGCGGATCGCCGCGCATTACCGGTCGTGGTACGGGCTCGACATCCCGATCGAGCGCATCCTGATCACCCATGGGGCGTCGGGCTGCTTCACCATCGCCTTTCTGGCGGCCTTTGATGCCGGCGCGCGGGGGGCGATGGCGGAGCCCGGCTATACCTCGTATCGCAATGTGCTGAAGGCGCTCGACATCGAGGTGGTGTCGATCGAGACCGGGCCCGAAAGCCGTTTCCAGCCGACCATTGCCCATCTGGAGGCGCTGGATAAGCCGATCGACGGGCTGATCGTCGCCAGCCCCTCCAACCCCACCAGCACCACGCTGAAGCCCGAAGAGCTGGAAGCCCTGGTGCGCTATTGCGAGGCGAAGGGCATCACGCTGATCTCGGACGAGATCTATCACGGGCTGACCTATGGCCGGCCCACCCGCAGCGCGCTGAACTTCTCGCAGGCGCCGATCGTGGTGAACAGCTTCTCCAAGTATTTCGCCATGACCGGCTGGCGCATGGGCTGGATGATCCTGCCGGAAGACATGGCCCGCACGGGTGAAAAGCTGGCGCAGAACTTCTTCCTCTCGCCCTCGGCCGTTGCCCAGATCGCCGCCACGGCGGCCTTCGACGGCTATGACGAGGCAGAGATTGCCGTGAAGCGCTATGCCGAGAACCGCCGGGTGCTGCTGGAAGGGCTGCCCAAGGTCGGGCTGGGCCGGATCGCGCCGATCGACGGCGCCTTCTATGTCTGGGCCGACATTTCCGACTACAGCACCGACAGCATCGATTTCTGCCGCCGCATGCTGCACGAGGCCGGCATCGCCGCCACGCCGGGTGTCGATTTCGACCCCTTCAAGGGCCATCACTATCTGCGCATGGCCTTTGCCGGCTCCACCGAAGACATGGTGCAGGTGGTCGACCGGCTGGATGGCTGGATGCGCCGCAGCTTCGGCGTCGGCAAGGTCGCCTGACCAGACGCATGACAGCTGCCCGGACAAAAGAAAGGGCCGCCGGTCGAACCGGCGGCCCATTCTTTTGTCAGTGGCTGGCTTTTGTCAGTGGCTGGCTTTTCGTCAGTGGCCGGAGCCGGCATAGCCGGCTCCGGTGTCGACGGTCAGCTGCGGCCGCGAGAGGCCCACCAGCCGCGGCGCGGGCGCGCGGGCGCGCCTTCGGCCTCGATCACCGTCACGGCCGGCTCGTCATCGCCGGCCGGCTGCGGCTCGGCCTCGGTGCCGGTCTCCGCCTCGGTGGCCTCGGGCGTCGCCTCGGCGGCCGCTTCCTCGCGGAAAGGCGGCTCCAGCGGGGCGGCCGGGGTTTCGGCGGCTTCGGCCACCGCAGCGGCGGCCGGCCCGTCGATCACCGGCGGCTCGGCACCGGTTTCCACGGCGGTCACGACCAGGGCCGGCTCGGCCGCCTCCACCGCAGGCTCCGCCTTGCGGCGGCGGCGCGGCTTCGGTGCCTCGGCGGCAGCTTCGACGGGCTCAGCCCCCTCGACCGCCTTCGCCTTGCGGGCGCGGGTGGTCTTGGCCGCGGCGGCCTTGGTGGTCGCAGCCTTGGCCACCGTCGCCTTGGCCGTCGTCGCCTTGGCGCGCGTCGCCCGCTTGCGGGCGGGGGCCGCCTCTGCCACCGCCTCGGCGTCGGCCGGGGCGTCGGCGGCAGTCTCGGCCACCTTGCGGCGGCGCCGCGGCTTGGGCGCGGCCTCGGCCTCGGCGGGCGCCTCGGCTTCGGTCTCGGCCTTCACCTTGCGACGGCGCTTCGGCTTCTCCGGTGCGGCCACCGGCTCTTCGGCGGCAACCACCGCATCGGCCTCGACCACGGCATCGGCTTCGGGCACCAGATCCGCACCGACCATCTCGGGTTCGGGGGCGGGCTCGGGTTCGGCGGCGGGCTCGCTGACCGGGGCCTCGGGCTCCGCGGCGGGGGCGTCGGCGGCCACGGTCTCTTCAGTCGGTGCCAGGTCGACCGCTGCGGTGTCGGCTGGTGCCGCTTCGGCGGGCGTCTCGTCGCTCACCGGTCCCGTCTCGCTCACGGAGGAAGTCGGCTCGCTCACGGGCTCCGGCTCGCTCACGGGCGCCTCGTCGCTCACCGGAGCGGGGGCGGCATCGGCTTCGACGGCCGCGACCGCCTCGACCTCGCCCGGCCGCCGACGACGGCGGCGGCGACGGCCGCGACCCTCTTCGGCTTCGACCACCTCGGCCACGGGCTCGACGACCTCGCTCTCCGCGCCAGACGCTTCGACTGCCGGGGTTTCCGTTTCGCTCACCGCCTCGGCAGTCTCGGCCTCGGCATTCTCTGCCTCGTCGCCGGCCTGCTCTTCATCGGTGGCCTGCTCCCCGTCAGTGGTCTGGGCCTCGGTGCGGGCCTCGCCATTGCCCGGGCGACGCCGGCGACGCCGGCGGCGACGGCGGCCGTTCTCCTCGCCATTCCGGTCGTCGGCATTCCGGGCGTCTTCGGTGCTCTCGGCTTCGGCCTCGGTCGTGGCGGTGTCGGCCTCGGTGTCACCTTCGGCCTCGCCGTCTTCGTCCTGGTCCTCGGCCTGGTCCTCGCCCTCGGCGGTCGACTGGGTCTCGTCGTCACGACGCTTCCGCCGGCGCGACCGGCGGCGCCGCTTGCGGCGGGTCCGCTCTTCCTCGCTCTGGCTGTCGGCCTCGGGCCGGGTCTCGGCTTCGGCCTCGCTGCGTGCCTCGGCGGCAGCCTCTTCCTGGGCCATGGCCTCTTCCTCGGCCTCGGCTTCGGCAACCTCGGCGGCGATGCGCGCGGCATCGGCATCGGCGGCGGCGGCAGAGGATTCGGCGGTCACCGGGCGTTCGCTACCGGCCGGACGCTCGGGGATTTCGCCTTCCTTGCGCTGGCGGGTGCGTTCCAGCTCGTAAGGCGTGGGCGGCGTCAGATTGTCGGCGGCTTCCACCAGCACGCGGAAGACATAGCGGGCCTCGATATCCGCCAGCATGTCGCGCTTGTGGTTGAAGATGTAGAGCGCGACTTCGGTCGGCACGCGCAGCACCAGCTCTTCGGTGCGCTCGCGGATGCCTTCTTCTTCCACCGCACGCAGGGCGGCAAGCGCGGTGCTTTCCACCGACCGGACCAGGCCGGTGCCGCCGCAATGCGGGCACTGCATGGTGCTGGCCTCGATCAGCGACGGGCGCAGGCGCTGGCGCGACAGTTCCAGCAGGCCGAAACCGCTGATCCGGCCCAGCTGGATGCGGGCGCGATCGGCTTTCATCGCCTCTTTCAGGCGCCGTTCGACCGCACGGTTGTTCTTGCGGTCGTCCATGTCGATGAAGTCGATGACGATCAGTCCGGCCAGGTCGCGCAGGCGCAGCTGGCGGGCGACCTCGTCGGCGGCTTCCAGATTGGTCTTGAGCGCGGTCTCTTCGATGTTCCGTTCGCGGGTGGAGCGGCCCGAATTGACGTCGATCGCGACCAGCGCCTCGGTCTGGTTGATCACCACATAGCCGCCCGAGGGCAGGCGCACGGTGGGGGAGTGCATCGAGGCGAGCTGGGTTTCGACCTGATAGCGGTGGAAGAGGGGGATGCGGTCGCCATACTGCTTCACCAGCCGCGCGCGGCTGGGCATCAGCATCCGCATGAACTCCTTCGCGGCGCGATAGCCGTCGCCGCCCTCGACCAGCAGTTCGTCGATGTCGTTGGAATAGATGTCGCGGATCGACCGCTTGATGATGTCGGCCTCTTCATAGATCAGGGCCGGGGCGCGCGACGACAGGGTCCGCTCGCGGATGTCGTCCCACAGCCGCGAGAGATATTCGTAGTCGCGCTTGATCTCGGTCTTGGTGCGCTCGGCGCCGGCGGTGCGCAGCACCACGCTCATGCCGGCCGGGGTGCCCAGCTCGGTCAGGGTCTCGCGCAGCTTCTTGCGGGTGCGGGCGTCCGAAATCTTGCGCGAGATGCCGCCGCCATTGGGCGTGTTGGGCATCAGCACGCAGTAGCGGCCGGCCAGCGAAATATAGCTGGTCAGGGCCGCGCCCTTGGTGCCGCGCTCTTCCTTGGCCACCTGGACCAGGATCAGCTGCCGCTTCTTGATGACTTCCTGGATCTTGTACTGGCGGTGCGGCTGCAGCCGCCGCCGGCTGGCGCCGCCGGCCGCGATGTCGTCGACGTCGGAACCGCCGACCTCCTCGATCTCGGGCCCTTCGCCGGCATCGGCGCGGGCTTCGCGCTCGGCATCCTCGCGCGCCGCCTTTTCGACCTCGCGGACCAGGGCCTCACGGTCGGCCAGGGGGATCTGGAAGTAGTCGGGATGGATCTCGCTGAAGGCCAGGAAACCGTTCCGGTTTCCGCCGTAATCCACGAACGCGGCCTGGAGCGAGGGCTCCACCCGGGTCACCTTGGCGAGATAGATATTCCCCTTCAGCTGCTTCTTGGTCGAGGTTTCGAAATCGAATTCTTCAAGCCGGTTGCCGTTGGTGACGACCACCCGCATTTCTTCGGGGTGGTTCGCGTCGATCAGCATACGCTTCGTCATCGAGCGTGGAACTCCGGATATGACCGCAACGGGCGCCGGCCTTCGTCAGGCGGCGCAGATCCGTCGGGCAGGATGTGGAGGAACGACGCGCGGGGTTGCGGCCGTCGGCTGCGCGGGCGCCGGTCAGGGCGGCGGCGGCAGGCGGCACGGTCAGGCCCGGTGTCGGATGGCAGGGGAACGATACGAAGACGACGGAACGCATACCGCCGAGCGATCGGCGGCAGTCGAAGCCTCTCAGGCTATGCACCGGACGCTCAGACGGATGTGGCATCGGAAGACGCCTCAGGGCCCGTGCGACCGACGCTCTGCGCGAAATCGCGCGCGTCGTTCATGACCGTTCCTTGTTGGTCGGAGGGGCGCGCCGCGTAATTGCCGCACACCCCGCTCCGCCGCCGCGTCACAAGGATTTCGCTCTCCGCCGGCCGGCCCGGCCCGCTTGTCGCGTGGCCGGCATGCCCTGGGTCGTCGTCGTCCTGCCTCGCGGCGGGTTCAACCGTCGGCCGGGGGATGCTCCCTCCCGGAGCGGCGCGGTCCGATCAACTCGGTCCGATGCCTCCGGCCATACGGAATTCCGGCGCCTCCCATCCGGTGGTCGATCCTGTCCCAGGCGGGGCAGGGCCGGTGGCCGAAGCGGAACGCGCGGCCGCACTATAGAACAGGTCGCGGCCCTTCCACAATCGCGCTGTTGCAATCCGGCGACAGGGCAAGCGCGTGCTGCGCAGGCATGCGGCCACCCCGGGCGCGTCCTGCGACAGCCGTTTCGGGGCGGGCATGGCGGCGGCTTGAGTCACACCGCGGCCACAACCCTTCGTGCAAGTTCACCCCCGGTGCCAACAACATGGATAAACGCATTGAAAGATTGGGCGACTTCCGCCTATAAAACGAAGGAGTCGCTGGTTGCGGTGTCATCGGAGCTGCCCGTTCGCGGGCGGTTTTCGGGCGGCGCGGCCGGTCAGAGGATCAGCCGCCGACGCCTCCTGGAGCCGTCACATGTCCGCGCCTGCCATTCGCCAGACCGCCGACCATCTTTGCCGCGTCTCCGCCGCTCCGCCGTCCCGGCCGGGGCGGGCTGCCGCACGGCTGGGCCGGATGGCGAAACGCGCCATGGGCTGGGCGGTGATCTGCCTGCTGGCGCTGGTCGCGGTGATTGCAGGGCCGCTGCCGGGCGTCGGTCCGGAAGAGGCGGTGGCCGCCGAAACCGCCCGCGCGGTCGGCCTGCGCTTCGGCATGCATCCCGACAAGACCCGGCTGGTGATCGATCTGGACCGTCGGGTGGATTTCCGGGCCTTCACCCTGTCGGGCCCCGACCGGGTGGTGATCGACTTCCGCAATCTGGACTGGCAGATCCTCGACAAGGGCGAGAATTCGGGCGCCGGGCTGATCGCGCGCTATCGCGTCGGCCTGTTCGAACCCGGCGTCTATCGCATGGTGCTCGACCTGTCGCAGCCGTCGCAGATCGATTCGATGTTCGTGCTGCCGGCCCAGGACGGTCTGCCGCCGCGTTTCGTGGTCGATCTGTCGCGCACCTCGGCGCAATCTTTCGCCCGCACCACCCTGAAGGGGGAACCGGAAGACCGCTTCGACGGCACCAAGGTCGCGGCCGCCCCGCAGCCGCCGGCGGGGCAGGCGGCGGTCGCCGCCGCGCCGATCCTGCCCGACGCGGCCAGGCCGCGGGCCCGGACCGACGGCCGGCGGATCGTCGCCATCGATGCGGGCCATGGCGGCATCGATCCCGGCGCCATCGGCATCACCGGCGTGCAGGAAAAGTCGATCACGCTGGCCATGGCCAAGGCGCTGGCGCAGGAGCTTGAAAAGACCGGCCGCTACAAGGCGGTGCTGACCCGCGATCGCGACATCTTCATCCGGCTGCGCGACCGGGTCGCCATCGCCCGTGCCGCTCAGGCGGAGCTGTTCATCTCGATCCATGCCGATTCGGTGCAGAACCCGCGCACGCGGGGCCTGTCGATCTACACGCTGTCGGAACGCGCCTCGGACGGTGTCGCCGCCCAACTGGCCGACAGCGAAAACAAGTCCGACCTGATCGCCGGCGTCGATCTTTCGACCGAAAGCGCCGAGGTCACCTCGATCCTGATCGATCTGGCCCGGCGCGAGACCATGAACCTGTCGGCGCGCTTTGCCGGCCATGTCATCGGCCAGGTCCAGCCGCATACCGAATTGCTGACCAAGCCGGTGCGCTCGGCCGGCTTTGCGGTGCTCAAGGCGCCCGACATGCCGTCGGTGCTGATCGAGACCGGTTTCCTGTCCAACCGACAGGATGAAAAAGTGCTGCAGGATTCCGCCCATCGGGCGAAACTGGCCCGCAGCATCGTCGGTGCGGTCGATCAGTTCTTCGCCGCCGAACAGACCTGGAGCCGCCTCTGATCCGGCACGGCCGCGTCGGAGGCCGGCCTCTTCCGATGCCGTGTCATTTGCGTGGCTTGCAGGTCGGGGATGGTACCCCTGCGATTGACGCCAGGGCCGCGCGCGGCCACACTCCGGCTCCGCGACCAGGGACGGATCCGTCCGCTGGCGCCGCCCGTCAACCACATGGGAGCCGCCGGCCCTGGCCCGCGGCGTTGCACAGCCGATGAGCCTGATCCGCCTGCTCGGTTTTCTCCTGACCGGCATCGTCCTGCTCGCCATCGCTGGCGGCGCGGCGCTTTATTACGGCGTCACCATGTATGACGGCGACCTGCCGGATTTCGAGCAGCTGGCCGATTACAAGCCGCCGACCGTCACCCGGATCTATGCCGGCGACGGCCGCCTGCTGGATGAATATGCCCGCGAGAAGCGCGTCTTCGTGCCGATCGACGCGATCCCGGATGTGGTGAAACACGCCTTCATCGCCGCCGAGGATCAGAACTTCTACACCCATCCCGGCATCGACGTGGTCGCGATCCTGCGCGCCGCGGTGACCAATATCGACAATCTGGCCAGCGACCGCCGGCCCATCGGCGCCTCGACCATCACCCAGCAGGTGGCCAAGAACTTCCTGCTGACCAACGAGGTGTCGATCGAGCGCAAGGTCAAGGAGGCGCTGCTCTCGCTCAGGATCGAGCGCGCCTTCACCAAGGACCACATTCTCGAACTCTATCTGAACGAGATCTATCTGGGCTATGGCGCCTATGGCGTCGCGGCGGCGGCGCTCGCCTATTTCGACAAGTCGCTCGACGAGCTGACCGCGGAAGAGGCGGCCTATCTGGCGGCCCTGCCCAAGGCCCCGAACAACTACAACCCGATCCGCCGTGCGGATGCCGCCAAGGCCCGTCGCGACTGGGTGCTGAGCCGCATGGCCGAGGACGGCTACATCTCGGCCGACGAGGCCCGTGCCGCCGAAGCCCGGCCGCTGGTCACCCGCCCGCGCGGCGGCGAGGATCAGGCCCGCGCCGATTATTTCGTCGAAGAGGTCCGCCGCGACATCGCCCAGCGCTTCGGGTCCGACGAACTCTATGAAGGCGGGCTGACGGTGATGACCACCGTCGATCCCAAGCTTCAGGCCCTGGCCGACACCGCGCTTCGCGACGGGCTGGTCTCTTACGACCGCCGCCACGGCTATCGCGGGCCGGTGCAGAGCGGCGTTGCCACCGACGATATCGAGGCCGCCCGCAAGCGGCTGGAGGATCTGGGCCGCGACAAGCCGCTGGTGCCGGGCTGGCGCTATGCGCTGGTCACCGAGGCGGGCGGCAAGGCCGCGAAGCTGATCTTCGCCGATGGCGCCGCCGGCACGCTCGATCTCGAGGCGGTGAAATGGGCGCGGAAATACGTCTCGGTCGACCGGCGCGGGCCGGCGATCCGGGCGGTGGACGATGTGGTCAGCACCGGCGACATCGTGGTCGTGGCGCCGGCCGACGATCCGACCGAGGTGGCGGCCGAGGCCGACCGCCGGGCCGAAGACGGCGAGGGCCCGGCGCCCAAGGCCGCCGCAGGCGCGCTGAAACTGGTCCAGGTGCCCGACGTCTCGGGCGGTCTGGTGGCGATGAACCCGCATAACGGCCGGGTGCTGGCGATGACCGGCGGCTTCAACTTCGCCGCCAGCGAGTTCAACCGCGTCACCCAGGCCCAGCGTCAGCCGGGCTCGGCCTTCAAGCCCTTCGTCTATCTGTCGGCTTTCGAGCATGGCTGGACGCCGGCCTCGATCGTTCAGGATGCCCCGCTGGCGCTGGAACAGGGGGCCGGTCTCGACACCTGGCGGCCCAAGAACTACAGCGGCCGCTTCTACGGCCCCTCCACGCTGCGCGTCGGCGTGGAGCAGTCGCGCAACCTGATGACCGTGCGTCTTGCCCGCGACCTCGGGGCCGAGTCGATTTCGGAAATCGCCCGCCGGCTCGGCATCGGCGACTGGCCGCCCTATCTCTCCACGGCGCTTGGCGCCGGCGAGACCACGCTCATGCGCCTCGCCACCGCCTATGCCATGGTGGTCAATGGCGGCAGGCAGATCCATCCGGCGCTGGTGGAGCGCATCCAGGACCGCGACGGCAAGACCATCTTCCGCCGCGACGAGCGCCCGTGCGAGGCCTGTTCGGTGCCGGAATGGCATCCGGGCCTGCAGCCGCCGGTGCTGCCCGACACCCGCGACCAGGTGCTGAACCCGCTCGACGCCTATCAGCTGGTGCATGTCATGGAAGGCGTGATCCAGCGCGGCACCGGTCGCCGGGCCTTGTCGATCGGCAAGCCGCTGGCCGGCAAGACCGGCACCACCAATGACAGCTTCGATGCCTGGTTCATGGGCTTCAGCCCCGACCTGGTGGTGGGCGTCTATGTCGGCTTTGACACGCCGCGTTCGCTCGGCGATAACGAGCAGGGTGCCTCGGCCGCGCTGCCGATCTGGGTTGAGTTCATGAAGGGCGCGCTGGCCGATGCACCGGCGACGCCGTTCCGTACCCCCAGCGGCATCCGCCTGGTGCGCATCGACGCCAAGACCGGCCTGCTGCCCGGCCCCGATACGGCGACGGTGATCACCGAGGCGTTCAAGCCCGGGACCGAGCCGACCATGGTTTCGGGCATGCAGGACGATTACGGCACCTATGGCGATCCGGGCGCCGGTGCGGGGACCGGCGGCACCCTGCCGGCCCGGCCTTCGAACCCCTATGGCGGCGCTGCGGCGCCGGCACCGGGCGGCCTCTACTGATCGGGGTCACCGCGATATCCATGCCGGCGCCATCCGCGCCGGCATCATCATCAACGGGAGGACGTGCGTATGCGCGCCGAGATCAAGTCGCTCGCCGACGAGATCGAGCAGACCTTCGGTCTGCTGAGGAGGTATCTTTGACTGGGAGAACGCGCTCATCCGGCTCGAAGAGCTGAACGCCCTCTCCGAAGATCCGAAGCTCTGGGATGATCCGGCGCGCGCGCAGAAGGTAATGCGCGAACGCACCCAGCTCGAAGGCGCCATCGAGCGCTATCGCAAGCTGGAACAGGCGTTCCGCGACGATCTGGAACTCGCCGAACTGGGCGAGATGGAAGACGATGAAAGCGTCGTCGACGAGGCCCAGGCCTCGCTTGGCCGGCTGCTCGACGAGCTGCTGAAGCTCAAGGTCGAAAGCCTGCTCTCGGGCGAGGTCGACGGCAATGACAGCTATCTTGAAGTCCATGCCGGCGCCGGTGGCACCGAAAGCCAGGACTGGGCGCTGATGCTGCTGCGCATGTATACGCGCTGGGCGGAATCGCATGGCTACAAGACCGAGCTGGTCGAAGAGACCGACGGCGAAGAGGCGGGCATCAAATCGGCCACCCTGCTGATCAAGGGCCAGAACGCCTTCGGCTGGGCGAAGACCGAGACCGGCGTCCACCGGCTGGTGCGCATCTCGCCCTTCGACAGCCAGGCCCGGCGCCAGACCAGCTTCGCCGCCGTCCATGTCTATCCGGTGATCGACGACTCGATCGATATCGAGATCCTGGACAAGGATCTGCGCATCGATACCTACCGGGCCTCGGGTGCCGGTGGCCAGCACGTCAACCGGACGGACAGCGCCATCCGCATCACCCATGTGCCCACCGGCATCGTGGTGCAGTGCCAGCAGGACCGCTCGCAGCACAAGAACCGCGCCACCGCCATGGGCATGCTGAAGGCACGCCTTTACGAGCGTGAACTCAGGATGCGGGAAGAAAAGGCCCAGGCCGAGGCGGATGCCAAGACCGATATCGGCTGGGGCCACCAGATCCGCTCCTACGTGCTGCACCCCTACCAGATGGTCAAGGATCTGCGCACGGGGGTGGAGACCGGCAACACCCAGGCGGTGCTGAACGGCGATCTGGATGCCTTCATGCAGGCGGCGCTGTCGGCCAGGGTCGAGGGCACCTCCGGCGATGTCGGCGATCTCGACTGATGACGGCCCGCTTCCGGACAACCGGACGCCTTGCGACCGCGGCGGCTCTGCTCGCCGCGGTCGTGTCGTTTCAGGCCGGCCTGCTGGCGCCGTCCCGGGCCGAGGCGCAGCTGGCGACGCCGGCCGCCGCCCTGTGTGAGCGTCAGATCGCGATCAAGGCGCCGATGCCGGCACCGGTCGACGCTTCCGGCGATCTGGTCGGCAGTTTCGGCTTTCCCTGTGCGGCCGGTGCCGATGCGGTGCTGCCGGTGGTGCTGATGCTGGCGGGGTCCGGCCCCACCGATCGCGACGGCAACCAGCCGGGGCTGCGCACCGATCTGTTGCGCATGCTGGCGGAAGATCTGGCGGCGCGCGGCATCGCCAGCCTGCGGGTCGACAAGCGCGGCATCGGCGCCAGCCGGGCGGCGATTGCCGACGAGGCGCTGATGACCATCGACCTGCTGGCCTCGGATGCCGCCCGATGGACCCGTGCCGCGCGCAAACTGGCCGACGGGGCGCCGGTGATCGTGCTCGGCCACAGCGAAGGCGGGTTGATCGCCCTGCTGGCGGCGCGGCGCGAGGCGCCCGATGCCATCGTGCTGGCCGCGACCCCGGGGGAGCCCGCCATCCGCACGCTGGAACGCCAGCTGGCCCAGGCCCCGATGCCGGATGATCTCCGCCGCACCGCCGACCGGATCCTGGCCGATCTCGGTGCCGGCCGGAAGGTCGCCGATGTCCCGCTGGAACTGGCGCCGCTGTTCCGGCCTTCCGTCCAGCCCTATCTGATCTCGTGGCTGGGCATCGACCCCGCGACCGTGATGGAGCGTTTCGGCGGGCCGGTGTTGATCCTGCAGGGCGATCGCGACCTTCAGGTCACCACTGCCGATGCCCGCCGCCTGGCCGCGGGCCGCCCGAAAGATACCCGGATCGAAATCCTGGCCGGACTCAACCATGTGCTGAAACCGGCCCCGGCCGACCGGGCGGGCAATATCGCCGCCTATACCGCCCCGGGGCTCAGGCCGGATCCGCGGGTGGCCATGCTGATCTCGGCCTTTGCGGGTACCGGCGCCACGCCCTGAGCGCTGCCTGTCAGGCCGCGATCTGCAGCCTGAGGGCAAGGTCGGCGAAATCGGCCGGCGGCAGCAGCGGCCGGGCGACCTCGTCCATCAGCAGCCGGAACACCTCGGCCGGGGCCGTGGCGCGCACGCCGCCCAGCAGCCGCACCCGCTCGGCCGGCGACAGCGCCGGGATGATCAGCCGCATGAAGGCCAGGTTCATCTCGGGCGACAGCGTGCTCACGATCTCCATCTCGATCGCGGCCAGTTCGGCATCGCTGAACACGGCCTGAAGCAGGGGCGTGGTCACCGTCTCTTCCTCGTGCATATGGGCGAAATCCCGGGCCAGATGGGCCGCGAAGGCCAGATAGAGCGCACGGCCGGCTTCTTCGCGGGTCCCGGAGAAGTCGTCGGTCAGCGCGGTGATCCGTGCGATCAGCCCGGCGATCGAGCGGTGATGATCGGCATGCTGGCGGTCGAGGTCTTCGGTCGCAGGCCCCGTGCGGGCTTCCAGCGCCCGATGGATGGTGTCGCTTTCATGGGCGATATGGGCGGTGGCGAGCCGCAGATAGTCGCGCAGCTCGGTCAGCAGGCCGGTGGTCGCGGCCGGGCTGGCGAAATCCGCCCGGCCCAGCCGGTCGAGCAGGGCCATGCCGGCCCGCCGCAGCCCCTTGTGCACCGGGCCGTAGAGATCGTACCGCCCGTCCAGCGGCAGGATCGGGGTGATGGCGGCGTCGGACCGGCTGCCGTGGATCATGGTCATCAGGCGTCCTCCTCTGGGCGGCCCCTGCTGTCGGGGCCCATCCTGTGGTTGTGTTTCTACGCCGACAGCTGGAACGGCTCTTCCTAAATGCTTGCTAACGGCCGCAGCCGTTTCCTAAAAATCAGAGGGGGAGACGCGCGGGCGGGGGGGCGGAGGCATGATCGACGACGAGGTGGCGGCCGTGCTCGCCGGGCCGCTGATGATCCTGGTCTCGACCAGGGATCCGGCCGGCAGGGCCACGATCGGTCGCGGTTCGGGGATCCTGCGGGACCAGGGCGACGGGCTTGTGGTGCTGATGTCACGCAGCCTCTGGCCGGGGGCGGCTTCGGGCGCCGTCGCCGGCGGGCCGATCGCGGTCACCTGCGCGCGGCCCCACGACTACCGCACCTATCAGATCAAGGGCATGATCACCGCCGTCGCGCCGGCCGGCCCGGCCGATGCGGCCGAGGGCACGGCCTATGTCGCGCGCATGCTGGGGGTGATGGGGGCGCTCGGCGTCAGCCGGCTCCAGCTCTCCCAGACCCTGACCGACCGGGATCTGCTGCGCATCGACATTCACCCGCACGAGGTCTTCGACCAGACCCCGGGCCCGACCGCCGGTCGGTCGCTCGGTGCCGCAAACACGCCCCGGGATGCGCAGCCATGACCGCCGGCCCGGGCCTTGATGCGCTGCCGGGCCTTGATGCGCTGCGCGATGCGCTGGAAGGCATCATCCCCTCGGTCATCGCCCCCCTCGATGCCGACGGCATGCCAAACATCTCCTATCTCTCCCACGTCCACTATGTGGATGCGGGCCATGTCGCGCTGTCGAACCAGTTCTTTTCCAAGACCGCGGCCAATGTCCGCCGCACGGGCCGGGCGACGGTGATGGTGGTCGATGCCCGCACCGGCGGCCAGTTCCTGCTCGACCTGGTCTTCGTCGGTGCCCGAACCACGGGCGAGGTGTTCGAGCGCATCGCCGTCCATCTGGAGGTGATGAGCGCCGCCCAGGGCATGGGCGAGGTGATGCGCCTGCGCGCGGTCGATCTCTACCGGGTGGAGGCGGTGACCCGGGTGGTGGCGGCGGAACCGCTTGAGATGCCGCCACCCCGGCCGCAGGCGCCGGATCATCTGGCGGTCGCGGCCCGGCTTGCCGCCCTGATGGCGGCGGAGCCCGATGCCGACCGTCTGCTCGATCTCACCCTCGATCGCCTGGTTGCGGATCTGGGCATGGGCAATCTGGTGGTGGCGGTTCCGGACGAAACCGGCGGCCTGCTCACCACCATCGCCAGCCGCGGCTATCCGCAATTCGGCGTCGGGTCGGAGGTGGCGCTGGGGGAGGGGGTGATCGGCGTGGCCGCCCTGCGCCGCCGGGTGCTGCGCATCGCCGACATGCGCCGCGGTCAGCGCTATGTCGCGGCGGTCAGGGGGGCGATGGACCGGCCGCCCATGGCCGGGATCCCGTTCCCGTCCCTGGCGCAGCCGCAATGCCAGCTGGCGGTACCGATGATCGCCCAGGGTCGGCTGGTGGGGGTGCTTTTCGCCGAATCGGCCGAAAGCTTCGCCTTCGGCCATACGGAAGAGGCGGTGCTGTCGATCGTGGCGGCAACGCTCGCCCTCGCCCTCGACCGGGCCGAGGCGGAGCGGGGGGAGGCACCAGCGGCCGAGGCACCCGACCCGGCGCCCGCGGGCCGGCGCCCGATCCGGCTGCGCTATTTCCCGCGCGACGGCAGCGTTTTCATCGACGGCGACTATCTGATCCGCGGCGTGCCCGGCCGGCTGCTCCACCATTTCGTCACGGCCTATCTGGCGACCGGGCGTCAGGATTTCACCAACCGTGAAATCCGCCGCGATGCGGCCCTGCGCCTGCCGGATTTCAAGGACAATCTGGAAACCCGCCTGATCCTGCTTCGCCGCCGCCTGGACGAAAAACCCGGCCCCATCACCCTGACCCGCCCCGCCCGCGGCGCCATCCGCCTGGACTATGCCGGGCAGCCGGAGATCGAGGTGGTGGTCGCCGAGTGATGGACGATCACATCTCCGGCGGCACCTCCCGTTCCGACAGCCGGCGCTGCATGAACACCAGGTCCAGCCAGCGGCCGAATTTGGCGCCCACCTGCGGCAGGCGGCCGGTTTCGGTGAAGCCCAGCCGGCGGTGCAGGTCAAGAGAGGCGGTGTTGCCGGCATCGATGCCGGCCACCATCACATGCTTGCCGGCCCGGGTCGCCCGGTCGATCAGGGCCTCCATCAGGGCGCGGCCCAGCCCGCGGCCGCGGGCATCGGGATGAACATAGACCGAATGCTCGACCGTGTGGCGATAGCCGTCGAAGGGCCGCCAGTCGCCGAAGCTCGCATAGCCGGCAACCCCGCCCTCGATCGAGCCGTCTTCGACCACCAGAACCGGATAGCCGGCGTCGTGGCGTGCGGCGAGCCAGCGGCTGCGATCGTCGAGCGTCGCCAGGCGCTCGTTCCAGATCGCGGTGGTGTTGACCACGGCGTCGTTATAGATGGCAAGGATGCCGGGCAGGTCGGCGGCGGCCGCGTCGCGGATAAGCATGGGCTAGGGTCCGGTGCATCTTCCATGATGACAGGGGGTCAACATAGAAGACGCGCCCGGCCCTGGTCCAGGGGGCGATGCAGCCCTCGTCAGGCCGCCTGATTGAGGTTCAGCCGCCCGGTCTGGGTCAGGCCCAGCATCAGGTTCATGTTCTGCACGGCCGCACCCGACGCGCCCTTGCCCAGATTGTCGAACACGGCCGAAAGGACCGCCTGGCCGCGATGATCGCTGCCGAACACCCGGATGGTCATGTCGTTGGTGCCGTTCAGCACCTCGGGCTCCAGCTCCCGGATGTCCGCGGTCTCCGCCAGGCTTTCGACGCCGATATGCGCCTGATCCCGGTAGTGGTCGGTCAGCACCCGGTGCAGATCGGCCACCGCCGGCTGCCCGGGCAGCAGGTCCAGCCGCAGCGGAATCTGCATCACGATGCCCTGGCGATAGCGGCCGATGGCGGGCAGGAAGGTGGGCCGGTGCGCCAGCCCCGCATGCACCCGCATTTCGTCGATATGCTTGTGTTCCAGATGCAGGGCATAGGCGCGCAGCGGCGCGTCGATATGGTCGGCGCGGGTCGGGTCTTCATAGCGTTCGATCAGGCTGCGGCCGGCGCCCGAATAGCCCGAGACCGCGAAGACCGCGACCGGATAGTCCCGGGGCACCAGACCGGCCGCCACCAGCGGTGCCAGCAGGGCGACGGCGCCGGTGGGGTAGCAGCCGGGATTGGTCACCCGGGCGGCGCGGGCGATCAGCCCGGGCTGGTCGGCCGACAGCTCGGGCAGGCCATAGGTCCAGCCGGGCAGAACCCGATGGGCGGAGCTCGCATCCAGAATGCGGACGGCCGGATTGGTGACCAGCGCCACCGCTTCGCGCGCCGCATCGTCAGGCAGGCAGAGAATGGCGAGGTCGGCGGCGTTCAGCGCCTCGGCCCGGCGGGCCGGAAGCTTGCGGTCGGCATCGCTCAGGCTGATGAAGTCCAGATCGTCGCGCCCTTCCAGGCGGGCACGGATCTGCAGCCCGGTCGTGCCGGCCTCCCCGTCGATGAAGATGGTGGGCATCGTGGATCCTCGTCTGTCGGTCCGGCGTCTGCGTTGTGACGTGCTGTACGGTCGGGGGCTCCGGCGGGTAAACCGCTCAGGGGATAATCTACCAGGGCGCTGGTAAAGTCAGCGAATATATCGCGCGGGCGCCTGACGGATCGACGTCACGCCCTGATCGGTGTCGATCTGGACGAAGGCGCCGGCCACGTAATCGATCTGCTGAACCCAGGGCACCGGCCGGAACGAGATCGGATGTCCCAGCAGCCGGCGGATCGCGGTCGAGGTGCTGAGCGTGGTGGCGAGCAGGCACGAGGCGCTGACCGAGGCCACCTTACGCGCTTCGAAATCGAGCTTCGGATCGGTCATGTAGTGGCGGTGCAGCTGTGCCGGGTTCAGGCCCAGGCCGAAATTGATCAGCATCTCCTCTTCGTCCTGGCCGTCATGCAGGTCGAAGAAGCTGTCGAACGACATGCCGTCGGGTTCGAAAAGATGCACCGTCGCGCCGAAGCCGATCGGCCCGGCCACCACCACCGGCAGGTTCCGTCGCCGGGCCTCGGCATACATCAGGCGGCGCGGCTGGATGACGAAATAGTCCATGGCGTCGCAGACCATGTCGACGCCGTCCAGGAAGTCGTCGATCGTTTCGGTCGAGACGCCGTCGAAGACCCGGATGCGCAGCGCCGGGTTGATCGACAGCAGACGTTCCTTCAGCACCTCGGCCTTGGACCGGCCGACGGTGTGGATGGTGGCGCCGAACTGCCTGTTGAAATTTTCAGGCCCGAACTCGTCGAAATCGGCGATCCGGATGCCGCCGATACCCATGCGCACCAGCGCTTCGGCATGGGTGAACCCCACCCCGCCGCAGCCGGGAACGGCGATGGTGAAGGTGCCGAGCCTGTCGAGTTCTTCCTGCGAAACGATGCCCAGCATGCGGGAAAACAGGATGTCGCGATGAAACGGATCGGAAGAGGTCATGGGGAGAGTATCCTCGTGATGGCGATGTCAGGCTGGGCCCAGCGGGCGCAGAAAATGGAAGCCGACGACCTGGAAGCCTTCGCGGAACCAGAATTTCTGGGCGCGGGCATTGGTCACGAAGGTGTCGAGCACCATGGACTCGCAGCCTTCGTCGCGGGCCAGCCCGGCCAGACGGTCCAGCAGAACCCGGCCCGCCCCGCGGGACCGGCGGGTATCGTCGGTCACGAAGTGGTCGACATAGAGAAAGCGGCCATAGCAGATGCGCTCCATGATCCGGAAACCGGAGAGCGCGACGATCTGGCCGGCCTCGCGCATCACCAGGCAGCGCCAGTCGCCGGCGGCGACGCGGGCCAGGCGTGCGGCGATGGTCTCTGCGGGGATGGCCGGGTACAGCCGGGTCAGCAGGGGCAGGATCTCCTCTGGCCGGCTGCGGTCGATTTCGGCAATGCCGTGGGGCCGCGAGGCGGAATGAACCGTCATCACCGGGTCCTCCTTCCGGGGCGCCGGGGCGCCGTGGGTGTCCGGGGCATCAGGGCACGTAGAGCTGATCGGCGGCCGTGTCCGCGTGGTAGAACTCCACGACGATCACGTCGCGGGTCCCCCGCCCGGTACCGTCTGCGGGCAGCACCGGCGTGGCGTCGTGATAGGTCCGCTCGTCCAGCAGCAGAACGAAATCACCCGGCCGTTCCAGAACGCGGCTGAGCAAGGGGCGCCGGTCGTCGTCGTGCACGCTGTTCACGGCGCCGGTCACGTTCCGCCGGGCGATGCCCATGATCAGCGAGTAGCGCACCCCGTCGCGATGCAGGCCTTCGGGGACGGGCAGGCCGGTCTGTACGGGGTCGGTTTCGGTACGGTTCAGATAGACGTTGATGTCCCAGCTGGTGACGCCGTCCACCAGGCCCAGCACGGTGGCGAAGCCGTCGAGCAGCGCGACGAAGGCCGGGTTGGCGATCGTCTGGGGCAGGATCGGCTCGAAATGGCGCAGCATCCCGCCGTTCAGCGGGTTGAGGTGAAGCGGCTGGGCATAGGGGGCATGCGCCTTCAGGCGCAGCCGGCCCCGGCCGGCGCCGTTCTCCCGGCTGTGGTGGAAGCGTGAAAACCGGCGGCGGCGATAGGTGCCGCCGTCATTCATGTAGCGGTCGACCGGCAGATCGTCCCAGGCGGCGCTGAGCGCGGCCCAGTCGTCGGTGGTGGTGACCGGCGTGATGCTGATCTCGTCCAGCGAGGACGAGACGGCAAGGCTGTCCGGCAGAGAGAGGAAAACCTCGGGAACGAAGGACGGTGTTGTCGTTGGCAGCGGCGCATCGGGCATGAAGGGGCAAGCCATTCGCAGGATGGTGAAGAGGTCTGCGGGGGCGGGACGACCGGCGGGGGTGGGCAGAAGACGGGAGTGGGCAGAAGACGGGAATGGGCAGAAGACGGGAATGGGCAGAAGACGGGGGGGCGGATCAGGCGGTGCGGGCGGTGCGGCCGAAGATTTCGGCGAAGAAGCGGCCATAGAACGCGCGATATCCCTGGTCGCGGTTCACGATCCGCGGGCCGATCCGTTCGTGCAGGGTGCGCAGGGATTCCACCGGCAGCCCGGCCTGGTAGTGATGCTCCACATGAAGATTGTTGCCGTTGGTGAACCAGGTCATGAACCGGTTGGAGGTGATCGACCTGGTGTTGGTGAAGACGTCGGGCGTGCTGCGATCGCAGCCATGATGCTCGGGCAGTTCCACCAGCGCATGGACCGGTCCGGCAATCAGCACCAGCGGCAGCAGCCAGCCGGTCAGGAAGATCAGCGGATCGATCGCGATCGAAGCGGCGACCAGTGCCAGAATCATCACCGCCATGGCCCGGTATTCGGTCCCGGCATAGCGGGCCGCGCGGGACGGCAGATCGGGATCGTTGCGGAAGGTCACGGCCCTGAAGATATTCGCCCCGGCCCGCTGATAGTGCTTGAGGATCAGAAAGTGGACCGCGAGTGCGCGCATGCTGATGCGTGAGATGTCGCCATAGTCCCAGAATTCCCGGTCCGCCGGCGTACCGAGTGCCCGGTGATGGTGAAGGTGACTGGCCCGGTAGGCACTGAAGGATACCAGCATGGGCAGCCCCATCAGGGCGCCGGCGATCCGGTTGGCCAGACGTCCCGAGAACGCCGTGCCGTGCAGGGCCTGGTGGCTGAGTTCCACGCCATGAACCATGCCGAGGGCCAGCAGGATCTGAAACGGCAGGATATAGGGCAGCGGCATCGTCACGCTTCCCCAGAAGCCGACACCCATCATCAACCCCCAGGCGAAAAACTTAAGGGCAAAGATGGTATTCGACGGCGTTCGCCGGATCCCGGACAGGTCCTCGTTACGCCCGGCTCTTGCCGTATGCATCTCTGACATGTTCGTCCCCATAAATAAAAACCGCCGTGTCGTGCATTTAGCGTCAGACATGAGAGTCCGATCATTGAGTCAACGTGCAAGCATGACTCATGATTCTGAATGTGTACTCTGATGTGTACTGACGATATCGCGGCTGCAAAAAATGAATGACGGATTTTGACTCGGTGAGTCAAGGAAATTGACTCTTTTGGTTGAATTTTAGGAATTGAAAAAAATCTATAAGGGAGTAATGATGCACTGCGATATGAGGGGCGATGCCGGAGCACGCGTCGGAGGGGGAGTTATCCCATGTCGCAGAATTTCTACCATGACGGGAGCCGCCGCCTGCAGGACACCTTCGACTCCCGGCGTCTTGCGGACCGGCTCGAAAGCGCCCGCATGCATGTCACCTGGTCGCAGAGCGACCGGGAGATCATCGCCGCCGCCGCCTTCTTCTTCCTTGCCACGGCGGATGCCGACGGACGGCCCGACTGCTCGATCAAGGGCGGGATGCCGGGCTTCGTGACGCTGACGGCGGACGATCGGCTGGAATTCCCCGATTATGATGGCAATGGCATGTACAGATCGCTGGGAAACATCCTGGTCAATCCGCATGTCGGACTTCTGTTCGTCGAACTGACCGGGGAGCGCCGCAAGCTTCGGATCAACGGCAGGGCACAGGTGATCGAAGACCCGGCGCGGGTCGCCCGCCACCACGCCGCCCGGCTGGTGGTGGAGGTGACCGCCGGCCACATCTTCCCGAACTGTCCCCGCTATCTCCCCGAACTGGTCGATGCGGAGAGGGCGGCCTCGGAGAAGGCCGGCATCCTGCCGTCGGTTTACGCGCCGCGGCCCGGCTATCTGCCGCCCGAACCGCTGTGGAAGAGCAAGCCCGACCTCAAGGAGGTCCTGCCCGCCGCCCGGCCACCGATCGGGGCCCATGATGGCGTCGACGACCCCACCCGGAAGTGAGATCCATGCATATCGCGAACAGGCTGGACACCCAGCGCCGTCTGAATGCCTTCTACCTGCGCGAGATGGCGCCGGCCCATCGCGCCCACGAGGTGCCCGTACATCCGGCGGAATTCCGGCGGATTCACGAAATCGAGGCGATGTGGAACGCCTATGAGGAAAGCCGCATCGATCTGAGCGATCTGCCGGCGGATGCCGAGGGTTTTGCCGCCTGGTATTTCGAGGTTCACAAGCGGCATTGCCGCGAGGTCGCCCCCTTCTTCGACTACATCGCCGAGGCGGCGCCCGCCGAGGCGATGGCCTTCTACATCTGCCTGGAAGAAGAGGTGGACGGTCGTTTCGACGATGTCGTGGCCCTGGCGCAGCTGGGGCTGGGCGGCGATATGAAGCTTGCCCTGGCCGAGAATTTCTGGGATGAGATGGGTAATGGCCGCCTGGAAGACATGCACACGGTGATGTTCTGCCGGTCCTCGGCCTATATGCGCGACATCCTCGATCGGGCGGGCATCGACGTCCGGGATCAGGTCCCGGCCTCGGCCCTGAAGAACGGCAATCTGCTGCTGATGTACGCCTTGCGGCGGCGCCATGCCGGCCGGCTGCTGGGGGCGCTCACCATCCTTGAGCACACCGCACCCTGGCGTTTCTCCCGGACCGTGCGCGGCATGCGCCGCCTCGGCATGCCGGAAGATGTGATCCACTATCACGACCTGCATATCGCGATCGATGCGGGCCACGGCCGGGACCTGATCCGGCGTGTGGTTCTGCCGCTGCTTGCGGACCATCCGGGGCTGATCCGCGAAGTCGCGATCGGCTGCCTGATCCGCTATCGGGTGGCGGTGGACTATTACGACGGCATCGCCCGGACCCTGTCGCAGACCGGTTTTGCGGTGCCCTGGCGGGCAGGGGAGCCGGCACCGGCTGCCGGTGCCTTCGACGATCAGGCCTTCCGCCGCGAATTTCCCGAGGCGGGGCTGATGGAAGCCTCGTGATCACCGGGGGCGGGGCATCACCGGGCGTGGGGGCGGGCGTCCTTCTCTTCCCGCGCCTCGCCCGTGCGCATCTCCGCCAGCGGCTCGTAATCTTCCGGCACCATGCCGGCGCGGGCGCGGGCATCGGCATTGAAGGGCGGTTTCACCCGGCCCGGGAACAGGCGGCGGACACGGTCGTGGAACAGGGCCCGTGCGGTGGTGCCGCGGGCGGCCGCGACATGGGTCAGCCAGCGCAGCCCGGCGGCGACATGGCCGACCTCGTCGCGATAGATCACGCGCAGCGCATCGGCCGAAGCGGTGTCGCCGAAGTCGTCCAGCCGGCGGATCATATCGGGGGTGACGTCCAGGCCGCGGGCCTCCAGCACCATCGGCACCACCGCCAGCCGGCCGGTCATGTCGTGGGCGGTCGCCATCGCCGCTTCCCACAGCCCGTCATGGGCGGGCAGGTCGCCATAGGCCGCGCCCAGCGCTTCCAGCCGGTCGGCGACCAGCCCGAAATGGCGCGCCTCGTCGTCGGCGATGCCGACCCAGTCGTCGACGAAGCGCCGGCAGACCGTCTCGTCCGCATCGATCTCCGCACCGAAGCGTGCCGCCATGTCGACCGCCAGATCGATGGCGTTGAACTCGATATGGGCGAGCGCATGCAGCAGCCGCACCCGGCTGGCGACGCTGCCGCCGCGGCCGCGCTTGGGCATGCGCGCCGGCGGCAGCAGAACCGGGCGCTCCGGCCGGGCCGGGCGCAGCGGCAGCGCCGCCGCCCCGCCATCTGCCGGGGTGGCCGTGGTCGGGGCAGCCAGGGTCGGGGCAGCCAGGCGTCCGGCCCGCCAGTCCGCCGCCAGCGCCCGCGCCGCGGCGGCCTTGGCGCGGGGCTCCGCGGTCAGCAGAACCCCGATAGCGGCGGGGATAAAGGCAGCTGTGGTCACGGGATGCGTCACCCGTCAGAGCGCGTCGATGGCCGCCTTCACGGCCTCGGCATGGCCGTCGACCTTCACCTTGCGCCAGATCTTCCGCACGGTGCCGGTGCCGTCGATCAGGAAGGTGCTGCGCTCGATGCCCATCGACTTGCGGCCATACATGTTCTTCTCGACCCAGACGCCATAGGCCTCGCAGACCGCGCCGTCGGTATCGGCCGCCAGTGGGAAGTTCAGGTCGTATTTGGCCTTGAATTTGTCATGGGCGGCGACGCTGTCCTTCGAGACGCCGATCACCACCGCATCCAGCTTTTCCAGCGCCGGATGCAGATCGCGGAAGGCGCAGGCCTCCTTGGTGCAGCCGGGCGTGTCGTCGCGCGGGTAGAAATAAAGCACCACCGTCTTGCCCGCGAGGGCGGCCAGCGACACCTCGCCGCCGCCATCGGTGGGCATGGTGAAATCCGGGGCCTTGGCGCCTTCCTCGATCATCGTTTCGTCTCCATCGCGGTCTTGGGGTCCGCCCCGGCATCCGCCGCGCCTTCGGCCTTCACCCGGGCGGCGACATCGGTGACGTAGCGGTCGAAATGGGCGTGCACGCGCGCCTGGCAAGAGCGGAGCACGTCACCGATCGCCTCGGCATCCGCGCCCTCGTCGAGGCGCGCGGCGCGGGCGAGGGCGGCGATCAGCCCCGGGGCGCCGTCCGGCCGTCGAAGCGGCCGGTGACGGTCAGCCGGAGCAGGCCCAGCATGCGCCGCTGAAGCCTTACCGCATCGGCAAGCATCGCGCCATCCTCGATCAGCCCCAGCTCCCCCGCCCGGGCCAGCACCAGGGCCGTGTCGCCGAGCAGCAGCCCGGGCATGTCCGGCCCGTGGATCAGCTGCAGCTGCTGGGCCAGAAATTCCAGATCGACCAGCCCGCCGCGGACGTGTTTGACCTGCCAGCAATCCTCGGTGCCGTGTTCCTGGGCGATCCGGCGGCGCATATCCGCCACCTCGACCACCACCCGGTCGGCATCGCGGGGGGTGAGCAGCACCTCGCGCACCACCTGGTTCAGATCCTGCGTCAGGCTGTCGTCGCTGGCCGCCACCACCCGGGCGCGGGTCAGCGCCATATGTTCCCAGGTCCAGGCATCCTCGCGGTGATAGCGGCGGAAGGCATCCAGATGGCTCGCCACCGGCCCCGACGAGCCCGAGGGTCTGAGCCGGGTGTCGATTTCGTAAAGCCGGCCTTCTCCGGTCAGTGCCGAGATCGCCGAGATGAAGCGTTGGGCAAGGCGGGCATAGTAGTGCGACGGCCCCAGCGGCCGGCTGCCATCCGATCCGGCCTCGCCCGAGGCGTCGTAGACGACGACCAGATCCAGGTCGCTGTCGATCGACATCTCGCGCGATCCCAGCCGCCCCTGGGCCAGGATCGCGATCCGTCCGCCGGGCATCCGGCCGTGGGCCTGGGCGAATTCGTCCAGCACCCGCGGCAGCAGGGCGCCGATCACCGCATCGGCGATGGCGGTCAGCACCGGGGCTGCGGCATCGGCATCGGTCAGCCCGCGCAGGATGTGCACCCCCACCTGGAACTTGCGCTCCCCCGCCCAGCGGCGGGTGATGTCCAGCGTGTCTTCATAGTCGATCGCCCGCGACAGCACCCGCTCCAGATCGGCGGCCAGCGCCTCGGGCGTCGCCAGTTCCGAAAAGAAATCGGGGTCGAGCACGGCTTCCAGCAGCGACGGCCGGCGGGCGAGCTGTTCCGACAGTTTGGGTGCGGTCCCCATGGCCTCGGCCACCAGTTCCAGCAGTTCGGGGTTGCTGTGGAACAGGGCGAAGATCTGCACGCCCGAGGGCAGTTCGCCCAGGAAGGCGTCGAAGCGCATGAAGGCCGCATCGGGATCGCCGGTCCCGCCCAGGCGGGAGAGCAGTTCCGGCATGATCTCGGTCAGGATCTGGCGGGCGCGGCCGCTGCGGGTGGCGCGGACCCGGCCGCGATGCCATTCGCGCACGCGGGCGCCCACGCGCGACGGCTCGCGATAGCCCATCCGCTCCAGGGTCTCGATCGTGTCGGGGTCATCCTCGGTGCCGGTGAAGACCAGGTTGCCCTCGGCGGTGCCAAGCCCCGGCGCGTCGTCGAACAGTTCCGCATAGGCCTTCTCCACCCCCTTCAGCGTGTCGAGCAGCACCCGGCCGAATTCGGCCGGGTCTTCGAAGCCTGAAAACGCCGCCACGCGGGCGAAGGCGGCCTCGTCTTTGGGCAGGGAATGGGTCTGGGCGTCGTCGACCATCTGCAGCCTGTGCTCGATGGTGCGCAGCAGCCGGTAGGCGGTCTTCAGCCGTGCCGCCACCGGCGCCTCCACCCGCTGTTCGGCGACCAGCGCATCCAGCGCCGCCTCGGTCGCGCGCGCTCTCAGCGCCGGGGAGCGGCCGCCGAAGATCAGCTGCTGGGTCTGGCAGAAGAATTCGATCTCGCGGATGCCGCCGCGGCCGAGCTTCAGATTGTGGCCGGGCAGGGCCAGCCCGTCGCCCGAGCGATGGGCGTTGATCTGGCGCTTGATCGAATGGATGTCGGCGATGGCGTAGAAATCCAGGCTCTTGCGCCAGACGAAGGGCGTCAGCCGCTTCAGAAACAGCTGGCCGGCGGTCTCGTCGCCGGCCACCACCCGGGCCTTGATCATCGCGGCCCGTTCCCAGTTCTGGCCGACGCTTTCGTAATAGACCTCGGCCGCTTCGGCCGAGAGCGCAAGCGGGGTGGAGGCCGGGTCCGGGCGCAGGCGCAGATCGGTGCGGAAGACATAGCCTTCGGCGGTGCGCGCCTCCATCAGCTTCACCAGATCGCGGGCGATGCGGGTGAAAACCGGCTGGGGGTGGCGGTCATCGGCCATCTGCACCCGCTCGGGCTCGTAGAGCACGATCAGGTCGATATCCGAGGAATAGTTCAGCTCGCAGGCGCCGAACTTGCCCATGCCCAGCGCGAAAAGCCCGCTCGTCGGCCCCGGATCCTCGGGGGTGTCCAGCCGGATCTCGCCGCGCCTGGCCGCATCGCGCAGCAGATGGGCGAAGGCCGCCTGAAGCGCCGCCTCGGCGGTGTCGGAAACGGCGCCGGTCACCTCGGCCAGCGACCAGATCCCGGCCAGATCGGCCAGCCCGATCACCAGCGCGGCCCGCCGTTTCAGCCGGCGCAGCTCTGCCATCACCTGCGCCTCGGTGCCGCCCTGGCGTTTCAGCGCCTCGAAACCCGCGCGGATCTCGTCGAAGGCCGCCACGGGGCCAAGGCGCACGGTGCGCGCCAGAACCGGCGCCTCGATCACCGCCAGCTGGGTCAGATAGGCGCTGCCGCAGGCCATGCCGTCGATCAGTCGCCGGCCGGTCGGATCCTCCAGAAACGCCCGAAAGGCGGCCAGATCGTCCGCCGCATCGCCTTGCGCCTCGCCCAGCCGTTCCAGGATGCGCTCGCGGGCGATCGCGGCGCGGTCGGGGTCGGCCACGACCGGCAGGCGATGGCCCGGGGCGGCGTCGAGCAGGGGCGAAGCGGCGGTCATGCGGGGGCTTCCGGTACGGGCGCAGCCAGGGGCGCGGGGGTGGGGCAGGGATGACACGTAATGATCACGCAAGCAGGCCATGCGACCATGCGACGGACACCGTCTTGGCGCTTCGCGCGACCGGCATTACCTGCTAGACACCGGATCATAACCCCTGCCGGGACGCAAGACCCGGTGCATCGCCTCCACTGCCGCCTGCCGCCGGCCCATCAGGACAGTAAGGACGCGCCCGCATGATCGTCAGGATCTCGACCTGGGTCGTCCGTCTTGTGCTCGGGCTGCTGCTGGTCGTCATTCTGGCGCTGGCGGCTGCGGGCTTCCGGCTGGCCGCGGGGCCGGTCGATCTGGGGCCGGCCGGGCCGTGGATCGCCGACCGGCTGGAACTGGCCGAGGGCCGCTTCCGGATCGATGCCGGCGAGGCCCGGCTCTCGCTCGACGCCACCAATGTCGCCCTCACCCTGGCGGTCGAGGACGTCCGGATCATCGACCGGTTCAACCAGCCGGTGCTGCGCCTGCCCGGCCTTCGGATCGGGCTGTCGGTCGGCGACCTGATCGCCCAGCGCATCGTGCCCACGGTGCTGGAGGTGACCGGCGTCGAACTGGCCGTCCAGCGCGCACCCTCGGGCGAGGTCTCGCTGGCCCTGCTCGATGCGGCGCCGCTCGAACGTGCCCGGGCGCCCGAAGACGGGCTGCCGATCGCGCAGCTGAGGCCGCTTTTCGATGCCGATGCGCCGCTGCCCGAGCCGGTGGCACCCGATCCGGAACTCCGCGCCGCCGACCCCGCCGCTCCGCCGGTGCCGGCCGAACCCGCCTCCGATGTCGACCGGCTGCGCGGCTGGCTCAATCAGATGACCGACCCGGGCGCCTGGGCGCTGGACATGACCCGGGTGCAACTGGTCCGTGTGGCGGCGGTGGACGTCACCTATCAGGATGGCGTCGCCGGCTTTTCGGGCCAGGTTTCCGGTCAGGATCTGCGCCTGATCCGCGAGGGGGAGCGGATCCGGGTCGCGGTCGAGCTGTCGGGCGACGTCGCGGGCGAGGCGGTCGGCGCCTCGCTGGGCGGCGTGGTCATCCCCGATCAGGGTGCGGCCGATCTGGACCTGACCATCCATCCCACCCGCGTCGACCGGATTGCGGCCGTGCTCGGCCTGCCGGCGCCCTTCGACGGCCTCGCTTTGCCGCTGCAGGGGGTGGTGGAGATGAAGATGGCCGATCGTCGGATCGATCGGCTGCGCCTCCATGCCACGGCGGGGGCGGGAGAGGTCGACTGGCCCGGCGTCATCGCCCGGCCGCTGCCGGTGGAGCGGGTCGTGCTCGCCGCCGATCTCACGGAAGACGGCAACCGCCTGGAGGTCACCCGTGCCGATCTCCGCCTGGCCGACGGTGCTGCACTCGGCGGCAGCGTCACCGTCACCGGGCTGAACGGCCCGGCCGCGGGGCTCGGCATCTCGGGCGGGATGATCGGCGGCGATCTCGCCGTCGACGATATCGACCGCTACTGGCCGCTCGGCCAGCAGGAGGCGGCGCGCGACTGGGTGATTTCGCGGGTGCGCGGCGGCCGGGTCGACGGCGTGTCGGTGGTGCTCGACATCCGCCCGGGCATGCTGGGGGCCGACGGGCATCTGGCGCCTTCGGCCATTCAGGGCGATTTCGCCTATCGGGGCATCTCGGTCGATTATGAACGGCCGCTGCCGCCGGCGCGCGATCTGGCCGGCACCGGCAGTTTCGATCTCCGCGGCCTGCGCTTCAATCTGAAGGATGGCGGCCGTGCCGGCGATACCGGGCTCCGTCTCGGTGCGGCCCGGGTCGCCATCGAAGGCTTCGGCGTCAAGACCGAGCCCACAAGGGTGGAGTCGATGATCCCGATCTCGGGCCCGGTCGCCGATGCGGTGCGCGTGCTCGCCATGCCGCCGATCGAATTCGTCGACCCGGCCCTGTCCAGGCCCGAGGGGTTGGAGGGGCGCACGGATATCGATCTCACCCTCCAACTGCCGCTCGGCCAGGACAAGCCCGATGTCCGCTATACCGCCCGCGGCCGGATCGAGGCGCTGGCGCTGCGCAACGCGGTGCTCGGGCTCGACATGGCCGAGGGCAGTTTCGCGGTGGCGGTCGACAATGCCCAGGCGCGGCTGACCGGCCGGGCGGCGATCGGCGGTGCGCCGCTCGACATCGACTGGCGGCAGGCGATTGCCGCGCGCACGGATTGGGAGCGGCGGGTGGATGTCGCGGGCACGCTGGACGAGGCGGCCCGCAAGCGTGCCGGCTTCGACCTGGATCCCTATCTCACCGGCCCGATCGGCCTGAAGCTTGCGGTCGAGGTGCCGCGCGGCAAGCCCGACGAGCCGGTCATCCAGGTCGATGCCGATCTGGCCCGGTCGCGCCTCGCCATCCCCGATATCGGCTGGTCCAAGCCCGCCGGAACCGCCGGGCAGCTGACGGCCACGGTCCATCCCCACGCCGTGCCGGGCGGTGCGGGTCCGGGCGGCGAAGTCATCGACATCCGCGATCTGCGTGTCGAGGCGGGCGATCTCTATTCGCTCGGCACGCTCAGGGTGGCGGCGGGCCGGCTGCTGGAGGCGAAGATCGCGCGCTTCGATCTGGGCGACAGCCGGCTGCGGATCGATTATCGCGCCGGCCGCGACGGTGCGGCCGACAGGGTCTCGCTGGCCGGGCGGATGCTCGATGTCGAACCGCTGATCGACCGCAAGGGCGGCGAGACGGCCGCCGATCTCCGCGATCCGGCGGCACCGCCGAAGCGGATCGATCTGGAACTGGCGCTCGATCGGGTGCGGATCGACGATGAACGGCATCTGGACCGGGCCCGCGGCTCGGTCTCGATCGCGAACGGCCACTGGCGCGAGGCGCGGCTGCAGGCGGTGCTGCCGGTGGCGCCGGAAACCGCGGCGGCTGCCGGCAATCGCGGGCCGGGCATGGTGTCGGTCGCGATCGGTGGCGGTGCCGCCGCCATCGGCGGCCGGACCATCCGGCTGGAGACCGACCGGATGGACGATCTCATAGCCTTTGCCGGGCTGCGTGGCCGCATTGCCGGCGGATCGATGGTGATCGACGGGGTGATCGACGACAGCGTCGCCCATGATCTGATCCGCGGCCATCTGGTCGGCCGCGACTATCGCCTGCAGAACGCGCCCGCCATCGCCCGCGCCCTGGCGACGGCCTCGCCGGCCGGGGTGTCCGACAAGCTGGGCGGGCGCGACGGTATCGCCTTCAGCGTGCTCGACGGCGATTTCGTCTACGAGGACGGGGTCGTCACGCTGTCCGAGGCCCGGGCCCATGGCAGCGAGGTCGGCGTCACCGCCTCGGGGCAGATCGATATCGACGGCGGCACCATCGACATGGCCGGCACGCTGGTGCCGCTCTATACCCTGAACAGCGCCATCGGCCGCATCCCGGTGATCGGCGATCTGCTGGTGGGGGAGGAGGGCAGCGGCATCTTCGCCGCCACCTATCGGCTGAAGGGGCCGCTCGACGACCCGGATGTCAGCGTCAACCCGCTCGCCGCCCTGGCACCTGGCTTTCTGCGCAACCTGTTCGGCGCCATCGCCGACGGGGTGACGGGCAAGGCCGGCAGCCCGCCGACCGGCACCGATCCCAAGCCGGACTTCAATCGTTGATGGCCGATCAGCCGCGGCCGGCACCGCCGTCGGTATCGACCCGCACCACCACCGACAGCCCCGGTGCCAGACCGTCCAGCGCCGGCTGGTCGCCGTCGATCGCGATCCGGACCGGCAGGCGCTGCGCCACCTTGGTGAAGTTGCCGGTGGCGTTGTCGGGCTTCAGCACCGCGAATTCCGAGCCGGTGGCGGGGGAGAAGCGCTCGATCCGCCCCCGGAAGCTCTGGCCGGGCAGGGCATCGACGGTGAACGAGACCGGCTGACCGGGCCGCATGCCGCTGAGCTGGGTTTCCTTGAAATTGGCGATGATCCAGCGATCGGCCGGCACGATCGCCGCCAGCTGGGTGCCGGCCGTGACATACTGGCCGAGCCGGACACCGATCTCGCCCATCCGCCCGTCGACCGGCGCGGTGATCCGGGTATTGTCGAGGTCGATCCGCGCCAGCCGCACCGCCGCGCGTGCCGCTTCCACCGCCGCGTCCAGCGTGCCGCGGCCGACGATCACGCTCTGGAGATCCTGTTTCGCCACCTCCACCGCCGCCTCTGTCTGGGCGAGGGCGGCGGCCGCCTGGTCGCGGGCGGCGTGGGCGGCATCGGCCGCGGCGCGCGTTGCGGCGCCGCGGGTGATCAGCGCATCCACCCTGCCCGCATCGGCGCGGCTGCGGGTCAGGGCCGCCTGCGCGCTGTCGACCGCCGCTTTCGCCGAGGCGATGCGCGCCTCGGCGGCAAGCCGGTCCTGATCGGCATTGGCCAGCGCGGCCTGCCTGCCGGCCAGCTCCGCCTCGGCCTGCTCCAGCCGGCGGGCATAGATCCGGTCGTCGATCCGCACCAGCACCTGGCCGGCCCGGACCGTCTCGAAATCCCTGACCGCGATATCCGTCACATAGCCCGAAAGCTGGGGGGCGAGCAGGGTGACCCGGCCGCGGATATAGGCGTTCTCGGTGACCTCGACGCCGCTGTCGAAGGGCGGCAGCCGCCAGGCGTAAAGGACGAGCAGCGCACCTGCAAGGCCGGCGGCGAGGATGATCAGAGTCTTGAAATGGAAGATTTTCTTGGCCATGGGGACATCAGGAAGCGATCGCATCCGCCGTCCGGTGGACCCGGGCGACGAGCAGATGGAGGACAAGGCCGGCAAGCGCCAGGGCTGCCAGGGCCGAAATGGCGAGGAAGGCGTCGTTATAGGCGAGCACCGTCGCCTCGCGCGTCGCCTGTTTTGCGAGCAGGGCGATGCCCTCGGCATTGGTCAGCGCCGGATCGGTCAGCACATGACCATAGGCGCCGCCCAGCTGCTTCACGCGCGCCGCGACCAGCGGATCGGTCAGCACCACATCCTCGACCAGCCGGGCCGAATGAAACTTCTCGCGCAGCGTGACGAAGCTGCCGAACAGGGCCGAGCCCATCAGCCCGCCCAGGCTCTGGGTGAACAGGAAGACGGCGATGAAGCTGGTGATGAAGGTGGGCCCCTGTTTCAGGGTGTGCATCAGCCCGGTCAGCATGGCCGGCGGCAGGAACAGCATGCCGCCGAAGGCGATCAGGGCCTGGCTCAGATACATCTGGCCCGGGCGGGTCAGGCTGGTCGCATGACCGTCCATGAAGGCGCCCGCCATGATGCAGAGCAGGGCCACCGCGTGAAAGGCGGCGTCACGCCCCGGCTTCAGCAGCATCCCGCAGGTTATCCCGCCCGCGATCGAGGCCAGCAGGATCACGACCTGCAGGGACCGGCTCTGATCGTTGAGCAGGCCCAGCGTCTGGAACAGGCCGAAGGCGCCCGAGGTCTGTTCCGACAGCACCAGCCGGAAAACCAGCAGGATGGCCGCCACATGCAGGATCTCGGGGCTGGTCAGCCAGCGGATGTTGAGCAACGGCGTTTCGCGATGGATCTCGATCGCGGCGGCCAGGGTGATGCAGAGGGCGGAGAGGGCGAGGCAGATCCCGATCCACGGCGCCTCCAGCCACCAGACATAGCGGCCCATCACCATCACCACCGCCAGCAGGCCGAAGCCGGTCGCGACCAGCGGGTAGCTGACGGCATCCAGCGGGTGGAGCATCTTCGTATGCGGGATCGGCGTCAGCGGCAGCCGGTGCACGGCGGCCATGGCGATCAGGGCGACCCCCGCCTCCATCAGATAAAGCCCGTGCCAGAGGCCGAGATCGAGCAAAGCGGGTGAGATGATCCGGGCGAGCGGCGCGCTGAGCGTGGTGCAGGTGAGCGCGAGGCTGAGCCCCCAGGACAGCTTCTTCGATTGCGGGAAGGCTTCCAGCATATAAAGGAAGCCGAGCGTCGACATGGGCGAGGCGGCGACCCCGGCCAGGAAGCGCACCACCAGGGCCGCATGCAGATCCTGGACGAAGAGATGCAGGCACGACACCGCGACGAAGAGCGCGATGCCGATTTCGGTGAAGCGCCTGAGGCCGAACTGGTTGCGCACCTTGGTCAGCAGCATGGTCAGGCTGACATTGGGCGCCATATAGGCCGCCACCAGCCACATCGTCTCGTTGGTGGTGGCGCCGAGCGCGCCCGAGATCTGGCTGGTGTTGGCGGCAATCAGGTTCATGCCCAGGCCCTGCGCCGACCAGAGCAGGGCCGAGGTCGCGATGCAGGCGATCATCCGCCGGATGGGGATGCCGGGCTCCTCGGTCACCTCAATCCGCCTCCCCGTCATCGGCGGCGGGACCGCTCTCCAGATTGGCGATCATCCGGCGCAGCACGTTCAGGGTGACGGTCAGATCGGCCTCGGCGATGCCGCGCGCCATGGTGCCGCGCATCACCTCGGCCAGATCCTCGATCTCATCGACCTGGTCTTCGGCCTCCACGGTCAGATCGATCCGCTTCACCCGCCGGTCGGTCTCGGCGGGCGTCCGCCGGATCAGCCCCTGTTTCTCCAGCCCGTCGAGCAGGCGGACCACGGTCGGGTTCTCGATTTCCAGCAGCCCGGCCAGTTCGGTCTGGCTGATCCCCGGATGGCGGGCCAGCAGCATCAGCGCCCGCGCCCGGGCCAGCGTCAGTCCGCGGGTGCGGACCAGCGCATCGAAACCGGTGCGCATCTTGCGGCTGGCGGTGGCCAGCTCGTTGGTGACGTCGGAGCGCAGGGTGGCGGGACGGGATTTCATAGGGACCACATATATAGGGTGCTAATGATTGTCTGGCGACATTTATGCCGGATCGGCCTTGAGGGCAAGCCCCCTCCTTGCGCGGCCGCCCTGCGATCGGGGCAGGGCTGTGCGGGGTGTCACGCGGCTGCGCACACGCAATGGTCACGACGGATGTGAAAGACTGCGGGGCAGATATGCCGTCCACCGGTTTCGAAAGGATGATCGGATGCCGCCGATGATGAAGACCGTTCTCTCCGCCGCGATCCTCAGCACCGGCCTGGGCCTCAGCGCCGGCCTGGGCCTCGGCGCCGTTGCCGTCCCGGCCATGGCGCAGCAGGTGCCGGGTGCGGCCGATCCGTCACGGGTGGCCGCGGGCCGCTACACGGCCGATCCCGCCCATACCCAGATCACCTTCACGGTCGACCATTTCGGCTTCAACGCCTATCGCGGCATCGCCGGCGGCGCCAGCGGCACGCTTCAGATCGATCCGGCCGACCCGTCGAAAGCCAGCGTCGCGATGGAGGTTCCGGTCGACGGCCTGGTCACCACCAGCGCGGAGCTGGACGAGCATCTGCGGAGCCCCGATTTCTTCGACATGGCATCCCACCCCACCATCACCTTCCGCTCCACCGCGGTCGAGGTGGACGGCCTGACGGCGAAGATCACCGGCGACCTCACCATCCGCGGCGTCACCAGGCCGGTGGTGCTCGACGCCCGCTTCACCGGCGCCGGCATCAACCCCATGAACCAGGCCGCCACCATCGGCTTCGAGGCCGAGACCACCATCCGCCGCAGCGATTTCGGCATGACCTATATCGTGCCGATGGTCTCGGACGAGGTGATGCTGGAGATCGGTGCGGCGTTTGAGGCGGCGTCGTAAACTCGACGCGACGCACCAGCCGGGGAGGCCATCAGGATGACGGAAGATGACGCGACCCGCAGTTCCCTGCCGGTCGATGACCAGGACGAAGAGGTGCGGGTGACTGCAGCGCGCCGACGCCTGCTCGACCGCCTGTCCCGACAGGACGTCGTGAATGCCGGCAGGTGGACGCGCGACGAGCTATATGAACGCGGAGAACGGACTCCGTCGACATGATGGCGCGCGCATAGGAAAACGGGCGACCCCAACCGGTGCCGCCCGCATGTCGTCCCGACCGCTTGCCCGGTGCGGCTCAGCCGATCTTCACCAGCGCGTGGCGCTTGCGTCCGGCCGACAGTTTGATCTGGCCATCGGCCAGCCAGGCTGTGGTGATCGGCTGCTGTTCGTCCTCGATCTTCTCGCCGTTCAGGCGGGCGCCGCCGCCCTGGATGGTGCGGCGGGCTTCCTTGCGGCTGGGGGCGAGGCCGGCGCGGGCGAAGAGTTCGAAGGCCGGGATGCCGGCATCCAGTTCGGCGGCGGGGATCACGATCACCGGCAGATCCTCGCCGGCGGCACCTTCCTCAAAGGTGCGGCGGGCGGTTTCGGCGGCGGAGAGCGCCGCCTCTTCGCCATGCGCCATCTTCGTCGCCTCGTAGGCCAGGATCTTCTTGGCCTCGTTGATCTCGGCGCCGCCCAGCGCTTCCAGCCGGGCGATTTCGTCCAGCGGCAGTTCGGTGAACAGCTTCAGGAAGCGGCCGACATCGGCATCGGCGGTGTTGCGCCAGAACTGCCAGTAGTCATAGGCCGACAGCATCTCGGCGTTCAGCCACACCGCACCGCCCGCGGTCTTGCCCATCTTCTGGCCCGAGGCGAGGGTGATCAGCGGCGAGGTCAGGCCGAACAGGCCGCGCTCGTCCACCCGTCGGCCCAGCTCCACGCCGTTGATGATGTTGCCCCACTGGTCCGAGCCGCCCATCTGCAGCAGGCAGTTCTGCCGGCGCGACAGTTCCAGGAAGTCGTAGGCCTGGAGGATCATGTAGTTGAATTCCAGGAACGACATCGGCTGCTCGCGCTCCAGCCGGAGCTTGACCGACTCGAAGGTCAGCATGCGGTTGACCGAGAAGTGCCGGCCATAGTCGCGCAGGAATGAGATGTAGCCCAGCCCGTCCAGCCAGTCGGCATTGTTGACCATCACCGCATCGGTGGCGCCGTCGCCGAACTGCACGAACTTGTCGAAGACCTGCCGGATGCCGGTCATGTTCTCGGCGATGGCGGCATCGTCGAGCATCTTGCGGGCCTCGTCGCGGCCGGTCGGATCACCGATCCGGGTGGTGCCGCCGCCCAGCAGCACGATCGGCTTGTGGCCGGTCTTCTGCAGCCAGCGCAGCATCATGATCTGCACCAGGCTGCCGACATGCAGGCTTTTGGCCGTGCAGTCGAAGCCGATATAGCCGGCGACCGTGCCCTGGTTCAAGCGCTCGTCCAGCCCCTCCAGGTCGGTTGCCTGGTGGAGATAGCCGCGCTCGACCATTACGCGCACGAAGTCGGACACGTAGCGGCGATCGGTCATCGGCAGGGTTCCTCTTGCACGAAAGCGGCCGGCCGTGGATGGTTCAGGGGGCCGACCGGGTTTGGATACGCGGGCGGATGTAGCACGAAACCGCCCGCACCGCCAGATGACGGGCCGCCAGATGACGGGCCGCCAGATGACCGGCCGCGGGATGACGATCCGTCGTCAGGCAGATCAACGCAGTCTCGGAGGGACGTGACCGATGCGCATCATCGTGACCGGGGCGACCGGCTTCATCGGCCGGGCGCTGGTCGGGCAGCTGAAGGCGGCGGGCACGATCCTGATCGACGGCACCGCCCGGCCGATCGAGCGGCTGGACGAGGTCGCCCGCGGCGGCCCGCTTGCCGTCGATCTGACCCGCGCCGATGCCGTGCGGGCGCTGATCGGTGCGGGGGCCGATCTGATCTTCCATCTGGCCGCCGGCAACACGCCCTCGGGCGAGGCCGATCCCGAGGCCGCGGCCGCGCTCAATCTCGATGCCGTGCGTCATCTGATCGGGGCGATCACCGCAAGCGGGCGGCAGACGCGGCTGGTCTTCGCCTCGACCATTTCGGTCCATGGCGGGCGGACGGCGCGGGCGACAGCCGGCGACGACGATGCGCCGCGCCCGGCCACCACCTATGGCGCGACCAAGGCCGCGGCCGAGCTGCTGCTCGCCGATGCCGGCCGCCGCGGCGTGGTCGATCCGCGCATCGCCCGCATCGCCAGCATCATCGACCGGCCGGCCGCTGTCGGCGGCACCAGCGCGGTCGCCCGCCTGGCCCGGGTGCTGTCGGCAGCACCTGCCGGAGAGGCGGTGGTTCTGCCGCTGCCGGCGGGGCTGAAGCTTGCGGTTTCCGATGTCGCCTCCACCGTGGACGGGCTGATCCGGCTGGCCGGTCTGCCGGCGGCGGCGCTGGGCGGCGACCCGCTGGTGGCCCTGCCTGCGCGCACCATACGGGCGGGGGATCTTGTCGGCGCCGTTGCCCGCGTCGCGGGGCCAGAGGCGGCGGGACTGATCACCATCGCCCCCGAGGCGGCGCCCACGGCCGCCGTCACCGGCTGGCCGGCGGCACAGGACTGGTCGCGCGCCCGCGCGCTGGGCTTCCCCGCTCCGCCATCGCTGGTCGCCATCGCAGCCCGCATGGCCGGCCGGCCGGTGCCGGCCGATCCCGACCCCACCGTCATTGCCGCCTCTGCCGATGACGGCGCGCCGCGCCGCCGGCCGGTCTGGGCGGGGGGGCTGATGAGCGGCACCTCGCTCGACGGCATTGATGCCGCCCTGGTCGAAACCGACGGGGTCGACATCACCGGCTTCGGGCCGACCCTGTTCCGGCCCTATCCGGCGGATCTGCGCGAGGCGCTGTCCCGGCTGCTGGGCGGCCGCGCGCCGCTCGTCGATGCCGCCCGGGCCGAGGCGGCGTTGACCCGCGCCCAGGCCGACGCCGTGACCGCGCTGCTGGAAACGGTGCCTGAGATCGCCCCCCATGTCCGGCTGATCGGCTTTCATGGCCAGACCGTGCTGCATCTGCCGGACGAGGGCATCACCGTGCAACTGGCCGATGGCGCAAGGCTCGCCGCCCTGACCGGCATCGACACGGTCTCCGATTTCCGCCGCGCCGACATGGCCCGGGGCGGGGAGGGCGCGCCGCTGGTGCCGGTGGTCCATCGGGCGATGATGGCCTGGGCGGGGGTGGCGCCGCCGGTTGCGGTGCTGAACATCGGCGGCGTCGCCAATCTCACCTTCATCGGTGCCGATGGCGGGCTGCTCGCCTTCGATTGCGGGCCGGGCGGGGCGCTGATCGACGATCTGATGCGTCGCCGCACCGGCCAGGCCTTCGATCAGGATGGTGGCACGGCTGCGGGCGGTCATGCCGACGAGGCGATCCTGGGCCGGCTGCTCGCCGATCCCTTCTTCGACCGGCCGCCGCCCAAATCGCTCGATCGCGACCGCTTCGCCGCGGCACTCGACCTGGTGGCGGATCTGCCGCTGGCCGATGCGGCCGCAACGCTGACGCAGTTCACCGCCCGTGCGGTCGCCCGCGGCCTCAGCCTGGCGGTCGCCGCCGGTGCCGAACCGCCGGAACGGGTGCTGCTGGCGGGTGGCGGCCGCCACAACCGCACCTTGCGCGCCGCCATCGCCGCGCGGTCCAACCTGCCGGTCGCGCCGGTGGACGAGGTCGGTCTCGACGGCGATGCGCTTGAAGCCCAGGCCTTCGCGGTGCTGGCGGTTCGGGCGGCCGACGGGCTCGCCCTCTCCTACGCCTCGACCACCGCCACCGACGGTGCGGTCACCGGCGGGGCGCTGCACCGGGCGCAGGTGGTGGGTCAGGTATCAGGCCGCAACCGCTGATTTCAGCGCCGGCCGCCGGGTGATCCGATAGACCGAGGCCGGCGGCAGATTGCGGCGGGTGGAGCCGATCTTGACCGCCTTCAGCCCCAGCCGGTCCAGAATCCGGCGCGAGATCGGGCAGCGCGGCCCATAGGTGAACTGGTAGAAGGCGCCGCCCGGTTTCAGATAGCCGAAGGCGCCGGTCAGGATCGCCATCACCTTGCGGGCGGGCATCGACAGCACCGGCAGGCCGCTGATCACCGCGCCGGCCGGGGCGCCGTCATACAGCCGGCACTGCTTCAGCTTCGCCGCATCGGCCTGCACGATGCGCGCTTCGGGGAAGCGGCGGGTCAGCATGCCGGCAAATTCGGCGCCGAATTCGATCAGGGTCAGGTCGCGTTCGGCCACGCCGCGCGCCAGCAGGGCCCGGGTGAACACGCCGGTGCCGGGGCCGAGTTCCAGGACCGGGCCGGTTGCAGGCGTCACTTCAGACGTGATCAGCCGTGCCAGCCCTTCGCCCGAGGGCATCACCGAGGCGACCCGGAGCGGATCGCCCATCCAGGCGCGAAAGAAGGCGACAAAATCGCTGCCCCGGCCACGTGCGGTCCGGCGATGCTCCGCACAGCCCGCCCGCTTCATCGAAAACGTCACCATGCCCGCCCGTCCCGTCTGCCTGACTGCCCGTCCGCCTGACTGCCCGTCCGTCACACTGCATCAGGCCTGTTCACGCGACCCGACGCTTTTGGATATCACACTCCCACGCCTCTGACGCGGGCTTCCTGATGCCTCACGAAGTTTTCACGGCAGCGGCCATGTCGGCCGGCTCCGCCCCGGCCTCCGCTTCTTCGTGATGAACCACGCAATGCCCGTGACTGTGATCGGCCAGCACCTCGATCACCCGGCAATCGGCGATCGTGCCGGTGCGGGCATGATCGCAAAGCATGCGTTCGAGTTCGATCTTCAGCGCCTTCAGCCGGCGGATGCGCGCTTCCACCGCCGCCAGCTGGTCGCGGGCGATATGGTCGGCGGTCGCACAAGGGGCGGCCGGGTCGTCCGAAAGCGAGAGCAGTTCGCGGATCGCATCCAGCGGGAAGCCCAGTTCGCGGGCATGGCGGATGAAGGCCAGCCGGTCGCGATGGCTCTTGCCATAGACCCGCTGATTGCCGGCGGTGCGCGCCGGTTCCGGCAGCAGGCCGATCTGTTCGTAATAGCGGATGGTCTGGACCTTGGCGCCGGTCTCGCGCGCCAGGGATCCGATGGAAAGGGCCGCGGCCCTGCCGCCGGTCATGCCGGGTCTCCCCTCGGGAATGCTGTTCGACATGTGGGGTGCGACCGGCTCGCAAAAAAGGGCTTGAAGCTACAGTCGCTGTAGGTCTCAGGATCGGGGGCATCCAAGGACGTTCCCCCCGAACTGCGAGGCCCTGCGATGCGACGTGCCAGCCCTCACGACCCCGAAGCCGCCATCGAAGGCGGTGCCGCCCCCGTGCTCCGCCTGTCGGTCGGCGGCATGGACTGCGCCTCCTGTGCGCTCAAGATCGAGCGGGCGGTCGGCCGGGTCGCACCGCAGTCGGATGTCAGCGTCAACGTGACCGGCGGCACGGTGCGGGTGGAGACGCCCGCCGGCGCCACGCCCCCGGACCGGCCGGCGGTGGAGGCGGCGATCACGGCGCTCGGCTACACCATCGGTGGTCCACAGGCGGCGGGCTGCGGCCATGATCACGGTCACGATCATGGTGACGATACCGGCCAGGGGCACGCCCATGGCGCCGCGATCGACGGCCCCTGGTGGCAGACCCCCAAGGCGCGGCTGGTCGGCATCGCCGGGCTGATGCTGGCCGTGGCGATGGTGCTGGAGGTGACCTGGCCGGTGGCCGATCCCTGGCCCTTCGTGATCGCGGCGCTGATCGGGCTGGCACCGGTTGCGCGCCAGGCGTTTCGTGCGGCGCGCGGCGGATCCGTTCTGACCATCGAGATGCTGATGACCATCGCGGCGCTCGGCGCGCTGGCGATCGGGGCTGCCGGCGAAGCCGCGACGGTGGTCTTCCTGTTCGCGGTGGGCGAGCTGCTGGAAGGCGTTGCCGCCGCCCGGGCGCGCAAGGGCATCAAGGCGCTGGCCGATCTGGTGCCGCGCACGGCCCGGCGGGTTGCTGCCGACGGCAGCGTGCGCGAGGTGCCCGCGGCCGATCTTGCCGTCGGCGATCATGTTCTGGTCCGCCCGGGCGACCGGGTGCCGGCCGACGGTGCGGTCATCAAGGGGGCGGCGCTGATCGATGAAAGCCCGGTCAACGGCGAATCGGTCCCGCGCGAGAAGCTGACCGGCGACGACGTCTTCGCCGGCACCGTCGTCCAGGATCGTGCAATCACCATCCGGGTGACGACCGCCGCCGCCGACAACACCATCGCCCGGGTGGTGCGGCTGGTGGAAGAGGCGCAGGAGGCCAAGGCCCCGGTCGCCCGCTTCATCGACCGCTTCGCCCGGATCTACATGCCGATCGCGGTGGGGCTGGCGCTCGCCACCGCCGTGCTGCCGCCGCTGCTGGCCGGGGCCGACTGGTCGGTGTGGATTTATCGCGGCCTCGCTTTGCTGCTGATCGCCTGCCCCTGCGCGCTGGTGATCTCGCCCCCGGCGGCGATCGCGTCGGGGCTTGCAGCCGGCGCCCGCCGGGGGCTGCTGATCAAGGGCGGTGCGGTGCTGGAAAAGCTGGCCGCCATCCGCACCGTCGCCTTCGACAAGACCGGCACCCTGACCGAGGGCCGGCCGCGGGTGGTGACGGTCGAAGGTTTCGGCACGCTGGCGGCCGATGATGTCGTCCGCCTGGCGGCGGCGCTGGAGACCGGCGCCGCCCACCCCATCGCCCGGGCGATCCTGGACGAGGCCGGCACCCGCGGCCTGACCCTGCCGCCGGCGCGCGATGTTCGTGCGATCCCGGGGGAGGGGTTGAGCGGGGTGGTCGAGGGACGCAGCCTTCTGCTCGGCAATGGCCGCGGACAGAATGAGGCGGACCTGGCCGCGGCGATCGCGCGCGCGGGGGAGGCCGGCCACAGCATCGCGGTGTTGGCCGAGGCCGGCCGGCCGCTGGGCCTGATCGCGATGGAGGATGCCCCGCGCGGCGATGCGCTGGACGGGCTGGCGGCGCTGAAGCGCCGCGGCATCGGTGCGGTGATGCTGACCGGCGACACCCCGGCCACCGCATCGGCCATGGCCGCCCGTCTCGGCATCGAGGGCCATGGCGGGCTGATGCCCGAAGACAAGGCCCGGATCGTGCAGGATCTGACCCGCACCGGCCGCGGCCCGGTCGCCAAACTCGGCGACGGCATCAACGACGCCCCGGCGCTGGCGGCGGCCTCGGTCGGCATCGCCATGGGCGGCGGCACCGATGTGGCGCTGGAAACCGCCGATGCGGCCCTGCTCGACGACCGCGTCACCGGCGTGCCGGCGCTGATCGACTTGTCGCGCCGGACCATGGGCGTGATCCGTCAGAACGTCGCGATCGCGATCGGCCTGAAGCTGGTCTTCCTGGTCACCACCATCGCGGGACTGACCGGCATGTGGCCGGCGATCCTGGCCGATACCGGCGCCACCGTGCTGGTCACCGCCAATGCGCTGCGCCTGTTGAGGCGCAGCTGAGGGGGCATGTCAGGCCTTAAGCGGGAAAAGATCCGTAACGACCTGCATGTGCCCTTCGGTCGTTCTTTTCGCCCTACCGCCCCTCGGGATCATCAGACAGGTGCGTCAGGCGGTATTCGGCTGTTTCGCCGGTCTCGACCATCGTGATCTCGACCATCCAATCGCCGTCATCCAGCTGACGAAGGGCGTGTCCCACTTCGTATTTTGGTCCGAAATGCCCGAAGCTCTTGATCTTGCCGACCGGAATAAAGGGGGGAGCGTCGGTTGCACGCATGATGGTCTTCCCTTTCATACCTGCCACATGACGCCCCCGGCTGACCGTTCAAAGCCCCGCGCGGGTCAGATAATCGTCGCTGAGCGCCGCCACCGTCTCCAGCTGCTGGCCGAAGAAATGGTCGGCGCCGGGCACCACCTTGTGCTCGATGGTGATGCCCTTCTGGCTGTTGAGCTTCGCCGCCAGCTTGGTCACCGAATCGGGCGAGACGATGTCGTCGCGGTCGCCATGGATGATCAGGCCCGAAGACGGGCAGGGGGCGAGGAAGGTGAAATCATACATGTTCGCCGGCGGCGCGACCGAGATGAAGCCGTCGATCTCGGGCCGGCGCATCAGCAGCTGCATGGCGATCCAGGCCCCGAACGAGAAGCCGGCGATCCAGCAGCCGGTGGCGTTCGGGTTGTAGTTCTGCATCCAGTCGAGGGCCGATGCCGCATCCGACAGTTCGCCCTGGCCGTTGTCGAAACTGCCCTGGGACCGGCCGACGCCGCGGAAGTTGAAGCGGAGCACCGAAAAGCCGCGGGCCTTGAACGTCTGGAACAAGGTGTAGGCCACCTTGTTGTTCATCGTGCCGCCATGCTGCGGATGCGGATGCAGGATCAGCGCGATCGGCGCGTTTTTCGCCGTCCCGTGGTGATACCGGCCTTCAAGGCGTCCTTCGGGTCCGTTGATGATCACTTCGGGCATTGCTGCTCCCAGTATTGTCGTTGCCGACGTCTAAGCGCCCGGGCGGGGGCCGGTGATGACGGACAATCTTGACTGTTTCGGTCGGATATCCGTAGAGTCCGTCGAAACGACGTCGGGTCGCGCGCAGCGGTCGGGGCGCCATAACGGAGTCCGTCGCCGGACGCAGGGTGGCGGATGATATCACACGGTGCGAGGCCATGTTCAAGAGCCTGAAACGCGAGATCGACGTGGTGTTCGATCGTGACCCCGCGGTGCGCAGCCGGCTGGAGGTGATTCTCTGCTATCCCGGCTTCCACGCGATCATGATCTACCGGGTCGCGAACTGGCTGTGGCGGCGGAATTTCAAGCTGCTCGGGCGCTGGGTGTCGCATCTGGGGCGCTTCCTGACGGCCATCGAAATTCATCCCGGCGCCACCATCGGCCATGGCTTCTTCATCGACCACGGCATGGGCGTGGTGATCGGCGAAACCACCGAGATCGCCGACAACGTCACCCTCTATCAGGGCGTGACGCTGGGCGGCACCAGCTGGGAGAAGGGCAAGCGCCATCCCACCGTGCTGGAAGGCACCATCGTGGGGGCGGGTGCCAAGGTTCTGGGGCCGATCACGGTCGGCGCCGATGCCCGCATCGGCTCCAACGCCGTGGTGGTCAAGGACGTTCCCCCGGGCGCCACCGTGGTCGGCATCCCGGGCCGGATCGTCAAGGCCCGCGGCGGGCTGGACGAAGAGATGCGCCGTTTCGACGCCTATGCGATCGGCACTCCCGACCTGCCGGACCCGATGTCGCGGATCGTCGACGGGCTGTTGAGCGAGGTGCAGCGCCTGTCGGCGCGGGTGAGCGAGCTGGAGGCCGGGCTCGACCCCGACGCCCATGCCCGGGCGGTCACCGATGCCGAAGCCCGCATCCATCGCCTGCCCGGCGCCGCAGACCGGCGCTGACCTTTCCGGATCTGCGCCCACCCGCCCCACAAACGCCAGGCTGCGCCCCATGCCCGACAGCTTCGACAGTGCCGCGATCGAAACCGCCGACCCCGACTGTTCCGGGACCGCCGATCTGCCCCGGCGCGCCCGCCCGGCCGCGCGGGAGGCGGCGGGCGGCTCGGGCGTGGTCCGGGTGGGGGCGCGCGCGCATTACGCCGTGGTGGCCATGGTCGAACTGGCCCGGCGGCGCTGCGCCACGCCGACCTGTATTTCCGACATCGCGACCTGTGCCGACATCCCGCCCGCCTATCTGGAGCAGCTGTTCCGCAAGCTGCGCCGGCGCGGCCTGGTGCGCAGCGCCCGGGGGGCCGCCGGCGGCTACTGCCTGACCCGCGCGCCCGAGGCGATCAGCGTCGCCGATGTGGTGGCCGCGGTCGAAGGCGGCGATGGCCGGCTGCGTGGGGTGGAAGGCCGTTTCGGCTGCGGCGTGGTCGCCCTCTGGCAGGCGGTCGATGCCGGGGTCCGCGACAGGCTCGCCCGGGTCAGCATCGCCGATCTGGCCGCGGCGCATCGGGATGATCACCCATGACCGGTGCCGTGCGTCATTTCCTGGATCACAATGCCGGTGCGCCGTTGCTGCCGGCGGCGCGGGCGCGGATGATCGAGGTGCTGGATCTGGCCGGCAACCCGTCCTCGGTTCATGCCGAAGGCCGCGCCGCGCGGGCGGTGGTGGAACAGGCCCGGGCCGAGATCGCCGCACTCTGCGGCACCCGGCCCGACCGGGTGCTGTTCACCTCGGGCGGCAGCGAATCCAATGCCTGGATGCTGCATCAGGCCAGGGGGCATCAGGCGGGGATGGGCCCGCTTGCGGTGTCGGCCGTGGAGCATGACAGCGTGCTGGCGGCGGCGCCCCATGCCCCGCGCATTCCGGTCGACGATCAGGGCGTCGTCCACCCGCATGCGGTCGCGGCCGTGCTGGATCGGCTGCCGGATGGCGGCGCCGGGGCGCTGGTCGCGGTGATGGCGGTCAACAACGAGACCGGGGTCATCCAGCCGGTGGCGGAGATCGCGGCGCTGGTCCATGCCCGGGGCGGGCGCGTCGCCTGCGATGCGGTGCAGGCCGCCGGACGGCTCGACCTCGGAACCTTGTGCGGTGCCGTCGATTTCCTGTCACTCTCCGCCCATAAGATCGGCGGCCCCAAGGGTGTGGGCGTACTGGTCGCGGGGCCGGAGATCGAACCTGCGGCGCTGATCCCCGGCGGGCAGGAATACCGCCGTCGCGGCGGTACCGAGAACCTGGCCGGCATTGCCGGTTTCGGGGCGGCGGCCGCGGTGCTGTGCGCCACGGATCGGGCGGCCGAAGCGCTGCGTCTGGCGGCGCTGCGCGACCGGATCCAGGCGGCACTTGCCGATGCGGCGCCGGATGTCCTGTTCCCGGGGCGCGATGCCGCCTTCGGCCGGGTCGCCAACACCCTGTCGGTGGTGCTGCCGGGCATCGCCGCCGAAACCCAGGTGATGCGGATGGATCTGGCCGGGATCGCGGTCTCGGCCGGCTCCGCCTGCTCCTCGGGCAAGGTGGCGGCAAGCCCGGTGCTGGCCGCGATGGGGCTGGGGGATCTGGCCGGCCAGGCGATCAGGGTCAGCCTGGGGGCCGGCAGCACGGCCGATGATGCCGAGGCCTTCATTGCCGCCTGGTGCCGCATGGCGGCCCGGCGGAACCGGGTGGCCGCCGAATGAGATCTGCGGCGCGCGCGTCATCTGGCGGGTGCCGGCTGCGACGGAACGACAACCGGGGGCCCGATCGGGCCGGTGACGGAGACGTGATGCGATGACCGCTATGGAGGCTCCCGGCCGCATGAGCGACGATACCGACTGTCCGGCGGCGCCGATCTATCTGGACAACCAGGCGACCACGCCCATGGACCCGCGGGTGCTTGAGGCGATGATGCCCTATCTCACCACCCAGTTCGGCAATCCGCATTCCGCCACCCATCGCTGGGGCTGGGATGCCGATGCCGCGGTGGTCAAGGCGCGGCGCCAGGTCGCGACCCTGATCGGCGCCGATCAGGGCGAGATCGTCTTCACCTCGGGCGCCACCGAATCGAACAACCTCGCGATCAAGGGCGTGGCGCTGGCGGCGGTGGCGGCCGGCGATCCGCGCCGCCATCTGGTGGTGAGCGCGATCGAGCATCGCTGCGTGCTGGCGGCGGCCGAGCGCATGGCAGCAGCCCATGGCTTCGAGGTGACGGTGGTGCCGCCCGGCCCCGACGGCATCGTGCGGGCCGATGCGGTCGCGGCGGTGCTGCGCGACGACACGCTGCTGGTCTCGGTGATGGCGGTGAACAACGAGATCGGCACCGTCCAGCCGGTCGCCGACATCGCCGCCCGCGCCCATGAGCGGGGCGCCCTGGTCCATACCGACGCCGCCCAGGCGGCAGGGCGCATCCCGCTCGACCTGCGCCGTGCCCCCGTCGACATGCTCAGCCTGTCGGGCCACAAGATCTACGGCCCCAAGGGCGTGGGCGCATTGTTCGTGCGCCGGGGGATCGAGGACCGCATCCAGCCGCTGTTCGATGGCGGCCGTCAGGAACGCGGCCTGCGGGCCGGCACCCTGCCGACCCCCCTGGTCGTCGGCCTGGGAGAGGCGGCCCGTCTGGCGCGTCAGGAAGGGCCGGAAGAAACGCAGCGCATCGGCCGGCTGCATCTGCGCCTGCTGGCGGGGTTGACCGCCGCCGGGCTCACGCCCGAAATCAACGGCGCCGCCTTCACCGGAAGCGAAGCCCCCGGCCATATGCCGCGCGTGCCGCACAACCTTAATCTCTCGATCCCCGGCACCGAGGCCGACCGGATCATCCGGGCGCTGCCCGACATCGCCATGTCGGCCGGTTCGGCCTGTTCCTCGGCGGCGGTGGAGCCGTCCTACGTGCTCCGGGCGCTGAAACTCGCCGAGGCGCGGGTGACGGCGGCCCTGCGCCTGGGCCTCGGCCGCTTCACCACCGAGGCCGAGGTCGACCGCGCCGTGGCCATGCTGGCGAAGGTCGCCGGCGCCCGGAGTTGAGGTCGCGGGAGAGTCTGATCTGTTTTAGTATATGTCGCGCAGGTCGATATATACGAAAGCAGATCAGATGTACGAGATTCCCGACATTGCCCAGGAGCTGAAGGCCGCACGGCAGGGCAAGGGCCTTACGCAGCGGGCCCTTGGTTCGCTGACCGGCCTGCCCCAGAGTCACATCTCGAAGATCGAGACCGGCACCGTCGATCTGCAGCTCTCCAGCCTGATCGAACTGGCCCGGGTGCTCGATCTGGAACCCGTGCTCGTGCCGCGCAAGGCATTGCCGGCGGTTCTTGCCGTCATCGCATCCCTGACATCCGGCCAGGCGGAACCTCGCCCCGTCTATCAGCTCGATGAGGACGAGGACGATGTCTGATCTGGCGGTCCTCCAGGCCGTCGCGAAACGAAAAACGAGCGGATGGCCTTACCAGCCTGATCTTCGTCCGCCCGTTTTTCAGGTCTGAGACGCCCCCACCCTGGCCCTCAGCGACCCTGGCCCTCAGCCCTCGGCGTCCGGCTGGCGATCGGGGGCGGCGTCTGCGAAGGCGGGCAGGGCGTTGCAGGCCGCTTCCACCGCCAGCAGCCGCGGATAGGCCTCCATCGGGCAGGCGAAGCGGCGGGCATTGTAGAGCTGGGGCACCAGGCAGATTTCGGCGAGGCCCGGCCGGTCGCCGAACAGGAAACGGCCGTGTCCGCCGGCATCCTGCGCCAGGGCTTCCGCGGCACTCAGGCCCTCGGCGATCCAGTGGCGGTACCAGGTGTCGACGGTCGCCTGGTCGTGGCCGAGCGGGGTCTTGAGATAGCCCAGGATCCGCAGATTGTTCACCGGGTGGATGTCGCAGGCGATGGTCTGGGCGAAGGCGCGGGCCTTGGCGCGCGTCCAGGCATCTGCCGGCAGCAGCGCCGGATCGGGCATGGTCTCGTCCAGCCATTCGATGATCGCGAGCGACTGGGTGAGCACGCCCCGGGGCGTTTCCAGCGCCGGCACCAGCCCTGCGGGCGCGAGCGCCTTGTAGGCCGCGCTCTTCTGTTCGCCCTTGCGCAGATGCACGAAGCGCTGCGCTGGCGCAAAGCCCTTCAGGTTGAAGGCGATCCGGCAGCGATAGGCGGCGGAGGAGCGGAAATAGCCGTGGAAGACGGTATCGGTTCCGCCGGTATCGGGTTCGATGGTCATGGGGGCGGGGTCCTCAGAAGCCGAGCAGATGGGGCAGGAACAGCACGACCTGGGGCAGGGCGATCAGCGTGACCACCCGCACCACATCGGCGCCGATGAAGGGCAGCACGCCGCGGATCACCACACCCAGATCGAGCCGGGCATCGATGCCCTTCAGCACGAACAGGTTCATGCCGATCGGCGGCGTGATCAGGCCGAGTTCGACCACCGTCACCAGCAGGATGCCGAACCAGATCGGATCGATGCCGCTGGCCTGGATCAGCGGGAAGACCGCGGGCACCGTCAGCAGCACCATCGACATGCTGTCCATGAAGCAGCCGAGCACCAGATAGAAGGCGACCAGCAGCAGGATGACTTCCAGCTGGCCGAGGCCGGCGGCCGCGATCGCGCCCACCAGCGCCTGGGGCAGGCCCGAGGTCTCGACGAAATAGTTGAACAGCGCCGCGCCGATCAGGATCAGGAAGATCATGCCCGAGGTGAGCGCGGTTTCCACCATCGCGCCGCGCAGCTCGCCGCCCTTCAGCCCGCCGCGCACCCAGGCGAGCAGGGCGGCACCGCCGGCACCGATCGCGGCCGCTTCGGTGGGGGAGAACAGGCCGGCATAGATGCCGCCGATCACCAGGCCGAACAGCACCACGATATCGGCGATGGCGAGCAGGCGCAGGCCCCCGCCGCGCTTTTGCGCGGCGTCCTGCGGGCGCTCGCCGCGCCGCGGCAGCCGGCGGGCGGAGATCCGGGCGGCGATCATGTAATAGAGGGTGGCGATCAGCCCGGGGATCAGGGCGGCGGCGAACAATGCGCCGATCGACTGTTCGGTGATCAGCGCATAGAGCACGATGATCACCGAGGGCGGGATCAGCACGCCCAGCGTGCCGCCGGCCGCAACCGCGCCCGCCGCCAGATCGTCTGGATAGCCGTGGCGGCGCATTTCGGGCAGCGCCACCTTGCCGATGGTCGCACAGGTGGCGAGGCTGGAGCCGCAGATCGCACCGAAGCCGGCGCTGGCGCCGATCGTCGCCATGGCGAGGCCGCCGCGGAAGCGGCCGACCAGAAGATCCGCCACGTCGTAAAGCGCCCGCGACAGCCCGGCCCGGCCGGCGAACACGCCCATCATCACGAAAAGCGGCACGACCGACAGGCCATAGGGCGAGACCGCGTCATAGGGCAGCGTGCCCGACAGATAGAGAATGCCGTCGAGCCCGCCCAGAGCCGCACCGCCGGCCAGGCCGACCACGGCCATCGCCACGGCCACGGGCACGCGCAGGATGCCCAGCACGAGCACGGCCACGAAGCCGAGCACGCCGATCGTCAGATCCATGGGAACTCAGCCCTCGTTGACGGAGACGGAGGCGCCGGCAGGGGCGGGCGCGGGGCGTGACCAGAGGCCGAGGGCCTCGGCCATGTTCATCAGGCAGGCAAGCACGCCGAGCGCGCCGCCGGCCACGACCAGGCCGCGATGGATCCAGAGCGGCAGGCCCAGATCCTGCGAAATCGAACCATAGTCGAGCGCCAGCTCCAGCTCGCCCCAGCCGCGCCAGGCGATCACGAACATGACCGCCAGCCCGGCGATGCCGGCCAGCAGATCCAGCGCACGCAGGGCCGCGGGCGGCAGCCGGTCGTCCAGAAGTTCGACCGCGACATGGGCGCCGCGACGGAAGCCGAAGGGCAGGGAGAGAAAGGCGCAGGTAACCACCGCCAGCTGGGTGAGGTCGACGGTGCCGGTCACCTGAAAGCCGAGAACCTGGCGGCCGAGAACATCGGCCACCGTGGCGACGATCCCGATGCCGAGGCAGGCGACGCCGAACAGCGCCGCCGCCTCGATCAGGCCGTCGATCAGCCGGACGGCACCGCCGCGTGCGGGCCGGGGCGATGCCGAAGGGCTTTTGGTCATTCCGCGGCCTCGTAGCGGGCGGTGAGGTCGCGGGCCTGGTCGTAGAGCGCGCGGGCATCGGCGACGCCGTTGTTCTGCAGCCGCTCGATATAGGCGTTGATCATCGGCGTCAGCTCTTCGCGCCAGCGGTTGCGGGTGGCCTCGTCGATCTCGATGATCTCGTGGCCGCGCGCGACCGCGTCCTCGCGGCCGGCCTTGTCCCACTTCGCCCACCAGTCGCCGAACTTCGCGACCAGCGCATCGCCGGTGGTCTCGTCGATCGCCTGCTTCACGTCGGCGGGCAGGCTCTCATACTTGCGCTTGTTCATCAGCACGTAGAAGGCCGCGGTATAGACCCGGCCGTCGGTGTGGTACTTGACCACCTCGTTCAGCCGGGTGGCGCCGACCAGGTCCCAGGTGGTGACCAGCCCGTCCAGCGTGCCCTTCTGCAGGTTCTCGTAAATCTCGCTCGGCGGCAGGCCCACCGCGCTCGCGCCCAGCGACTGCAGCATCACCGACACCGCCTCGCTCGGCGTGCGCAGGCGCAGACCCTTCAGATCCGAGAGTTCATGGACGGGGACAGAGGTGGTGTGGAACAGGCCGCCATTGTGCACGAACAGCGCCAGAACCTTGTAATCCTTGTAGTCGTCGGCCAGCGCGCCGGATTTGTACATCTCCCACATCGCCCTGGTGCCGGCACCGGCCTCGCTGACGACGAAGGGCAGTTCGAAGACCGAGCTGCGCTCGAACCGGCCGCGCGGAATGCCCCGCAGACCCAGCGCGATGTCGATCACCCCGGCGCGGACCTGGTCGGCCTGGCGGGCGGCATTGCCGAAGCTGCTGGTGCCGGGATAGATCTCGGCCTTCACCTTGCCGTTGGTGCGCCGCTCCAGCTCTTCCGCCCAGGGGCCCAGGAAATCGGCCTGGAAGCCGTGGCTGGCCGGCAGATAGTGGCTGATCTTCAGCGTCACCGTTTCCTGCGCCGCGGCCGGCGCCACACCGCCGCCCAGACCGGCGAGGGTGAGGGCGGCCCCGAAGGCCGCCGCGATGAAACCGCGCATGGTCGTCTCCTCCCCAATGTCATGGAGGGGCGGCCGGTCATTCCCCGCCGGCCGCACCCGTCTTTCTTCCGGCGCCCGTCAGCCGGCCGCCGCCACCGTCACGTCCAGCGCCGGCAGGCCGTCGATCTCGGCATGCATCACCGCACCCGGCACCACCGCCCCCACGCCTGCGGGCGTGCCGGTGAAGATCAGGTCGCCGGGCTGAAGGGTCCAGCTCTCCGACAGGATCGACACGATCTCGGGCACGCTCCAGATCAGGTCGGCAAGGTCCGCCTCCTGGCGCACGGCGCCGTCCACCGTCAGCACGATCCGGCCCCGATCGGGGTGGCCGATGCGGGCCGCCGGCACCAGCGCCGCCATCGGGCAGCTCTGCTCGACATTCTTGCCCTCGTCCCAGGGCCGGCCCAGATCGCGGGCGGCCAGCTGCAGGTCGCGGCGGGTCATGTCCAGGCCGACCGCATAGCCGAACACATGATCCAGCGCCCGGTCCTGCGGGATGTTGGCGCCGCCTTCGGCAATCGCCACCACCAGTTCGACCTCGTGGTGATAATTGGCGGTGCGCGGCGGATAGGTGATGGTGCCGCTGCCGGGCACCACGCTTTCGGCCCATTTGGTGAAGAAGAAGGGCGGCTCGCGATCCGGGTCGCGGCCCATCTCGCGGGCATGGGCGGCATAGTTGCGGCCGACGCAGAACACCCGGCGCACCGCGAAGCCGCCGCCGCCCTCGACGGGCACGACGACGGTGGGGGCGGTGCCGCCGGCGGTGATCTCCGGGCTGGTGGCAGCGGTGGTCATGCACGTTCCTCGCGATAGAGGCCGAGCGCGCTCTGCGCCGCCCGGTCCGACAGGCTGAACAGAACCAGGTCCTCGCCGGCTTCGGCGGTGATCGACAGATCGGACCAGGAGGGTATCACGGCCACGTCGCGCGGGCCGATGGCAAGCGCCACGCGGCTGCCGTCGGCGCGGCTCATTTCCAGCGTGCCGCGACCTTCGACACCGACCACGATCGCGCTTTCGGTGCGGCGCACGGGCCGGGTGGCGGTCCCGGCCGGCACCAGCTGTGCGAAGGCCGACAGCGTCGGCAGCACCGGGCCGCCGGTGGCCGGGTCGGTGAATTCCAGCCGCACGCCGTCATGGGGCTCCACGCCGCCTGCGGCACGTGCGGCATCCAGCGCCGGGCGCCAGCTGGCGAAGGGATAATGCAGCAGGCCATGGGCGGCGGCGGCAGTGCCGGCCGCCGGCCGCAACCCCGCGGCATGCATGGCGGGCGACACGTCCGGCCGGCGGGCGGGGGCCTCGTTGTCGCCGATCCGCTCGGCGAAACCGCCCTGGAACAGGCTGATCATCGGGATGTCGAGCCCGTCCAGCCACACCCCCGGCTGCCTGCCGTCATGGCCATGGGCATGCCAGCGCCAGCGCGGCGTCAGCACCAGATCGAAGGGGGCCATGTCGACCCGCGCCCCTTCGACCGTGGTATAGGCGCCGTCGCTTTCGATCACGAAGCGCAGCGCCGACTGGGTGTGGCGGTGTTCGGGCGCCCGTTCCCCGGGCAGGATCAGCTGCAGGCCGGCATAGATCGACGCCGTGGCGCGGTGCTCGCCGCGATGGCCGGGATTTTCCAGCACCAGCACCCGGCGCTCGGCCTTTTCGGCCGAAATCAGCCGGCCGCTTTCCAGCAGCACCTCGCGCGCGGTCGCATAGGGCCAGAGATGGGGCACGGCCTTCGGGCGCGGATGTTCGGGCACCAGATCGGCCAGCACCGTCCAGAGCGGCGCCATGTCCAGCCGGTCGAGTTCGGCGGCGTAGCTTTCAGGGAGGCCTGAAGAGGTCGGGCCTGAAGCGGTGGGAGCGGTCATCGAAATTCCTCCATGGGCACATGCCGGGAGGACGGCGGCGTTTCCCACGCGACCCGCTGATGACCCGGCCTCTGCTTTGCGACCGTTGGGCCGGGGCGACACTGAAGATCGCCGGCCGTCGGTGCGACATGTTGTCACCCGTCTTCGGGCTCTGTATTCTCTATTAGCAAAACGATTGCTCAGAAGCAAACGCCAATGCAGGCGCCCATGCGGTCGATCGCCGCGGCGGCGATCTGCCGCAAGGCGTCGGAAACAATGGGAGGACAGGACCCCGCCATGGCAGCGATCGAGCTGGAAGAGGGGGGCGCGATCGGCGCGGCCGCCGGATCGCGCGGCATTCAGTCGGTGGAGATCGGCAACCGCGTGCTGATGGTGCTGATGCGCGCCGGCGGGCCGCTGCCGCTGAAGGCCATCGCCCAGGCGGCCGGCATCTCGGCCAGCAATGCCCATCGCTATCTGGCGAGCTATGTCCGCGACGGGCTGGTGGTGCAGGATGGTGATGGCGGCCGCTATGATCTGGGGCCGATCGCCTTGCAGCTGGGGCTGGCCGCCATGGGCCGGCTCGATCCGGTCGCGCGGGCCGCGGCCGAACTGCCGGCACTGGCCGAGGCCTCGGGGTTCACCGCCCATCTGGCGGTCTGGAGCCTGCACGGCGCCGTCGTCGTCCGGCTGCATCGCAGCCGGGTGCCCTTCGTGGGCGCGCTCAGCCTGGGATCGGTGATGCCGCTGCTGCGGTCGGCCACCGGCCGCACCTTTCTGGCCTGGCTGCCCGAAAGCGTCACCGCGCCGGTGCTCGCCACCGAAACCCGTGCCGCCGGCCGGGATCTGCCGCCGGTCGATGTCGATGCGCTGGTGGCGGAGATCCGCGCCCGCCGGGTCGCCACCGTCGACGGTTCGGTGGTGCCGGGCCTTGCCGCTGCTTCGAGCCCGGTGCTCGACTGGCAGAACGAGGCGCAATGCGTGCTGACCCTGATCGGCACCGACCGTGCGCTCGCCGACCCCGACCACCCGGCCGCCCTTCTGCTGGCCGAGCGCTGCCGGATCATCTCGGAAGATCTGGGCGCCACCGCCTGACGCCACCCCGGGTGAGGCGGTGGCGAGGCGTTGAGGGGGGGAGGAGGCGTTGGCGCGCGCGATCAGGCGCCGCCGGCCGGTTCCGCCGGGACCGGCCGTCCGGCGAGCAGCCCTGCCAGGCTGCCCAGACTTTCCGCCACCACCCGGTCGATCGGCCGGTCGGGGGCGAAGCCCCACCAGATCAGCGCGCCCTGCCATTGGGTGATCATCAGCCGGCCGGCACCCGGCTGGGCGGGAAAGCAGCGGTCGATCGCCGCGGCCAGACCGTTGCCCCAGCGGGTGCCGCGGGCGCGCAGCTCCGGGTCGCGCAGATCCTCGCGCAGCACCATCAGCCCGTCGGCATAGCTGTCGATGTCGCCATAGCTCTGCGAGAGCCCGGCGAGCAGGGCGACCGCACCGTCCGGTGTCGGCGGGCAGGCGGCGATCGCCTCGGCCGTGGCGGTCTCCAGCCGCGTCCAGGCAAGATCGAGCGCGGCCCGGATCATCGCCGGCTTGCTGCCGAAGCGCTGGACCAGGGTGGCGCCGGACAGTCCGGTTTCCGTCGCCACGGCTGCGAAGGTGACCGCCTGCGGCCCCAGCCGGTGCATCAGGGCGAGGGTGATCTCCAGAATCCGGTCATCGGGCAGGCTGCGTCGGCGGGCCATGTCGTCCTCCCCTTGCAGATCTCGGGCTTTCATTATAAATGAATGTTCGTTTATAAATTATCCGAGGCGCAGATGGAAGCGCCGTATCCAGGGAGGCAGGGTTCATGACGGCTCTTTCGGACAGGATTGCCGTGGTCGCCGGCGCAACGCGCGGCGCCGGGCGCGGGATCGCGGTCGAACTGGGCGCCGCCGGGGCCACGGTCTACGTCACCGGCCGCTCCACCGCCGGTCGCCGCTCGGATTACAACCGGCCCGAGACGATCGAGGAAACGGCTTCCCTGGTCACGGCGGCCGGCGGTTGCGGCATTCCGGTCGTGCTCGACCATCTGGACCCGGCGGCGGTGGCCGCGCTGGCCGCCCGGATCGATGCGGCCCATGGCCGGCTCGACCTGCTGGTCAACGATGTCTGGGGCGGCGAATTGCTGACCGAATGGAATGTCCCGGTCTGGGGGCACGATCTCGACAGAGGGTTGCGGCTGCTGCACAACGCGGTCGACACCCATCTGATCGCCGCCCATCACCTGCTGCCGCTGCTGATCCGCCGGCCCGGCGGGGTTCTGGTCGAGGTGACCGACGGCACCGCCGATTACAATGCCGGCCGCTACCGGCTGTCTCCCTTCTACGATCTGGCCAAGATGTCGGTGATCCGCATGGCCTGGGCCCATGGCCGCGATCTTGAGCCCCATGGCTGCTGTTCGGTCGCGGTGACGCCGGGCTGGATGCGGTCCGAGATGATGCTCGACCATTACGGCGTGACCGAGGCCGGCTGGCGCGAGGCGATTGCGCGGGAACCGCATTTCTGCATCTCGGAAACCCCCCGTTTCCTTGGCCGCGGCATTGCGGCGCTGGCGGCAGACCCCCGGCGGATGCGCTGGAACGGCGGCTCGACCTCCAGCGGCGAACTGGCCCGGGTCTATGGCATCGACGATCTCGACGGGTCGCGCCCCGACTGCTTCCGCTATCTGGTGGAGGTGCAGGAGGCGGGCCTGCCGGCCGATCCCACCGGCTATCGCTGATCGGTCCGGCCGGAACGCATCGCCTGCCACGGCGTTCGCACCTCTGACGATCCCGCAGTCGTTTGGAGGCAAACCCGATGAAGATCGATCTCACCGACCGCTCGGCCGTCGTCACCGGTTCCACCGCCGGCATCGGCCATGCCATCGCCCGCGGCCTGGCCGGGGCGGGGGCGTCCGTGGTGCTGAACGGCCGGCACCAGCCGGATGTCGACCAGGCAGTGGCGGCGCTGAAACAGGCCGTGCCCGGGGCGGATGTGCGCGGTGTCGCCGCTGATCTCGGCACCGAAGCCGGCTGCGACACCCTGGCCGGGGCGGTCGCGCATCCGGACATTCTGGTCAACAATGTCGGCTTCTTCGGCCCGGCCGATTTTTTCGAGGCCGATGACGATCTCTGGCAGCAGATCCTGGCGGTCAACTTCCTGTCGGGCATGCGCCTGTCGCGGGCGCTGGTGCCGGGCATGGTCGATCGCGGCTGGGGGCGGGTGATCTTCCTGTCGTCTGAATCGGCGCTCAACATCCCCGCCGACATGATCCATTACGGCGTCACCAAAACCGCTTATCTCGCCCTGTCGCGGGGGCTCGCCAAGCGGCTGGCCGGCACCGGCGTCACCGCCAATGCCATCCTGCCCGGCCCGACCCTCTCCCGCGGGCTCCGGCGCATGCTGGAGGCGGATGGCCGGCCGGTGGACGGGGATGTGATCGAAGACAGTGCCGCGAATTTCGTGGCCGACAACCGGCCGGGTTCGCTCATCCGGCGCGCTGCCTCGGTCGACGAGGTCGCCAATCTGGCGGTCTATCTGGCCTCGCCGCTGTCGTCCGCCACCACCGGCGCCGCCCTGCGGGTGGATGGCGGCGTGGTCGACAGCATCGCCTGAGCCCGCCGCGCGGCCAGCTCCAGCCCGGCGATCAGCATCAGCCCCAGAATGCCGATCACCGGGCCTACGGCCGCCATCGGCATCAGATCGGCCAACCCGCCGGTCGCCAGCGTCACCAGGATGACCAGAGCCGTGCCGCCGGCATTGGCGGCGGCCTGCATGGTCGCCATCTGGCCGGTGGTCGCGGCCTGGATCAGCCCGGCCTGGGCGGCGGTGAAGGCCAGTTCGAAGGCGACCAGGAAGGCCAGATAGGCGGCGATCAGCAGGCCGAGCCCGGGCGCGCGGCTGGCGGCCGCCAGCAGCAGGCAGGCAAGCGCCGAGGCGCAGGGCGTCAGCCAGCGGCGGCGGGAAAGCCCGCCCAGCAGCGGCACCAGCACCGCCCCCAGGATGATGGCAAGCCCGCTTGCCACCTGCAGATGCATCACCGCCCGGTCGTCCAGCCCCAGCCCGCGCATGGGCAACAGGGTGCGGGCGGCATTGTGGAAGCCCTGGAACACGCCGGTCGAGAGCACGACATAGCCGGCCTGGCGCAGCAGGGCAGGATTGCCGGCCGTCATCCGCAGGGCGTCACGCAGGGCGCCGCCACCTCTTCCGGCGGCATCGGCTGCAGCGCGCACATCCGGCAGTGCCCGCCAGCACAGCGCCGCCACCACGAAGCCTGCGGTGTTAAGGGCGCAGATTTCGGTCAGCGACAGCCGCCCGACCACCAGCCCGCCCGCCACGCCGCCCAGCGTCGCCCCGGTATAGAAGGCGATGTTGAAGCTGGACGCGGCCGCGGCGAGACGCGGGCCGTCGAACAGCCGGCGCAACAGCACCACGCGGCCGGTGCGGGTCACCGCCTCGCCGAAGCCGCGCAGCAGGAAGCAGCCGAGCACGGCCGGCAGCAGATCGGCCGTGAGCAGCAGGCCGATGGCGAGCGACAGCGCGCCGCCGGCCAGTTCCGCCAGGATCAGCACCCGCCGCAGCCCCGGCAGATCGGCAATCCGGCGCACGGCCGACACCGCCAGCACCGGCAGGATCCACTGAAAGGCGAAGACCGACGCCGCCCCCAGCCCCGATCCCGACCGCCGCAACAGCTCGGCCGAAACCGCCAGCAGCAGCATGAAGCTGCCGGTGGCGCTGATCAGCGTCGCCGCCTGGATCAGCAGGAAGTTGCGGTCGTGCAGCAGTCCCTTCACCAGATATGGGCCTTCATCAGATATGGGCCTTCATCAGATACCGGCCGCCTTGCGGATGCCGTGGCGGCTGCCCGCCTCGATACCCAGCAGGATGACGACCCCGATCCCGGCCGTGATCGCGGCGACCACCGGCAGCGGCATCAGATCGGCGAGCGCGCCGCTCAACAGCGTGCAGCCGATCAGCAGGCTGGTGCCCAGCGCCCCCACCGCCGCCTGCATCGTGGCCATGTCGCGGCTGGGCGTGGCCTGGATCAGCTGGGCCTGGGCGGCGGTGAAGGCGGCTTCGAACAGGAAGATATAGGCGAAATAGCCGAGATGCAGCCCCGTCTCGCCGGCGACCAGCGTCACCGCCCAAAGCATCACGCAGGCCCCCAGATGGGTAAGCGGCGCGAAGCTGCGATGGCGGGCGAGCGCCCCCAGCACCGGGATCGCCACCGCGCCCAGGATGATGGCGAGGCCGCTGGTGATCTGCAGATGCATCACCGCGCTTTCATCCAGCCCCAGATGGCGCATGGGCAGCACCACCCGGGCGGTGTTGTGGAACCCCTGCAGCACGCCGGTGGCGGCCACCACATAGCCCGCCGCCAGCCAGAGCCGCCGATCGGCGCGCATCAGCGTCAGGGCTTCGGCGATCGCGCCCCGGCGCCGGCCGGGCGCGCGGGGGGCTGCGTCTTCGGCCGGCCTCAGATCGGGCAGCGCCCGGTAGCAGGCGGCCGAGATCAGGAAGGTCATGGCGTCGACCGCGCAGACGCCGATCAGCGGCAGATGTTCTACCGCCACCGCGCCCGCCAGCCCGCCCAGCGCCCCGCCGACATAAAAGGACAGGTTGAAGGTGGACGAGGCAAGCGTCAGCGCCGGCCCCTGGAACATCAGCTTGACCAGCACCACCCGCGAGGTCTTGGTCACCGCTTCGGCCAGGCCCCGGATCAGGAAGCAGGCGAGCACCGCCACGGTCAGATCGGCGGTCAGCAGCAGGCCGATCGCCAGAGAGATCACGGCCCCGGCGATTTCGGCCAGGATCACCGTGCGGCGCAGCCGCCGGCTTTCCGCCAGCCGGCGGACCAGCGACACCGCCACCACCGGCAGGATCCACTGAAAGGCGAAGACCGAGGCGGCACCCAGCCCCGAGCCGTGGCGCTTCAGCAATTCGGCCGAAACCGCAAGCAGCAGCATGAAGGTGCCGGTGGCGCTGACCAGCATCGCCGCCCAGAGCAGCAGGAACCGCCGGTCGGCGAAGAGCGCGAGCCGCGAGGGTAGTGCCTGGGTGGTGCCGCTCATTCCACCAGCTCCACCAGCTTCACGCCCAGTGTGTCGGCGATCTCGGCCCGCAGCGCCTCGCAGGCGGCGGCCGCCTCACCGATGGTGGGTGCAACCATTCGAACAACGCCCAACACATCCTGGTTGCCATCCATGCGCCGGTAGCTGGCGCCGGGGCGGATGTCGCAACCGCCTGAGGCCATGCGCGGCCGGAAGGCTTCGAACCAGTCGGGAGCCAGATCGGCACGTATGGTGCAGTCTTCGGCCATGGTGATGAAGCTGTGGCTGGCGGCACAGGTCTCGGGCAGCCAGTCCGAAACCGGGCTTTCGCCGGCATGGACGCGCACCAGCAGCTCGAACGGGTCGATGCCGGTGGCGGTGCGGATCAGATCGGGGATGGCGCCGCCGGCAATCCGCGGGTTCACCTCCACCAGCCGCGGGCCCCTGTCGGTCATGATCAGCTCGATATGGAAGATGCCGATGTCGAGGCCCAGCGCCTCGGCCACCACCACCGCGTAATCGCCCGCCGCCCGGCGGTCTTCGGCCGAGAGCGGTGCGGGGACGGTTGAGCCCATCTCCAGCACCGGATCATCCCGCCCGGTTTTCCGCCGCACCAGGATCAGCGGCACCTTCGCGCCCGAGGCGAGGCCCGCCAGTTCCAGCGAATGCAGCGGGCCGCGAGCGATCTCTTCGATGATGAAGGCGGCATCGGCCAGCTCGTCGGCAAGACCGGTCTGCAGCACCTCGCGGCGCTCGGCCAGGGTGGCGAAATGGCGGTGGATGTCGTCGGGCGTCTTCGCCCAGGTGGTCAGTGCCTTGCCCAGACCGTTCACCGGCTTCACGATCACCGGATAGCCGATGCGCGCCGCGGCGTCGAGGGCATCTTCCAGCGTGCGGACGGTGGCATGGGCGACCGAGGGCAGCCCTGCGCGGTCGAGTGCCGCCCGTGTCAGCGCCTTGTCGCGGGCATTGATCATGCCCCGTGCCGCCGTCGCCCGGATGCCCAGCCGGCCGGCGGCGATCGCGGCCGGGGTGGCGGCCGGCTGCAGGGCGGTCAGCACCGCATCCACCGGCCCGCCGGCCATCAGATCCCGCAGCGCCGCCTCGATCAGCATATCGGAGCGCGTGTCGGCGATCTCCACCAGGCGGATGTCGAGCGCGCGGATCCGCTCATGCTCGGCGGGCGGCAACAACCAGTCGAAGCGCCCGGATCGGATCAGCGTCACCTCGTGCCCCATGGCCAGCGCATGATCGATCGCCCGCGTGGCGGGGCGGGTGGTTTCCACGAAGACCATATGCGCCATGGCCGTACCTCATCCGGGTTCTGCGAGGGGGAGGGGCTGTCCGGCCGCAGGCGGCCGGGCAAGGGCGGCCAGGATCTGGCCGCCGCGCAGCGCATACTGCCCCGTGGGGGTCAGTGCGCCGTCGTCATAGGGGTAGGGGTCCATGCCCATCACGAAGATCTGCGCGCGAGCCCCTGCCGGCAGCGGGATGCGACCGTCGGGCTCCGGGCGGACCACCGGCCGCCCGCCGGCCGGATCCCAGGGGCGGCCGTCGATGGTCATCGCCAGCCGGCGGCTTCGATAGCCCAGCGCCTGGACGATCAGATCGGCCTGGTCCAGCAGGGCGGCCGCATCGTCGATCGCGGGGATCTGCCGCTGGGTGAAGCCCGGGCGGCGGCCCAGGGCGATCTCGCGGAACAGGGCGCGGGCCCGGTGGCGCAGCCCCGAATAGCGGAAGATCTGGCCGGTTTCCGGGCAGATGTCGCGGGCGGGGTCGGGCAGGGCTTCCAGCGGGCCATGCGGCTCGGCGGCATGGGCGTCCATGTTCGGGTAGAACAGCCGGGCGGGTCCGCGATGCAGGATGGTGACCTCGGCCGAAAGCCGGCCCGCATCCACGGCATCGGCCAGCACCAGGGCGGCTGAATAGGCGCTGTGCGATCCGCCGGCGATCACGATCCGTGCCGGGCGGTCTGCCGGCACCGGCGGCAGGGCGGCCAGATGGTCGCGCACGATCCGGCCCGAGGGGATGGTACGGCCCGCCCAGGGCGCCAGGGCGTCATGGGCGGGTTCGGTGATGCCCAGCGCCAGCACCAGTGCCCGGGTGTCGATGCGGCGGCCCGAGGCAAGGGTCAGCGCGATCGCCTCTCCCTCCACCGTCACATGCACCAGCGGATCGCCCCGGATCAGCCGGTCCGGCGGCAGCAATGCGGCAAGCCTGTCGCCGAAGCGGTCGAGCGCGCCCGCCAGCAGCGCCAGATCGAAGGCGCCCTGATGCTCGCGCAGCCGGCGCACGGCCGGATCGTCCAGCACGGCCCCGAACGGCCCCGCCGGATCCACCCAGCCGAAGAAATCGGCGCCGGCGGAATTGGACTGGATCCGGTATCCCGGAAAGGCCCCCGGCCCCGGCCGCGGCCCCGCATCGACCACCGTCAGGCGGTGGTCGAGCAGGGCCGGCGTCGCGGTCAGCAGCCCCATGCCTCTCAGGCCGCAGCCGGCAAGGACGATTTCAGCGGCAGGGGTTCGGGAGAGAAGGTCTCCAACGGCGAGGGCGGTCATTCAGGCCGCCGCAGGCAGGAGCGTCATCATCCGGTCGCAGACCGCGGCGGCATGTTCCAGCCGGCGGGCCATGCCGAGGACGATTTCGCCCATCACCTCGGGGCGCTCGGCCAGCATCGGCAGCACCACCTCGTTCATCCAGCCGGCGGCGTGTTCGATGTCGACCACGGTGTGTTCGATCAGATAGCGCATGGTGTCGTCATCCAGCCCGACCCGCCGCCAGCCCTGGATCTGCCGGTCCAGCCGCCCGGGAACCATCAGTTCGGTGGCCAGCATCATGCCGATCGCCTGGGGCAGCAGGGCGCGGTTGAACACGCCGTGGAAATACATGTTGGCGAGGCGAAGTTCTTCCAGGCAGAAGGCCTCGACCTCGGTGACATGCACATCCTCGCGCACGCCCAGCGCCGTCATCATGTCGAGCCGGAGCTGGCGATGCGCCAGCCGCTGGTCGCCGCGGCCCATCTCGTCCCAGAAATTGCGCGAGAACTCGGCCTTGGCGCCGCCATGCACCCCCGGCAGCATCATGGCTACGATGTCGCCGAAATGGATGTCGAAGGGGGTTTCCTGAACGATGAAGCTGCGCAGCTGGTCGAAGCTTGCCCGGTCGCTTAAGAAATCGAACAGCGGGTGGCCGACATTGGACCGGTGGGCCTGGCAGTGATGCGTGGCCCAGCCGGCGAAATCCGTCACCTGCGGCAGGGGGCCGAAGAAGCCGGTCAGCCGGCGGCGTTCGGCCGCCTCCCAGCCGGTTTCCAGCGTCCGGCGCAGCAGATCGACCCGGACATCGTCCAGATCGCGCCATTGCGGCGACCAGGGCACCAGGATCCGCCCGGCATAGATGGCATAAAGCACCCGGTGCACGGCCAGTTCACCCACCGGGTCCAGCCCGTTCTCCTGCGTCAGCCCGGCGGCCGCGATCGCCGCAAGGTCGAGCATGTCGCGCCACTGTTCCTCATCGGCGCCGGTGGCCCGGTCGCGGAAGATCGGCCAGAGCGCGGCCGCGGCGGCGGTGGCGGTCAGGCCGTCTTCATATGCACGGCGGTCAGATGCGCGCTCAGCCATGACGTCATAGCCTCTTCGGTAAAGAAGGATGCGTTCAGCGTGTCCTGATACTGTTCGATCAGCTCGCCCAGCCGGGCGCGGGCGCCGGCGCTGCGGAGGGCCCATTCGGCGTCCAGATGTTCGAACAGCGCGTCGGCGATCTCGGGCGTCGGCTCCAGGCCGAAGGGGGCGAGCAGCTGGCGTTCGCGCAGAAAGCGCAGCAGCCCGTCGCGACCGCTGCGCACCCCGAACATCGCCACCAGTCGGGCACCGACCTCTTCGGGGGCGATCGCGTCGAAGATCCGCGGGGCCTTGCGCAGCAGCTCGGTACGGATGCCGCTCTGCACGCTGTGGGTGACGACGCCGGTGATCGCCTGGGCGGGGTTTTCCATCAACCCGTAGATCCGTTCAGCCATGCGGCTGAGGCCGTGCAGCCGGGTGGCGTCCATGCCCGGCAGCTCCACGCCGTAGAGTTTGCGCAGCGCCATCACCACCTCGGCCAGCGGCGGATGTCCGGCCCGGTTGGCGAAGCCGCCGACCGAGACGTCCACCCCCTTCAGCCCCAGCGACAACCCCATCACCGCATTGGCGGTCGACATGCCGAAATCGTCGTGGAAATGGCCGTAGAAGGCGATGTCGGGGAAGCGCGCCACCGGCTCGCCCACCGTCTGGGGCAGCTGATGGGGCAGGCAGGTGCCGGCGGTGTCGACCAGACGGATCTGGCGGATGCCGGCCGCGGCCACGGGTGCCACCGCATTCATCAGATGGCCGTGATCGGCGCGGAAGGCATCCAGCAGCCCGACCATCACCCCGCCGCCGCGCCAGCCGGTCACCACCGGCAGGAAATCGGCCAGCCAGTCCAGATTGCGCGCCCGCCGCGTGGCATCGTCCAGCGCTTCCCAGGCGGCCTGATCCCAGTCGACGGCGCCGTCCTTGCGCAGAATGGTCGGAAACAGATGGGTGATCTGCAGATCCGAAACCGAATGGATCGCGATCACATGCACCGTGTCGAGCGGGATCGCCAGTTCGTCGAGCAGGGCCAGCGTCTGGCGCATGGTCACGCCAACATGAGAGATGACCATGAAGCGCAGATCGGCAGGCAGCTGCCCGGCCTGCTGGCGGCGCACCAGCCGTGCCAGCAGTTCGGCATTCTGCGGCACGTCGGGGAACATGCCGACCACCAGCGTGCGGATGCCGACATCGGCGATCGCCCGGGCCAGATCGCATTTGGCGTCCAGGTCCGGCGGCACGCTGGCGCGTTCGGCGCCCTCGCGCAGGCTCTCGTCCATCAGGTCGATGCGGTCGGCGAAGGCCCAGCGCGCGCCAGGCATCACGCCGGCCGCCACCGGGGGTTCGGCCACGGACGGCCCGGCTGCGACGGCGGTCATTCTGCACCTGCCACGGCCGCCATGGCCTGCGGTGTTGCTGCCGTCGGGGCCGCCAGATGGCCGTGCCGGACCATCCAGTCGTCATCCAGGAACTTGCTGAGATACATGTTGCCGGAATCGGGCAGCAGCACCACGATCCGGCCGCCCGGGAAGCGGTCCGCCACCTGCAGCGCACCCCACATCGCAGCCCCGCTCGATCCGCCGCAGAGCAGCCCTTCCTCGCGCACCAGCCGGCGCGCGGTCAGGAACGAAGACCGGTCGTCGACCCGGATGATGTCGTCGATCACCGAGAAATCCACCGCCTCGACCAGATAATCCTCGCCGATGCCCTCCACCTGATAGACATGCGGCGTGCTCAACCGGCCGTGATGGAACTGGTCGTGGAACACGCTGCCCTCCGGGTCGACGCCGATCACCCGGATCGACGGATCCCGTTCCTTCAGATAGCGGCCCACACCGCTGATCGTGCCGCCGGTACCGATGCCGCAGACGAAGGCGTCGATCCGGCCGCCGGTCTGTTCCCAGATCTCGGGCCCGGTGCTGGCGTAATGGGCGGCGGCATTCAGCGGGTTGTTGTACTGGTCGGGATAGATCGCCCCGGGCGTCTCTTCGGCGATACGCCGGGCCTGGCTGTAATAGCTTTCGGGCGCATCGGCGGCCACTGCGGTCGGGGCCACCACCCCCCTTGTGCCGAAGGCGCGCATCCGGGCGATCTTCTCGGTGCTCATCTTGTCGGGGATGGTCACCACGCAGCCGATGCCGCGCACGGCCGCCGCCATCGAGAGCGCCGCGCCGGTATTGCCCGAGGAATTCTCGACCAGCACGGTGTCGGGCGTCAGCGCGCCCGCTTCGTCGTAGCGCTCCAGCAGGTAGCGGACCAGCCGGTCCTTGACGCTGCCGCCGGGGTTCATGAATTCGAGCTTGGCGAAGATCTCCGCCGGGACCTGTTTCGAGACGCTGCGGATCCGGACCATCGGCGTATCGCCGACGGCCTCCAGGATCGAGTCGTACACCTTCATCCGATGCCGCTCCCCAGCTGATGAAGAATGGACTACATGCCGCTCTTGTTTAATTCTTGCGCGACTTTATCACCCGAAATGAACGCGTCAAGGAATATTATCGGACCAAAATAAACTTCAGGTTCTAAGAATTCCGGGGCCGGTCCGAAACGAAACCGCCCCCGCCGGCGGCCGGCGGGGGCGGTTTCGACCCGGTTCGGGGACCGGTTTCAGCCGAGCAGCCGAGGCAGGGCCAGCACCACCCAGGGGACATAGGTGATCAGGGCCAGCACCAGAATCTTGACCAGCAGCATCGGCCAGAGCGCCTTGGAGACCTCTTCGACCGACAGCCTGCTGATCGCGGCGCCGACGAACAGCGAATAGCCGAAGGGCGGGGTGGCCATGCCGATCGCGAAGTTGATCACCACGATCGCGCCCAGATGGATCGGGTCCAGCCCCAGGCTGGTGCCTATGCTGGTCAGCACGCCGCCCAGGATGATCATCGCCGCCACATTGTCCATGATCGCGCCGATGAACAGCAGCAGCACGTTGATCATCATCAGGATGACGATCGGGTTCGACGAGACCGACAGAATGGCTTCGGCGATCACCGTCGGCAGCTGTTCGATGGCGACCAGCCAGCCGAAGGCCGAGGCGACGGCGATGATGCTGCAGACGATGGTGGTGGTGCGCATCGACTGGAGCAGAATGGCCGGAAGGTCCCGGACCTTCAGCTCGCGATAGATGAACATGCCGACCACGAAGGCATAGGCGACGCCGATCGCCGAGGCTTCGGTGGGGGTGAAAATGCCGCCATAGATGCCGCCCAGAATGACCAGCGGCGCCGCCAGCGCCCATTTGCCGTCATTCAGCGCCACCAGCAGTTCGCGGGCGGTCGCCCGGCGGGTCGCCTTGGGGATGCCCTGGGCGCGGGCGGCGAACCAGCACACCGTCATCAGCCCGATGGCGATCAGGATGCCGGGCACGATGCCGGCCAGGAACAGTTTGGTGATCGACTGTTCGGCGACCACGCCCCAGATGACCATGGGGATCGAGGGCGGGATCATCTGCCCGATCGGGCCGGCGGCGGTGGAGAGTGCGGCGGCGAAGCGGCGGCTCCAGCCGTGGCGCTCCATCTCGGGCACCATGATGCCGCCGATGGCGGCGGTGGTGGCCGGTGCCGAGCCCGAGATCGCGGCGAAGAAGGTGGCCGAGAGCACGGTCACCATGCCGAGCCCGCCGGTCACATGCTGCACCAGCACCTGGCAGAGCCGGACCAGGCGGCGCGACAGCCCGCCATGCATCATCAGGTCCCCGGCCAGCACGAAGCCCGGAATGGCGAGCAGGGTGAAGACCTGGGTGCCTGAAATCGTCCGCTGGGCCAGCACGATCAGGTCGAAATCGGCAGCCCAGAGCCCGGCGATGGCGGCAAGGCCCAGCGAGAAGACGATCGGCACGCCGCTGAACAGGCAGACGGCGAAGGCGATCAGCAGAACGGCTGCGGCGGTGCTCATACCATGCCTCCGGTTTCGGGCGTGCCGTCGATCACCGATTGCGGCGCCAGCAGCCGGGCCAGGGCGTGGATCGCCCCCAGCACGCCGGCGACGGGGGCCGCCATGTGCAGCGCCTCGATCGGGTACTGCACCGCGGCCGAAACCTGGCCCAGCGTTGCCGAGACGTATTCGGCCCCGGTCACGGCGAAGACCACGCAGAAGATCAGCACGGCGAGGGTCAGGACGCGCATCCAGATCCGCCGGGCCGCCCCGGGCAGCAGGTCGATGACCAGCTGCAGGCGGACATGGCCGTCGTCGCGGATCGCGGTCGTGGCGGCGAGCAGCACCACCCAGGTGAACAGGAACAGGGCGAGTTCCTCGGTCCAGGTGAAGCCCTGGCCGAGCACATAGCGCGAGAACACCTGGAGGATCAGGCTCACCATCATCACGGTGGTGATGGCCACGATCACCCAGCCGGTCACCCGGGCAAGCCCGCGCGAGAGGGTCTGGAGCAAAGCCGACATGGGGGAGCTACCGTCTGCCGTCAGGGTCGGGGGGATGCGCTGGTCCGGAATGGCATCCGGCCGGCAGCGCGGGGGGCGCACTGCCGGCCGGACGGTCCGTCACCGGGGTCAGTTGACCTCGGCGAGGGCCTTGTCCATCAGCTCGGCGCCGATCCGCGGCTTGAAGCGGTCGTAGACGCCGGTCACCTTGGCGCGGAAGGCGGCGGGATCGCTGATCTCGTTGACCGTCATGCCGGCGGCCTTCAGCTCTTCGATGATCTGCTTGGTGTTGTCTGCCACCTGGACGCGCTGGGCGGCGATCGCCTTGGGGGCCGCGCGCAGCACCGCCTCCTGCTGTTCCTTGGTCATCTTGTCGAAGGTCCGCTTCGAGATCAGCACGCCCAGCGCCGAATAGGTATGGCGGGTGAGCGAAAGATACTTCGTGACCTCGGCGAACTTGTTGGCCTGGATGACCGCGACCGGAATTTCCAGCCCGTCGATCGTGCCCTGCTGCACGGCGGTGAAGGTCTCGCCCCAGGCCATCGGCACCGGGTTGCCGCCCAGCGAGCTGAACATTTCCAGGAAGACCGGGTTCTGCATCACCCGGTACTTCACGCCCGACACGTCGTCGGGCTGGGCCACCGGGCGGGTGTTGTTGATCATGTGGCGGAAGCCGCCCTCGGCGAAGCCCAGGCCGATGATGCCGCGGTTGCGCAGCTTGCCCATCAGCTCCTGGCCGACATCGCCGTCCAGCACCTTGTGGGCCTGGGCCTCGTTCGCGAACAGGAAGGGCAGGTCCAGCAGCTGGAAGGCCGGCTCGACATTGGCGATCACCGCATTGGTGATGATGCCGCCGTCGATGGTGCCGAAGGACATGCCCTCGATCATTTCCTTCTCGTCGCCCAGCTGGCGGTTCGGGAAGTACTTCACCTCGAACACGCCGGGCATCTCGGCCTCAAGCGCCGCGGCGAAGTCGCGCGCCGCGATCGCATAGGGGTCGGTCGCACCGTCAGAGGTGGTCCAGCCCAGCTTCAGGGTCACGTCGGCGGCCATCGCCGGCACGGTGGCGACCAGCGCGCCAAGGCCGAGTGCTGCGCCGAGAAGGGTGCGTCGGGTGAAACCCATGGGTGCGTTCCTCTTGCTTTTCAGGCAGTTCGCGAGACGGGGGGCGCGGGAGCGCCCGCTTGGGCCGAGGGGCTAACAGACTCCCGCCATTGAGGCGGGGGCCAAGGGCGCGGGAGCGCCCGCCCGGCGAGGGGCTAAAACGACTCCCGCCATTGAGGCGGGGG
>NZ_NYWI01000066.1:0-54930 GCF_002684955.1 Tistrella sp. | reverse complement strand
CGCGGACAAGGGCTATGACGCCGACAGGCTCCGCGCGTCCCTGCGCGACCGCGGTACCGTTCCGGTGATCCCGGGGCGGACCAACCGAAAACGGAAGGTGGCGTATGACCGGAAGCGTTATCGCAATCGGCATCTCGTTGAGAACGCTTTCTGCCGCCTCAAGGATTTCAGGCGTGTCGCGACCCGCTATGACAAGCTCGCCGCCAATTTCCTATCAGCCGTGGCCCTTGCGGCCATCATCGCGTTCTGGATGTGATTGAGTCTGGAGCCTAGCGCGCCACGGAGAAAGCGATGTCCCCTCTTGCCAGGAGGCGAGGCAAACAGGCTTGATAGTGGAACGGTGTCGTCGGTTGCATCGATCGACCCGCTTCAAGTGGACCGCATACGGAGAGAATTTATGACAGGTGAAGAACACGTCTCCGTTGCAGTGAGAGATGACTTTCTGGTCCGCCAAACAAAGGCGAAGCCAATACCTGCGCTCGCCGAACTGCTGTGGAACAGTCTCGATGGAGAGGCCAGCGACGTCTCGGTTGAATTCGAACACAACGATCTGGCGGGCGGTATGTCGAAGATCGTTGTCTACGACAATGGCGACGGGTTCTCTCGCGTCGATGCACGGGTGCTGTTTGGCAATCTCGGTGGCTCGTGGAAGCGTGACACGCGCCATACGAAGCGCACTCACCGCATGATCCATGGCCAGGAGGGTCGCGGCCGTTACAAGGCATTCGCCCTCGGCCAATCGGCCACCTGGAAAGTGTGTTACGATGGCGCAGACGGGCGCAAAGCGTTCGACATCAGGCTTCTGGACTCTGACCTTACGGACGTCACGATCACGGATGAGGTCCCTGCTCCTGACCGACGGACAGGCGTGATCGTTGAAATCGACGATCTCCGGCGCGATTTCAGCATCTTCGAGAGCGAGGAAGGTTTCCAGGGTCTGAATGAGATTTTCGCTCTCTACCTCATGAATTATCGCAGTGTATCAGTATCGATCGCCGGCCAAAGGCTGGATCCCGAGAAGGCGATAGCGAGCCGCCACAAGGCTTCTCTTGCGCCGATCATAACTGCGGACGGCACCCAACATGGCGTGGAGTTGGAGGTTATCGAGTGGCGCACGGACGCCCGACGAGTGCTGTATCTCTGCTCCGCGAACGGATTTCCGTTTGATCAGGTCGAGACACGTTTTCACGTCCCCGGTTTCTTGTTTTCGGCATACCTGAAATCGAGCTACATCGAGGAGCTCCACAATGAGGAGCGAGTCGCGCTCTCTGAAATGGATCCTCTACTCACTGGCGCGGTCGAAGAAGCACGATCTACGATCAAGGACTATTTCCGAGACAAGGCGGCAGAAAAGGCGCGATCGCTTGTCGAAGAATGGATCGCCGAGGATGTCTATCCTTATCGGGGCGAACCACAAAACAGTGTCGAGAAGGTGGAGCGTCAGGTTTTCGATATCGTCGCGGTTCAGGTCCAGGAACTAGCGCCGGACCTCGGCCTCAGCTCGGCAAAGGCGAAAGCGCTCCACCTTCGCATGCTCCGCAACGCGATCGAGCGCGGACCGGAAGAGCTACAGCTCATCTTGAAGGAAGTGCTGGAGCTCCCGGCCCGCAAGCAAAAAGAGCTCGCAACGCTACTGCAGGAGACGACGCTTTCCGCCATCATCACTGCTGCCAAGACGGTTGCCGACCGGCTGAAGTTCATCTCAGCCCTTGAGTCGATCGTCTTCGATCCCGAGACCAAGGGCCGGCTGAAGGAGCGGACGCAGCTTCACAAGATTCTTGCCGAAAACACCTGGATCTTCGGCGAAGAGTATAATCTTTGGGTCAGCGATAAGGACCTTCGCCGTGTCCTCGAAAAGCACCGAGATCACCTCGATCCGGACATCTCGATTGATGAGCCAGTGAAGGTGATCGGCAAGACGCGCGGCATCATCGATCTGATGTTCTCCCGATCCACTCGCCGCCACCGAGCCAACGACATCGAACACATGATCGTCGAGCTTAAGGCGCCGAAGGTGAAGATCGGCGCCAAGGAAATTATCCAGGCGAAGCAATATGCAATCGCTGTCACATCGGATGAGCGATTTTCGACTGTCGACGGAGTCCGCTGGCATTTTTGGCTTGTGTCCAACGCCTATGATGACTTTGCCAAAAACGACATCGATAACGGGCCGGATCGCGAGCGGCGTCTAGTTGCAAAAGGGCCTCGACATATTGTCGGCATTAAGACGTGGGGCGAGCTCATAGAGGAAAACCGTGCCCGCCTACAGTTCTTTCAGGAGCATCTGCAACACTCCGCCGATGAAAGCACCGCAATAAAGTATCTTCAGGAAAAGCACAGCCAATATCTGGAAGGTGTCATAGTCGAGGAAGCCGACGACAGCACCGACATCCAAGCGGCGGACCCTACCCCCGAAAACACTGAAAACCCCGCTTAGAGGGCGTCCCGAAACTGAAAATGAGGTGGATGGCGGAAACTATTTGTGATTCTAAACAGTTGTCAAAGCGTGTTCAAAGAACCGGATGTCGATCCCCGGTCATCCGTCGGTAGTATAGCCGCACAGCCCTGCGTTATGGGAGCGATCTGAGCGACGCGTTCGGCCCGAACGGATCGTCCGCGTCGGGGGCCCTGATGCGGGAAATCGTGAATGCGATCTTCCATGTCCTGCGCGGTAAGATCGCCTCGCGCCTGTTGCCGAAAAGCTTACCGCCGGCGGTAACGGTTTACGGCTGATTTCTGCGCATCCGTCACGAGGGCGTGTCCGAGGTCATCAGTCATCATCTCCTGATGCGCGGCCGCGAACGGGTCGGATGTGAGGCAGGCCCGTCGGCTGCCTTCACCCTCTCACCCCGCCCCCACCGCCCCCCCAACCCCCACCCGATCATGAAACAGATGCCCATAAGCCCGGTCGCCCATCGGCCAGACGGCGGCGCGCAGGTAGCCCGACAGTTCGTCGGCGCCCCGGCGCAGGAGGTCGAGGAGGTCGTCCTGGCGCGCGTCCAGGTCGGCCTGGGGCAGGATGATGCTGAGGGTGGCGACGCAGTGGCCGTGGCGGTTCAGGATCGGTACGCCCGCCGTGCCGACATAGCGGTCGATCAGCCCGCGGGCGATGAAATGGCCGTCGCGGCGGGGCTGGTCGATTTCGGCGCAGAAGGTCTCGAAGGGCAGAATCTCGCCCGAGCCCAGGCGGAAGTCTTCGTCCGGGATGTTGCGGCGGATCACGTCGCGCGGGATGTCGGCCAGCTGCAGCCGCGCCGAGCCGGTGATCGGCAGGGGGTAGCGCGAGCCTTCCACCGTGCGCAGATAATTGCGGCTGCGGCCGGTGGCCGAAATCAGCACCAGCTGCTGCCAGCTGTCGGCGATGTTGATTTCGGTGACCACGCCGGCCTCGCTCGCCACCCGCTGCACCACCTCGCGGGCCACAGGCTCGAACCGGGCATTGCGTGAATAGGCGAGGCCCAGCAGCCCCACGCGATGGCCAAGGCTGATGGTGCCGCTGTCGTCCTGGGTCAGCCAGTCGCGGGCGACCAGCTGGTCGACCAGGGAATAGATCGTCGACCGCGGGCAGTTCAGCGCCTTGGCCAGCGCATTGCGGCTGACCGGCCTGGTCTCGGTCTCCAGATGTTCAAGGATGTCGAGAATGCGGTCGGTGCCCTTCGCACGCTGCATGAATGCGGTTCTTCTTCCGGTTAAAGAGGTGTCTGTGGCGCAAGCTGCGCGGCGATGGCCGCGCCGTCAAGCCGCCCGGCCTCTGCAATCAGGACCAGGCGGCAACCTTCCGGATAATCTCCCGAAAGCGGTGCCAGCGTCACCCTTTGTCCGACCATCTGGAGAAGCCAGGTCTGGCCGGGCTTTTCCGTGAAGCGGAAGATCCCCTTGGCGCGGACCAGCACCGGCGCCAGCGCGCCGATCAGCGCCTGAAGCGCCACCAGGCTGACGGGGCCCGTACCCTGCCAGGTGGTGGTGGCGAAACGGCTGCCCGCATGGCCCCCCTCTCCCTGGCCTTCACCGGCGGCGGTGGCGGTGAAGCGTCGGCCGGGCAGGGCGGGGAGGTCGGGGCCGCCATCCAGCAGCAGCGCTACAGGCAGGGGTTCGCGCGCCGTGTCGATCACCGGCGGCTTCGCCCCGGGCGACAGGCTGCGGGCGAGATCGACCGCAGCCCCGGCGTCGAGCCCGCCGGCCTTGGTGAGGACCACGAAACTCGCCGCCGCCAGCTGCGCCTGCCAGAGCGGGTCGGCGCGCCGGGCAGGGTTTGCCACCAGATCCTCGGCATCGACCACGCAGAGCACGGCATCCAGCCGCGTGCTCTTCCACAGCACCGGGTCGGTCAGGGCCTGGATGATGCCGGCCGGGTCGGCCACGCCGCTCGCCTCGACGATGATCTGATCCGGCGACGGATCGTCGGCGAGCAGCAGTTTCAGGGTGCGCAACAGATCGCCTTGCAAGGTGCAGCAGACGCAGCCATTCGCCAGGCCGACGACGGTATCGGTGCGGGCGCGGATCAGCTCTTCGTCGATGTTGATGGCGCCGAAATCATTCACGATCGCGGCGATGCGCCGACCGCCGGCCCCCGCCAGCAGGCTGTTGATCAGCGTGGTCTTGCCCGCCCCCAGCCAGCCGGTGACGACGAGGATGGGGACGGTTGCAGGCGGAGGGGGCGGGGGCGCTGCCGTCATCGCGGATCGCTCCGGATGGGGCGGCCGGGGCGGGCGTCGCGGACCAGGTCGCCGCCGCTGATCACCGCCTCGCCATTGACCAGCACATGGACCATGCCCTCGGCCGGCAGATGCATGGCTTCGAAGGTTGCGCGGTCCTGCACCCGGGCCAGATCGAAGACCACGATATCGGCATCGCAGCCGGGTTGCAGCCGGCCCTTGCGGCGGAAGGCGCTGCTGCAGCTTTCCACGATCTGCGCCGGGATCAGCGAGCATTTGGCCATGGCTTCGACCAGCGGCACCACCTCGCGTTCCCGCACCCATTGGGCCAGGAAGCGGGTGAAGGTGCCGGATGACCGCGGATGCGACGATTTGTCGGCCGGCAGCGGCCAGTCCTCGCCGTCATAGAGCGAGCCGTCGGGGTTGCTCCACGGCACGGCGTCGGAGGCGATGGCGCCGCCGGGGAAGGTGACCGAGATGTCGAGCAGCTTCGTGTCGTGCGGGTCGTCGGTGTCGAGGAAATGCCAGAGCACCAGGGATTCGGGCGCCTCGGCACGGGCCGCGGCCAGTTCGTCGCGGTCGGCGAAACGCCGGCCGGTGCTCACCACCTCGATCGCGCCATAGCCGGTGCCGGTGCGCTCGGCGAAATCGCTTTCCATGAAAAAGCCGGCGCTGAGCACGGTGGAGCCGGTGCCATAGGGATAGGCCTCGGTCGTGACCGGCAGGCCCTGGGCCTGGGCGGTGCGGATCAGCCCCGCCGCCTCTTCGATGTCGCGCAGGCTGGGGCTGTTCAGATGGCAGATATGCATATGCGCGCCGGTCGCCCCCGCCAGGCCGATCAGCTGGACATAGGCCTGGACCGAGCTTCTGGGGTCGATGTTCGACATATAGGCGATATGGGTATAGGTCGGGCGGTCGTATGCGGCGGCGAGCGCGCAGATCCGGCTCATCTCCTTCAGCCCGGCGCCCGAGGCATAGCCATGGGGAATGCCGATGCCGAGCGCGCCCTCGTCCAGCCCCCGGCGGGTGAGGTCGACGATGGTTTCGGTCTGGGCGGGCGTGGCGGCATCGACCGACCAGCGCATGTCACCGGCGCCCGCGCCCATCATCGCGATCGGCGGCAGGCCGCTGTTCAGGTCCAGCCCGATCATCGCCGCCTTGCGCGCGAACAGCCAGGCGGCGGCCGCCCCGTAATTCAGCACCCGGCCGGCCGCCTGCTGATGATCGTACCAGGCCGCCACGGGCAGGGCGCCCACCTCCAGCTCCAGCGCGGTGGTGACCCCGTCGAAGGCCTGCATCCGGTCGGCCGGGATCGACTGGCCATGGGCATGCAGATCGATGAAGCCCGGCGCCACCACCAGCCCCGCCGCATCGATCTCGCGCCGCCCGGCCGCGAGCATGGGCCCGATGGCCGCGATCCGGTCGCCCGTGATCCCGACATCGGCCACGGCATCATGCCCGGTTTCCGGGTCGACCACCCGCCCCCCACGAATGACCAGATCGAACACTGCGGCGTCGGCCATATCCCGTGTCCCTTATAAGAGGCAATGCCCTTTACAATGCCAGTGAGTCCACCATGACAGAGGGTGCCCCGGTCTGTCCAGAGCGGGGCTGTTCCCAGCGTCTCACAATCTGGCCCGCGTCGTCCGCGGTGTCGCCAGCAGCAGGTTGGTTTCGCTGGCGGTGATGCCGGGGATCAGGCGGATGCGGCGCAGCACCTGGTCCAGATCGGGCAGGCTGGTGGCCGAGAGGGTGGTGATCAGGTCCCAGCGGCCGTTGGTGGTGTGGATTTCCTGGACCGCGGGCATGCCGCTCAACGCCTTGATCACCCGGTCGGCGGCGTGGCCCTCCACCTCGATCAGCATGATGCCGCGGACGGGATCTTCCACCGCATCGGCGCGCAGGATGACGGTGTAGCCCAGGATCACCCCGGCCTTTTCCAGCCGCTCCATCCGCGACCGCACGGTGGCGCGGGAAACCGCCAGATCGATGGCGAGGTCGGAAATGCTGCGCCGGCCGTCATGGCGCAGCAGGGTGATCAGGCGCTGGTCCAGCGGGTCGAGTTCGGGCAGGGACATCGGGGCTCCTGGGGTCGATCCGGATCGGATTTTCAACCAATCCGAGATGAATATTGCTCTGCAGCATTTGGGAGTCGGTGCTTTTGTGCGTTGACTTGGGACTACCCTCCTTTACCATCACTCTCATAAATATAAGAGACAGGCCGAAACATCGGCCGGGGAGGACAGATGAAGAAGGCGCTTGCCGCGTCGTTGATCTTTAGCCTGTCGTGGATGTCCGGACCCGCGCTCGCCGCGGAAGCTTCCCAAGATATCGGCGGTTCCGGTGGAGGCGGTTTTGGCGAGGGCCGGTTTGGCGAGGGCCGGTTTGGCGAGGGAAGGGCACCCTTCGCGCATGACTGGTCCGCCGGCCGGCTGGCCGCCGATCAGGGCGCCCGGCTGGGCATTACGCTGGAAGCGGTGCCCTATCGCAAGGACGGCCGGATCTTCGTCCGCGTCGCCGAGGTCGATGCCGGCTCGCCGCTGGCGGGCACGGTGGCGGCCGGGGATTATCTGTTCCGCATCGACGATACCGAATTGCAGCGCACCCACGACGTGTTCACCGCAATTGCGGCGCATCGGCCGGGGGAGAATGTCACGGTCTATTTTCTGGACCGCGATGATGCGCTGACCGCCAAATCCGTGCCGGTGCGCACCGCATCGATCGACGGGCTGGCCAATGGCCGGGCGGCCGGCACGGCGCTGGCGGCCGCGGTGACGCCGGCCCCGGCCCCGGCCCCGGCCCCGGCGCTGACACCGACACCGACACCGGCACCGGCACCCGCCGTCTCTGCCGCCACTGCCCACACCACCACGCCGGCTGTGACCCATCGCAGCCAGCCGGTGATCCGCGTGCGGGCGATCGAGCCGCCGCAGACCGAGGCGGCGGCATCCCGCGGCTTCTGCGAAAGCCGCGCCGGGCTGTGCATCCTGGGTGGCGTGGTCGGTGCGGCGGTGATGTCGGCGCTCGCCGCCTTCCCCGAACCCGACCGGCGGCGGGTGGTCGGCTACATGTCCTGGGCTTTCGGGGCGGCGTAATTCAGAGGGGCCTGCCATTTCGGCGGAAACTGCTGCCACTTCGGTAAACCCGGCAGCGCTTTCCGCCGATCTGCCGTCTCCACTCCGCCGCGCGGCCATGTTTCGATTCCTGTCAGGTGATCACCGGACAGGAAGGGAACTGCCCGATGACGGAGACCGACCAGGGGGAGCGGCCGCGCCATTGCCGGCTGATCGGCGTGCCGCTGGAAGAGGGGGCCGGGCGGCGCGGCTGCGCCATGGGGCCGGCCGCCTTTCGCACCGCCGGCATCGTCGAGGCGCTGGCGGCGCTGGGCCATCGCGTCACCGACGAGGGCGATCTGGCGCCCCGCGCCGAGCCGACAGCCCGCACGGATCGTCTGTCCGGACCCCATGACAATCCGGCGCTGAAACACCTGGCCCGCATCGCCGGCTGGACCGCGGCGATTGCCGATGCGGCCTTTGCCGCCAGTGCCGGGCCCGACGATCTGCCGGTGTTTCTGGGCGGCGACCATGCGCTGGCGGCGGGCACGCTGACCGGGCTGGCCCGGCGGGCCGCGGCCGAAGGGCGGCCGTTTTTCGTGCTCTGGCTGGATGCCCATCCCGATTTCCACACGCTGGAGACCACCGTCAGCGGCAATCTGCACGGCGTGCCGATGGCCTATGCCACCGGCCGGCCGGGCTTTGCCGGGCATTTCCCGGAACCCGCGGCGCTGGTCGACCCCGCCCATATCTGCATGATCGGCATCCGCAGCGTGGATGCGGCCGAACGCGGGCCGCTGGCGGCTTCGGGCATCACCGTGCACGACATGCGCCGCATCGACGAACACGGCATGGTCGCCCTGCTCCGCCCGTTTCTGGACCGGGTTCAGGCGGCCGGCGGGCGGCTGCATCTCAGCCTGGATGTGGACTTCCTGGACCCTGCCATCGCGCCCGGTGTGGGCACCACCGTGCCCGGCGGTGCCAGTTTCCGCGAGGCGCATCTGGTGATGGAGATGCTGCACGAGGCGGGGCTGGTCGACAGCGTCGATCTGGTGGAACTGAACCCCTTCCTGGACGAGCGCGGCCGCACCGCGCTGCTGATGGTCGACCTGCTGGCCAGCCTGCTGGGCCGCCGGGTTATGGACTACCCGACACGGAGTGACCGGTCATGACCGCTTTGCACACCCCCGCCACGCTCAATCTCGTGCCCTTCGTCTCGGTCGACCACATGATGAAGCTGGTGCTGCATCTGGGGGTGGAACGGGTGCTGGCCGATCTGGCCGGCTATATCGCCGATGATTTCCGCCGCTGGCCGGAATTCGACAAGACCCCGCGCATCGCCGCCCACAGCCCCGATGGGGTGATCGAGCTGATGCCCGCGGCCGACCGCCGCGCCTATGGCTTCAAATACGTCAACGGCCACCCGAAGAACACCGCCACCGGCCGCCAGACCGTCACCGCCTTCGGCATGCTGGCGGATGTGGCGACCGGCTATCCCGTGCTGCTGACCGAAATGACCATTCTGACGGCGCTGCGCACAGCCGCCATGTCGGCGCTGGCTGCACGGCATCTGGCACCTGAAGGTGCCACGACCATGGCGATCATCGGCAACGGCGCGCAGTCGGAATTCCAGGCGCTGGCCTTCCGCGCCCTGCTCGGCATCGACCGGCTGCGGCTCTGGGATACCGACCCGGCGGCGACCGCCAAATTCCGCCGCAATCTGGACGCCGCCGGCTTCACCATCACCGCCTGCCGCTCGGCCGAGGCGGCGGTGGAGGGGGCGGAGATCATCACCACCGTCACCGCCGACAAGCGCCGCGCCACCATCCTGTCGGACAATATGGTGGGTGCGGGCGTGCATCTGAATGCGGTGGGCGGCGACTGCCCGGGCAAGACCGAACTTGCGGCCGGCATCCTGACCCGCGCCGACATCTTCGTCGAATACGCCCCCCAGACCCGCATCGAGGGCGAAATCCAGCAGCTGGCCCCCGACCATCCGGTCACGGAATTCTGGCAGGTCCTGACCGGCGACGCCCCGGGCCGCCGCGCCGCCGATGCCGTGACCCTGTTCGACAGCGTCGGCTTCGCGATCGAGGACTTCTCGGCGCTGCGCTATATCCGCGACCGCGTGGCCGAGACCCCCTTCGCCCAGGATCTGGACCTGCTGGCGGATCCGGACGATCCGCGGGATCTGTATGGGATGGTGATGCGCGCGGGGTGACCTGGCCGGATCACTGCGCCCCGGCGCTGGCGGCGATATGGTCGGGCACTACGTCGAAGGCGACACAGATCCGCGGCTGCTCGCTGCGGTGGGGCAGGGTGGTGTGCATGAAATAGGACGGGAACAGCACCAGCTTTCCGGCTTCCGGCACCAGGGCCCGGGGCAGATCGGCCGTTGTGGGAATGACCAGTGCCCCGGCAGTTTCATCCACCTCCGGCGCGGCAAGATAGCAGACGCCGCTGAGCCAGCCTGACGGATGGGTGTGCGGTGCCTGCCGCCCGCCCGGGCCAAGGCAGACCGACCAGGCCTGAAGCGTGGCCGCCCGCGGCATCATGGCCGTGAACGGGTGATCGGCCGGCAGGTCGTCCGCATAGCGGTCGATCCGGGCCCTGATCGCTGCCAGCAGAACCGGCATATGGGTCATGCCGTCCAGCGGCACGCTGGTCTGCACCCCGCCCAAAGTCGAGACGTCGGAGGGTTTGGGGCCTGTGGCGGCAGCCCGGGTGATCTCGTCGATGACCGCCCGGCGGAACAGATCGGCATTGCCGATATCGGGCAGGGGCAGCGGCGCCTGTAGCAACAGCCTGTCGACATCCATCCAGTCCAGGGCCTCTGCCGTCCGACCCAGGGCCAGCAGGCACTGCACCCGGGTGAGCGGTGCCTCGCCGGGCAGGAAAAGCGCGGGCCGGCGGTCCAGCATCGCCAGCAGCCAGGCGGGGTCTTTGCGCTTCGTCAGAAGCCTGGTCATCAGCGGGCTCAGCGCCTGATCGCCCCGTTCCAGCAGCTGCACGACATCCGCCTCGGCCTCGGCACCCCGGTTCAGGCGAATCAGCATCTCGGCGCGTTCGCGCAGCAACCCGAGGTGATCGGGCACGACCCGGAGCGCGGCATCGGCCCGCGCCAGCGCGCGCGCCTTGTGTCCCGCTGCCAGAAGGATGCGGATCAGCGCGATATCCCAGGCCGGATCGGTCCCTTCCGGACGCGGATTGTCGCCGGCAAAGGCGAGGGCCTCGTCGAACGCGCCGGCCTTGAACAGGGCGTCCAGCAGGAACAGGCCGGTGGCCGGTGTGGCCCGCCCCTGCGCGAAAGCGGCACGGCAGGCGGCGACCCTTGCCTTGGGCGAGAGTACCGCTGCCGTCGGACGCGTGGTCCAGCAGAGGCGTCGCGCAATGGCTGTGGCCGCGACGGTGTCCATCAGCGTCATCTCCCTGCCACGCGGAGGGGGATGCCGGCCGGGCCCCCGTCGCGAAATGCGTTCACCAACCCATCATATGCCCGGCGACACCGCCTTCAACAGACGTGATGACGCACGTAGAAATCACTTCAAGTGATGGAAAAGATCAATATTCAGCATTATGCATGATGTCCCGGCGCCGTTAGGGTGGGGCACAGGGGCCATCGGGCACAGGGCAATGGGGTCGTAACGGCGGGAGGACATCATGCAATGGCGGGATAACGGGCTAGGCTTTTCGCCGGTCACCATCGCGCTGCACTGGATCGTGGCGGCGCTGCTGGTGGCGATCCTGGGGCTGGAGATCGTGATGGCCGCGGGGCGGGGCAGGGCGGCGGATACTGGGCTGGCGGAGGTGCAGAACCTGCTGGGCCTGGTGCTGTTTCTGGTCTCGATCTACCGGTTTTATGCACGGATCACCTCGTTTCATCCGCTGCCGGTGGGCACGCCCAATCCGGTGGAGGTGATCATCGGCCGCTCGGTCGCGGCGGCGCTGGCCCTGGCCATGGTTCTGCTGCCGGCGGCGGTGTGGTTGTCGAGGGCGGCGGGCGGGGAGGCGGTCGTCCTGCCGGGCGGCCATGCCCTGCCGCGGCTGATCGATCCCGCCCCCGGGTTGAAAGCCCTGGTCGACACGCTGTTCGCGATCGGCGGGGCGGCCTTCCTGGCCGGGCTGGCGCTGCATCTGTTCGGCGCCTGGAAAAATCACGTCGTGCTCAAAACCCCGGCCGTGCAGCGGATGCTCGGCAAGCATGTGGAGTTGTGAGAGATGGGCGAGGCGAAGGACCAGGCCGTCGTAGGGCTCTGCGGTGTCCGCCATCCGGTGTTTCTGGCGGGCATGGCGGCGATTTCAGGGCCCCGGCTGGTGGCGGCGGTGGCGGAGGCCGGGGGCATGGGCGTGCTCGGCGGGCTGCGCCTCCCGCCCCAGGCGCTAAGAAGATGGATCCGCGAGACCCGGTCGCTGACCGATCGGCCCTTCGGTGTCAATCTGGTGCCCCAGTTCGGCGGGCCCGACGTGTTCGAGGCGCAGTTCCGGGTGGTTCTGGAGGAACGGCCGCGGCTGCTGTCGCTGTTCTATGCCGAGGATTACGGTGCCGACATGATCCCGCGGGCCAAGGCGGCGGGGCTGGTGGTCATGGTGCAGACGGGCACGGTGGCGCTGGCCCGCCGGGCGATCGCGGCGGGCGCCGACATCATCGCCGCCCAGGGGGCGGAGGCCGGCGGGCACCTCAATCGCGGCACGATCGGGTTGATGGCGCTGCTGCCGGCGATCATGGACCATGCGGATGGCCGCCCGGTTCTGGCGGCGGGGGGCATCACCACGCGCGAGGATGTGAGGGCGGCCATGAGCCTGGGTGCTGCGGGCGTGCTGGTCGGCACGGCCTTCGTGGCGAGCGCGGAATCAGAAGCGCACCCGCTCTACAAGCGCAAGATCGTCGAGGCCACCACCGACGACACCGAATATCGCACCGGATATTCCTTCGGCTGGCGCTACGGCACGCCGCATCGGGTGATCCCCAATCGCGACCGCTGGAACCTGCTGCGCTTCGTGGGCGGGGGCGCCCGCGCGATCGACGCGCCGCGGATGGCGCGCAAGCTGTCGCTCTATGCCGGGCAGGGGGCCGGGCGCATCCATGACGTCCTGCCCGCCGCGGATCGCATGGCGGAACTCATCCGGGGTCTGCCGGCGGGGACGGCGGGCTGAACATGGCCTGCGCCAGGGCGATGAAGGCTTTCAGCGCCGCGCTGACCGGGGCACCCTGGCGGCGGATGAAGACCGTGGTGACGGTGGCGACTTCCGGCGGCAGGTCGTGGCAGTGCAGCAAGTCGGCCAGGCTGGAGCTGCGGGCCACGGCGGCCGGCAGCAGGGTGATGCCCATGCCGGCGGCGACGCAGGACAGGATGCCGTCCAGCGTGCCCATTTCCATGATCCGCCCCGGTACCAGCCCGGCCTGATGGAACCAGCTTTCCAGCGTGGAGCGGTAGAAGCAGCCGGCGCGGAAGACGAACACCGTCTGCTGCGGCAGGGTATCGATCAGGGCGTCGCGTGAGGCGAGACTTCTGTCGCTGATCAGCGCCAGCTCTTCCCGGAACAGCTCGTCCTGAACCAGGGCCGGGTTCCGATGCCGCCCGCCGACAAAGGCGCCGTCGAGCCGGTGGTCTTCGACCGCCTTGATCAGCTCGGCCGTGGTGCCGGTCGTCAGCGACATCTGCACGTCCGGATAGCGCGCCCGGCAGGCGCCCAGCAGCCGGGGCAGGCGGATGGCGGCGGTCGTCTCCATCGCCCCCAGCCGCAGCGGCCCGGCCGGCGTGCCGGTCTCCGCCAGCGCCGCCCGGCTTTCTTCCGTCAGCTGCAGGATCCGCCGCGCATAGCCGAGAAAGGTGATCCCGGCCGAGGTGAGCACCACGCCGCTCTTCTGTCGGATGAACAGAGGCTGCCCCAGCTCGGCCTCCAGCTCCTTCACCCGCATGGTCACGTTTGACTGCACGGTGTGCACGGCCTCTGCCGCCGCTGTGAAACTGCCGTGATCGACGACGGCACAGAAGATCTTCAGCTGGCGCAGGTCCATGGGGTGCCGATCACCATGAGTGATGCATCAGAGGGCGATGCATCAGTCTATGGCATGGGGCCGGGGGCGTACAGCCGGGCAAAGATCAGGAGGTGAAGCTGCCGTCGAAGATCGCCCCGCTAAAAGTGCCTGCAGTACTTTCCAAGTTTTCGACGTTCAGTACCGGCCGTTGCCAGGGCGTGCGTGCCGCGAGGAGGGGACCGGTCCTGGTGGGGGTGCTGTTCTCGTGGCAGTCGGGGGACATCGGCACTTCTATCTCCAACCGTTGAATGTATCAAGCATGTGGTATCATGGGTTGGACGAGAGGGAAATAACTTATGACGATTATATCGATAATAAAATCTATTATAGATAGAAATCCGGACGGGAGTTCCGGCTGGGATGTCGGCACCTCATGACGCCGTTGCTGCGGCGGATGTGGGGGGCCCGCGGCTCGGCCTCCAGCTCCGTCACCCGCATGGTCGCGGTTGACTGCACGGCGTTCACCGCCGCGGTAAAGCTGCCGTGATCGGCAACGGCGCAGGTGATCGCCAGCGGCCAGAGGCCCGCGAGCAGGCCCCGGGCCCGGCCGTCGCGCCCGCAATCCCGGGCGGATCGGAAAGACTGCGGGCAGGTCTCAGGACAAGCCGTAGCCGTCGATCGCGCCGGACGAGCTGTCGGCAGTGCAACTCAGGGCTTCGATACTCAGCACCGGCTGGCGCCAGGCCGGGCGGAGGGCCAGGTCATCATCATGGTGACGGCGATCGGTTCCCTGATCAAGCTGGGGCGACATTCGGTTCTCCTTGGGCGCGCGGTAAGAATCCGAGCATACGAGGGCTCAGACGAACCTAATGGGGCGGGCGAGAGACATCAAGTTCCGAGGCTGGTTCAGGTCTGATGAACTTAATAAGATACAAGAAAATCAAGGATCTGCCAGCCTCCCGCCGGATTGGTGATCACAACACCGGAACTGATACATCCCGAGAAACACATCCGGATGATCGGCTTCGAAGGCGGGCAGGGACGTCCGCATCCGCCGCCCTCAGCATCACCCCGCTCTTCCGGCGGATGAACAGGGGCTGTCCCAGCTCGGCCTTCGGCGTCATCCCCGCATGGCGAGGTTGGACCGCAGGGCGTTCACCGCCGCGGTAAAGCTGCCGTGATCGGCAACGGCGCAGACGATCGCCGGCGGCCAGAGGCCCGCGAGCAGCCCCCGGGCCCGGCCGTTGCACCCGCAATCCCGGGCGGATCGGAAAAACTGCGGGCAGGTCAGGAGGCGACGCTGCCGTCGCTCACGGTGTACGGGGCGGCGGCGGTGTCACTCAGGGCTTCGATACTCAGCACCGGCTGCTGCCAGGTCTTGCGTGCAGGGCGAAGCGCACCGGCCTTGACGGGGGTGGGGGTGCTCTCGTGGCGGTACAGGGACATCGGCATCTCCATCGGTTTGAATGAGCCAATCCCATGGTATGACGAGCCGGCAGGAGGATATCTAACCAATAAGAAACATATTATAGATATTAGAAATCATGGATAGTATTTCTAAACCAAATGGCACTCTGAAAGTTCGCCCATCACTCCGGAAGATGTGCCGATCTGTGGCCGCTGCTTTGACGCCGGATGGCATTCCCGCCAGGGATCACGTCGCCTTAATGTGGGTCATAACACCAGAACTGATACATCCCGAGAAACGCATCCGGATGATCGGCTTCGAAGGCAGCCCAGCGGTCGAGATCGGTGGCGGTGGGATCTTCGGGGAAACGCTGGCGATAAGCGTACAGGATTTCGGGCTGGCTGGGGCTGAAGCCTGCAAATGTCAGGCCGAGGCGGTCCAGGTGGTCGCGGATCATCTCTGGCGTGAAGGTGAGTTCCTGTTCGTGAAACAGCAGGTCGCGCAGATGGTGGAGGTTGTGGATGTCGGCGATGTCCTTCAGCGGGTCCAGCGCCGGATCCAGCCGGCCGGCGACCAGCTCCCGCCGGAAGCGGCGGATATCGGCCGGGGTTTTGCCCCAGTTCCGGTCGGCCAGCCAGGCGCGCGCCCGGGTGATGTGGCGGCGCGCGGTGCGGCTGTAGAGCCCGATCCGCATCCAGCCGCCGGGGCGGAGCAGATCGCGCAGCACCTGCCAGCCGCGGAACGGGTCGTCCATGTGGTGCAGCACGCCCACCGCCTCGACCAGATCGAAGCTCGCGGGCGGCAGCAGCGCCGGCAGGTCGAGGATGTCGGCGCGGGCGAAGCGGATCTCGTCGGCAAGGCCCAGCTCACGCGCTTTCAGGGCGGCATAGGCCAGGCTGGCGTGGCTGAGATCGATGGCGAGCAGCGACCCGCAGGTGGTCGTCCGGGCCCGGCGGGCCGGATGACGGCCGGTGCCGCAGCCGGCGATCAGCACATCGGGCTGCGCAGGCATGGCGGCGGTCACGCTATCGGGCAGGGCTGCGACGGGCAGGGCGTGGGCCAGGGTGCCGGGGAAATCGGTGATCCCGGTCGACGCCACGCCGCGCCAGCGCGGATAGGGGGCGGTTTCGTACTGGCTGCGGACGCGTGCGGACACGGCATTCGTGGTCGCCGGTTCCGCGCGCCCGAGCGTCGCCACCGGCTCGGCCGCCAGTGCCAGGGGCTCGTCGTGGAACCGGGCGATGAAGGCGGCGATACCGTCGTCATCCGCCCCCGCCGATCGGATCTGCGCGACCGCTGCGACGGGCGGTGCCTCATAAAGCGCGAGGGTCATCACCGGGCCGGGGGCAGCCCCCGGCACCACGGCCTCCGCCCCCGTCAGAGCGGCGCGCAGCCGGTCTGCCACCGCCGCCTCGTCGGCCGGCTGGTCCACCACGTAATCGCCATTGGCGAAACCGATGGCAAGATCCGCCAGCAGCCCCGGCGGCAGGGCGGCGCCGCAGCTCGTGAAAGGCGATCAACGCCATCTCGACATGGCCGTTGCGCATATGGTGCCGGCCCATCTGATACCGCGCCTCGGGATCATCGGGCGCCAGCCGCAGCGCCGCCCTCAGATCGGCATAGGCCTCCTTCATCCGCCAGGCACGGCTGAACGCCACGCCGCGCGCGGTCAGTTCGGTCGGTGACAGGGCGATCGGATCGGTCATGAGGGCCCCGGGCTCAGGCTGTTGAGACCGGGCGATGATGGCGGGGCGGGCAGGGGAAGGAAAGTCCTGATCGGGGGGCGGAGGGGCCGGCCACTTAATCTTTCTGCTCTGGCGGCCACTTTCGGGAGGTGTGCAGCAGGGCAATCACCCGGACCGTATCGGTGGCGCCATCCACTTCGTAGACGATGCGATAGCTGACGTGGGGGAGCAGTTCGCGGGTGCCTGGTATTTTTCCCGGCGGCCCAAGATGGGGAAAGGTACTTAATCTTCTGGCCGCTTCGTTGAAAAGGTCGTCCATCCGAAGTGCCGCACGCGGGTTGTCGGCTGCCAGGTGTTCGATGATATCGGCGCGGTCCTGCGTTGCCGCGACAGTCCAACGGACCTTCACGCGTCGGTCTCACCTAGGCGACGAAGCAGTTCTGCACGGCGTGCAGCCGCCTCGGCCTCAGCTTCCTCATTGGACACGTGCAGGCCGGCGTCCCATTGTCTGCGGCCAATCTCAACCTTGCGGCGGAGGAAGTCGTCATAGTCCCGTGCTTTCTGGCGGCGGTCGATATAGTCGCGCATCAGTTCGCGCATGACCTGGGCTGCGGGGCGGTCATCTGCCGCCGTTTCGGCCATGAACCTGTCGCGCAATTCCGGCTCCAGCTTCATCGTAAAGACGACTTTTGAGGACATGACAGGCCTCCGCTGCGTGGACTGTACCCAGTATATACCCAGGCCTGACGTTTGTCGGCGGCCTTTTCATCGGTTCCGGTGGGAGGCCGAGGCGAGTGCCGCTGGTCGCTGGCCGGATCGGCACTGACCTGCACCAGCCGCTCAACCGCCATACCGTGCGGTCATCCGGGCCAGAAAGGCCTCGTGGTCCCAGGGGCGCGGCTCGCCGGAGCATTCGCCGGCATGGAGGGCGTTCATCAGGTCGCGGATGCGCCGGTCATCTGCCGTGCGGTCCGCACGCCGCAGAACGTCGTCAGCGTGGCCTGCGTCATTGCGTTTGCCGCTGTCGTCATCCATGGCCTGTCGCACCTCTGTCGCCTGTCGCACCCCCCTCCAGATACCCCCTGACCAGCCCCGCCAGCACCTCCACATGCGGCGGCATCATCATCGAGGCGTGGTCGCCGTCCATCCAGGCCAGCGTCACCCCGGCGCCGAAGCGGTCGCGCCAGCCGTTCCAGGGGTCGCCGGGGAGGCCCGGGGCCTGGGCGGAGGGGGTTCTGGGGCGGACCAGGAGGGCGGAGAGGCGGTCGAGGCGGGGGACGCGGTAGCGGATGGCGGCGACGGCGTTGTTCTGGAACACCGCCAGCAGGCGGCGCATGGCATCGCGGTCGACGCCGTCGGGCAGGCCGAGGGCGGTTTTGCCGCGGTCGATCAGCAGGTCGAGCCGGGCTTCGGGGTCGAGGGCGCGGAAGGTGGCGGCGTCGGCGATGCCCATGCCGGCGAAAAGTGTCGCCAGGTAGTCGGCATCGTCCTTGGCCAGCATGTCGCGGATCGGATCGGGCGAGGCGACGGCGTCGAACAGCAGAACCCGGCCCGTGGGGCTGCCCGCCTGATCCAGCCGGCGGGCGGCCTCTGTCGCCAGCAGGCCGCCGAAGCTCCAGCCCGCAAGGTGGAGCGGCCGGCCGGCGGCGAAGCGGGTGATGTCGTTAAGGGTGGCGGCCACCATGTCTTCGACCGACGGTTCGGGCGTGTCGTCGGCCTCCAGCCCCGCCGCTTCGACCATCGCCACCGGCTGGTCGGGGCCGAGCCCGGCGGCCAGTGCCTGATAGCAGAGCACATTGCCGCCGACCGGGTGGAAACAGACGATCGGTGGCAGGTGGCCCGCGGCATTCACCACCACCAGCCGGTCAGGCCGGGCCCGGGCCCGGCGGGCGAGGCGCCGGGCCAGCCCTTCGACGGTTGCATGGGCGAAGAGGTCCGAGAGCGGCAGCTTCACGCCGAAGTCCCGGCGCAGCCGGTCGACCAGCTGCACCGCCAGCACGCTGTGCCCGCCCAGGCGGAAGAAATCGGCCGCGGCATCGTCGACGGCCACCTCCAGCACCTCGCCCATGATCCGGGCGACGCGGCGCTCGGTCTCGTCGGCGAGCGGGCGAAGGGGGGAGGCGGTGGAGGGGCGGTCGGTGCCGGCCGGGGCCGGCCGGGGCAGCCGGGCGGTATCGACCTTGCCGTTGACGGTGAGCGGGATTTCGGCGATCGAGACGATCCTGGACGGGATCATCACCGCCGGCAGTCGTGCCTCCAGATCGGCGCGGCAGCGGGCCTCGTCGAAGCCCGGTCGCGGCACGATATGGGCGAGGAGCGCGCCCTCGGCGAGCGTCGCGACCGCGGCGCGGATGAAGGGATGGGCGAGCAGCGCGCTTTCCACCTCGCCAAGCTCGATGCGGTTGCCGCGGATCTTCACCTGGCCGTCTTCCCGGCCGATGAAGGCGATGGCACCGCCTGCAAGGCTGCGGCCCTTATCGCCGGTGCGATACCAGCGCCGGCCCGCGGCATCGGTTTCGAAACGGTCGGCGGCGGCGCCTGCGGCCCCCAGATAGCCGCGGCCGACACCGCGGCCGCCGATCACGATTTCGCCCGCCACGCCCGGCGGCACCGGCCGGCCGGCGGCATCGCGGATCTCGATCACCACGCCGGGGAAGGGCCGGCCGATCGGCGGCGGCAGGATCTCGCGCCAGCCATGGGCGGTCATCGCATGGGCGGCGGCGCCGACACAGCATTCGGTGGGGCCATAGGCGTTGATCAGCCGCAGCCCGGCATGGGCGCGGTCGGCGAAGATCCGCTCCACCAGCGCCGTGGTCACCGGCTCGCCACCCAGCACAACCTGAAGGACGGGCGCGTGGGTACCGCTCGTCTTCCAGTGGTCCAGCAGCAGGGTGAACTGGCTGGGGGTGAGGTCGATCATGGCGATGTTGCGCGCGCGCAGGAAGGCATCAAGCAGGGCCGGATCGCGGCGGGTGTCGTCGTCGGGCAGATGCAGCCGGTGGCCCTGGGCCAGCACCGGCAGGGTCTGGATGATCGAGGCGTCGAAGGCGAAGGGCGCGATGCAGCAGAGATCGAGCGGCCGCGTGTCGGAGGGCTGGAGCGGCGCGTAGAACACCTGGGCGGCGGCCATGGCCAGATTGGCGAGCGATCCGTGTTCGATCATCGCGCCCTTGGGCGTGCCGGTGGTGCCGCTGGTGAAGACGACATAGGCAAGCATGTCGGGCGTGGGGGCCGCCGGCAGGGGGCCGGATGCCGCTTCGGCCAGCGCCGCGCGGCCATGATGGCTGTGGCGGGGCGGTGCGGCGGGTGCGGCCTCGTCGCGCGTCAGCACCAGATCATAGACATAAGGGGCAAGGTCGAAGCCCGGTACCTCCAGCGCGCTCGCCGTGACCCGGAAGCCGCCATGGCGGGCGGCCCAGTCTTCGAAGAAGCGGCGCGGCACGAAGAGGTCGTCGGCGGCATCGAGCCGCGTGCCGATCTGGGCGTCGCCCGCATGGCTGCGGGCAAAGCCGGCCAGATCGTCCAGGAAGGCGTCGCGGCGGTCCGGATCGCGGATATTGCCCAGGAAGATGGTGCCACCCGGCGCCAGCAGCCCGGCCGCCCGGGTCAGCACATCGGCCAGATAGCCGAAGCCCGGGAAGCTTTCGATCACGCTGTTGAGCACGATCAGGTCGAACTCCCGCCCCGCCAGAAGGTCCAGATCATGGGCGGCCATCGGCTTCAGGTCGACCCGGTCGAGACCCAGCCGGCGCGCCACCCCGCCCGCCCGCTCCACCGCCCGGCGCGAGATGTCGGTGGCGAGATAGGGGCCGGCAAGCGGCGCCAGGGCACGGAGCGTGAAGCCCGAGGCGCAGCCGATTTCCAGCACCCGGCTGGCGGGCGTGACCAGACCGGACAGTTTTTCCGCCGCGGCGCGGCCGAAATCCGCCATCACCGTCTCCGCGATCGGCTGGCCGGTGAAGGGGCTGCGCCAGCCGGCGGCGGCGACGTCGTCGGCGGCGCTGCCGGCCAGATGATCCCAGAGCTCGGCGTTCATCCGCGCGCCATGGGCCTCGGTCGGGCTGTCGACGTCGTCGAGATCCGGGCAGACCAGATGGGCGATATCGGGGCAGCTCCAGGCCAGGCGGCGGGCATCGCCCATGCGGTCGCGATCGGCGATGATCATGGCAAGCCCGGCGGCCCGGGCGATCATCTGCCGGCGGGGCAGGGGCATGGCGGGATCCAGCGGCACGAAGGCCGCCCGCGCCATCATCACCCCCAGCACGGCGGCGATATACTGCCGGCTGCGGCCGGTCATCACCCCCACCCGGGCTTCGTCGTGAAGGCCCGCCGCGGCGATCACGCCGGCAATGGCGCGGGCATCGGCCACCAGCCCGGCATAGCTGACCGCGCCCTCTTCATCCTGCACCGCCATCCGGTCAGGATGGGCGGCCGCCCGGCGCAGAATGGCATCCACGACCGTGCCCTCGACGGCAGGGGCGGGGGCCTCGGCCGGGCGGGGGCCGGGCGTGATGTCGTCGAGCAGCAGGTCGCCGATCTTCATGGAGGCTCCGAAAGCGGCAGGAGGGGGTCAGACGTCGTCGGGTCAGATGTCGTCGGGTCAGACGTCGTCGGGACGGGCGGCAACGGCGGTGGCGATGCGCAGCAGATAGCCGGCCCAGGCCTCGATCGTCGCGGCATCGAACAGGTCGGTGTCGTAATCGAAGGACAGTCTGGCACGGTCGCCGCCATCCTCGAAGAACAGGATCAGGTCATGCTTGGCGGTCGCGGCATCGACCAGCCCGGCCACGGCCGATCCCAGGCGTCCGCCATCGGCCGGCGGCGGCGGCAGCTGCGCCTCGGTGGTGGCCGCCTTCACGTCGTCGAAGCGCTGGTATTCGAAGATCACATTGGCGAGCGGCTGGCGGCCGCCGGCACGGCCCGGGGCCAGCGCCCGGACCAGCCGGTCGAAGGGCAGCTCGCGCCGGTCCAGCGCCTCGGCCAGGCGGTCGCGGGTCAGATCGATCAGCTGGCCGAGCCCGGTGTCGTCGTCCAATTGCAGCCGGATCGGCAGAACATTGACGAAGAAGCCGATCAACCCCTCGGTTTCGGCCCGGTCGCGGCCGGCGACGCCCATGCCGATCACCATGTCGCCCTGACGGCTCAACCGATAGAGCACGGCCGCGAAGAGCGCGAGCCCGACGGCGGCGAGGCCGGTATTGTGCCGCCGGGCAACCCGCGAGAGCCCGGCCAGAACCTCGGCCGGCAGCTCGCGCCGGACGGTGGCGCCGCGGCCCGAGGCATCGGGGCGGGGCGGCCGGTCGGTGGGCAGCGCGATCGCATCGGGCGCCCCGGCCAGACGGTCGCGCCAGCCGTCGAGCGCCGCCTGCCAGTCCCGGCCCTGCTGCCAGCGGGCGTAATCGGCATAGCCGATCCGAAGGGGCGGCAGCGGGTCGCCACGTCCTTCGGTTGCAGTTTGGTAAAGTGTTGCAAGTTCTGCGAGCAGGATCCGGCTCGACCAGCCATCGCCGACGATGTGGTGGAGCACCAGCAGCAGCAGGCTTTCATGGTCGCCGACCCGAATCAGCCGGGCGCGGAACAGGGGCGCCGCCGCCAGGTCGAAGGGGGTGGCGGCCTCGTGCCGGGCCAGGCGCAGGGCCTCGTCGGCGCCGTCGGGGCGGGTGCGGAGATCGTCCACCACCAGCGGCGGCGGCGCTTCTGCCGCAACCAGCTGGACGATGCCGGCATCGGTGGTGGCAAAGCCGGTGCGCAGCGTGGCATGGCGGGCCGAGAGCCGGTCGAGCGCCAGGCGCAGCGCCCCGGCATCGACGGCGCCGGCCGGCAGGACGAAGAGCATCAGCCAGGCGGGGCTTTCGGGCTGCATCTGCTGCAACAGATAGAGCCGCTGCTGGCCATGGCTGGCCGGGTGGCTGCCGGGGCCGGCGCCGGGCGGGATGGCATCGTCTGCCGCCGCATCCGTCGCCTCACCGGCCGCCTCGGCCAGGCTGCGGGCGATGCCGGCCATGGTCGCATCGGCGAAGAAGGCCCGCATGGAAAGGCGGATGCCGGTCGCCGCCTCCAGCCGGTTCACCACCCGCATGGCCAGCAGGCTGTGGCCGCCGAGCGCATGGAAATCGGCCGCCGGATCGGTCACCGGCCGGCCCAGAACCGCGGACACCACGCCCAGAACGGTGCTGAGATGGCCGGGGCCGGTGGCGCCAGGGGCCGGATCGGCCAGCGGCGGGGTGGCGGCGATCAGGGCGGCGAGCGTGGTGTCGTCGTCAGGCAGGCTGTCGAGCAGATACCAGGCGCCGGGCACCAGGGCCGGCGGCAGGATCGCCCCGGCGGTGCGGCGCAGCCGGGCTGCATCGGGCGCGGTGCCGGTGATCGCGGCGACCAGCATGTCCGGGCGGGGCAGGATGCGCAGGGCGCCCACGCCCGGCAGGCCTGAAAGCTGCGCCTCGATCAGCGCCGGGTCGAGCAGATGGCCCTGCCAGTGGGTCAGGCGATCGATCGGACCACCGGTCTCGATCGCGGCCAGATTCAGCCGCCAGCGCGCCCGGCTGCCGGTGGGCTGCCAGCCGTCATCGGTCAGCCGGTGCAGATGGCCCCAGACGCCGGGCGGCACGGGCTGGCCCCGATCGTCGAGCACCGACAGCCCCTCTGCCGCCTCGCGCGCCGCCAGAAGGCCCAGCGTCGCATCGTCGAGCAGCGGCAGCCGGCCGACCGGCTGGTCGGGATCGGCGGTCAGCCCGGCCAGGATCCGGGTCAGCATCGGGCCGAAGGCCTCGATCCGGGCGGCATCGAACAGGCCGGTGTCGTATTCCAGCACCAGGCCGAAGCCCTCGCCCCGATCGGCGATGAACACCGACAGATCGTTCTTGCCGTCGGCGCGGGTCACGCCGCGCAGGCGGAAGCCGCTGCCGTCCAGCGCGCCCGCCGCGGTTGCGGCATGGTTCATATACGAGATCGAGACTTCCGAGAGGGGGCTGCGTTCCGGCATCGCCGGGGCCTGGAATTCGGCCAGCATCCGGCCGAGCGACAGGGCGTGATGGCTGAGCGCGCCGGCCTGGCGGTCGCGGATATGGGCGAGCAGGGCGGCGCCGTTGCCATCGGCGGGCACGCGCATCCGCACCGGCACCAGGGCGGCATGCATGCCGACCACGCCGTCGAAACCGGCGGCGGCGCGGGTGTTGACCGGCAGCGCCACGGTGATGTCGTCATGCCCCGCCAGCCGGGAGAGCAGAATTGCCCAGCCGGCCAGCAGCACGGTGAAGGGGGTCGTGCGCCGGCGGGACGCCAGATCGCGGATGTCGCGCGAGAGTGCCGCCGGCAGATCGAAGCCGGTTGCCGCGGCATCATGGCCATGCACCGGCGGCCGCGGCCGGTCGGCCGGCAGGTCGAGCCGGGGCAGGTCGCGCCCATGGGGGGTGGCAGGGAAGATCCCCTCCCACCAGGCCCGCGCGTCGCGGAGCGCCGCATCGCCGTGCCTGGCCGACCACCAGCCGTAATCGCGCAGATCCACCCGGACCGGCGGCAGGGTCTGGCCCTGATAGAGCGCGCCCAGTTCCGTCAACAGGATCTCGACGCCCTGGGCATCGGACATGCTGTGATGGATGTCGAAGGCCAGCACCAGCCGGCCGGCCGGGTCGCGATGCAGCGACCAGCGGGCGAGCGGCCCGCCATCGGGCGTGAAGGGCCGGACCGGGGCTGCGGGCGCCGTGCCGGCGGCCGCGGCCATCGGCTGGATGTCGAGGGCCGGGGTCGCGGCGGCGGGATCGACCGGCACCATCCGCCAGTCGTCGCCATCCTGCCCCCCGGTCGTGCGGACGATACCGGTGCGCAGCGCCGCATGCCGCCGGACCAGCGCCGCCACCGCATCCCGCAGCCGGGGCAGATCGACATCGCCGGGCAGGTCGATTTCATGGGGCAGGTTGAAGGCGGTGCCCATGCCGGCCAGCGCCTCGGTCTCTACCACCGCGCGCTGTTCCCAGGCGAGCGGCCAGCTGTCCAGACCGGCCGGCGCCTTGCGGGGATCGGCCAGGACGGGTTCGGGGGGAGCCGGTTGCCGTTCCGGCGTGGTGGCGGCGGGTGCCAGGGCGGCAGCCAGCGCGGCGGGGGGCGTGTGGTCGAACAGCACGGTGAGCGTGGCGGCGAGCCCCAGCCTGGCGGCGATCAGATCGGCGATTTCCATGCCCGACAGCGAATCGCCGCCCAGATCGAAGAAATCATCGGTGATGCCCACGGCGTCGTGGCCCAGCACCTCGGCCCAGATCGCGGCGATCTGGTGGGCCAGGTTGGGAGCGGGGATGGTGGTGGGGGCGGCCTCGGGCGCCAGAAGTGCCGCAAGCGCGCGCGGGGTGGTGTGGTCGAACAGCAGTTGCAGGGTGACCGGCTGGCCGGTTTCGGCCGTCAGCCGCTCGGCGATGTCGAGGCCCGAAAGCGAATCGCCGCCGAGGTCGAAGAAGTCGTCCTCGGGGCGGACGCTGTCGTGGCCCAGCACCTCGGCCCAGATGCGGGCGATGCGGGTGGCGAGGTCGGCGGGTTCGGGCCTGGATGCCGGTTCTGGCTGGGGTTGAGGGGCGGGTTGGGGCGCCGTCAGCGTTGCGGCAAGCCCCGCCGGCAGCACCACCACCTGGGCGGCGCCGGTGGAGAGCGCGCCGGTCATGGCGCCGACCGCCTGGGCGGGGAAGATCACCGGCGCGCCGGCCGCGCGGTCGGCCCCGGCGCGTGCGGCCATGCCCTGGTCGGCAAGCGCGCACCAGTCGATGGCCAGCGCCGGCAGGCCGGCGGCCCGGCGGCGGCGGGCGAACCCGTCGAGCCAGGCATTGGCCGCCGCATAGGCGGTGTGCCCGGCGGCCCCCACCAGCCCGGTCAGGCTGGCGAAGACCACGAAGGCGGTGACCGGGTCTTCGCGGGTGAGCGCGTCGAGATTGCGTGCGCCCTGGATCTTGGGCGCCATGACCGCGTCAAATCCGCCCATATCGCGCACCGCCAGCATGGCGCCGTCGGCGATGCCGGCCATGTGCACCACGGCGGTGATCGGCCCCAGATCGGCGCGCACCTGGGCGAGCGTTTCGGCAAGGGCCGCCTGGTCGGTGATGTCGGTCGCAAACAGCCGCACGCGGCCGCCGCGGGCCTCGATCCGGGCGATGGCCGCGGCGAGTGCGTCATCCGCGGTGGCGCGGCGGGCAAGCAGGGCAAGGGCCACCCGACCGCCATGGCTGAGCGCTTCGGCGAGGGCGGCCGCGAAACCGCCGGTGCCGCCGGTCACCACCGCCACGCCGTGATCGGGCCAGGCGGGTGCCCCATCGGCGGCGATCGGGTCCAGGCGGCGGATATGGCGCAGACCGTCGCGCCAGAGGCTGAAGCGCTCTGGTACCGCCGCCGCCCATTCGGCGGCGACCGCAGCCGCGGCGGCATCATCGGCCACGTCCAGATAGCGCAGATCCTGATGCCGGGTTTCATGGGCGGCGGCGATCACCACCCCGGCGGCGGCGGCGCGGTCGGGATCGGTTGCGGTGCCGGCACCGGTGACGGCGATCCGCCTGGTGCCCGGGCGGGCGAGCGCGATCTTCAGCAGATCGGCGGTCCGGCGGGCGAGATCGGGGCCGGTCGGCAGCTGCAGGATCAGCGCGGCATCGGCCGGAGCCGCCGCCAGATCGTCGGCGTTGCGGACAAGGCAGCTTCCGGCCGGCAGGGGGGCCGGGTGCAGGGGTGCGGGAACCCAGACCGGCGCCAGAAGCTCGGGCGCCGCCCGGCCGTCTGCCGCCACGAAGCGCAGGCCGTCGATCAGCAGGCACAGCCGGCCGGCCGCGTCGGCCAGGCGGATGTCGACCAGCCCGTCGGGCCGGCGGTCGGCGCGGGCCATGACGGTGTCGGGCAGGGGCGCCAGAACATGGATGGCCGCCACCTCACGCGGGACCTCTCCCGCCCCCGCGAGCAGGCTTGCGGCGATGTCGAGCAGGGCCGGATGCCAGGGCCAGAGCCGGCGATCGGCGGCACAGGTTTCGGGCAGGGCCAGCCGGGCGACGGCGCGGCGCCGATCGGGCGCCAGCCAGATCGCCTGCCGGCAATCCCAGCGCGGGCCCACCTGCATGACCCCCTCCGCCCCGTCGAAGGGGGCGAGGTCGAGGGCGATCAGGCCGTCGGTCGACAGGTCCACGGCCGAGGGAGCCGGTGCGGACGACGCTTCAAGCCGGGCCTCGACCGCAACCGCCCAGCCGCCGTCTGCCGTGGCATGGCCGGCGGTGACGCTGCCGTCGCGCGCGATCACCAGGCTCGCCTCGCCCGATCCGGCATGGAGCGGGCGGCGCCAGACCAGGTTGCGCAGCACGAAGCCCGCGCCGCGATCGGCGGCGACCAGCGCCGGGATCGCCATGCCGACAAGGGTCGGCCGGCCGGCCAGGCGGTGCTCCGCCACCGGCCAGAACGCCGGATCGGCCAGCGGCAGGGCCAGCGCCCGGCCGCCGGGGAAGGTGGTCCAGACCGGAGCATAAGTTGCAGTAATCGTACTATTTACATCTTTAGCGGGTAGATCGAGCCGGCAGGGGGTGCGGCTGAACGGCGCCGGCGGCAGGTGGTGGCGGCGGGCGGGCAGATCGTCGGGCCAGACCGGCACGGCACCATCCAGAACCGCGCGGGCGGCGGCATCGGCCGCGGCCGGATCGGCATGCCAGGCGGCGACGGTCTGGTGGCGGATGTTGCGGCCGGTCGCGACCTCGGCGGTGTTGCGATCATCGCCCCGGGCCAGCCGGTCGAGCGCCGCCAGCAGCGCCGCCCGGTCGGGCACGGCGACCGCGAAGCGCCGGCCCAGATGGCTGCGGCCCCGGGCCAGCGTGCAGGCGATGCCGGCGAGATCGAGCCCGGCATCGGCCGAGATGCGATCGTGCATCATGCGGGCATAGCGGCCGAGCGCCGCACGGTCGCCGGCCGAGAGCGTGATGACCGCATGGCCGGCGGGATCCATCGCCGCCGCCGGCCGGGGCGGGGCGGCTTCGATCACCGCATGGGCATTGATGCCGCTGAGGCCGAAAGAGCTGACGCCGGCACGGCGCGGGGTGCCGCGATCGGGCAGGCGGGTGGCGCGGACGGCGACCCTGACCGGCGCCCGGGCGAAATCGATCGCCGGGTTGGGCCGGTCGAAAAAGGGCTGGGGCGGTGCGGTGTCGTGGGCAAGGGCCGCCACCGCACGCACCAGGCCGAGCGCGCCGGCGACATTGTCCAGATGGCCGTAATTGCCTTTCCCCGAGCCGATCATCGCCGGCTCGGCGAAGGCGACGGGTCCGGCCGCCCGGGTCAGCCCCTCGATTTCGATCGGGTCGCCCAGCCGGGTGCCGGTGCCATGGGCTTCGATGTAGGAAACGCTGGCGAAGGGCACGCCCGCCCGGTCCCAGGCGGTGCGGATCACATCGGCCTGGGCGATCGGGTTGGGGGCGGCGGCACCGCTGGAGGCGCCGTCCTGGTTGACGGCGGTGGCCAGGATCACCCCATGCACCGGGTCGCCATCGGCCAGCGCCCGGGCCAGCGGCTTCAGCACCAGGGCGATCGCGCCCTCGCCGCCGCCGGTGCCGTCGGCGCCTTCGGCAAAGGCATGGGTGCGGCCGGTGCTGCTTTCGATGGTCATGCGCTGATCATCGCCCTGCGGCACCAGGATCAGCCGGGCGGCGCCCGCGATCGCAAGATCGGCCGTGCCGCGGACGAGATCGCGGCAGGCGGCATCCACCGCCACCAGCCCCGAGGAACAGGCGGTGTCGACCAGGCTGGCGGGGCCGTGCCAGTCGTTCAGGAAGCCCAGGCGGGTCGCGATGTTCGACGGCACGTTCAGCGCGAAGGCCTGTTCCAGCCGCGCGCCCGACAGGTGGCGCAGCGCCTGGCGGTGCAGCGGGTTGGCATTGCCGCCGACATGGACCGCGACCCGGGCGCCCTTCAGCGCCGTGCCGCCCAGCCCGGCATCTTCCAGCGCCCGTTGCGCGGTTTCCAGGAACAGCCGCTGTTCGGGATCGAGCAGGGCGGCATCGGCGGGGGAGAAGCGGAAGCGGCGGGCATCGAAACCGTCGATATCGTCCAGCCAGGCGGCGTCGCGCGGCGTGGCCGGCATGGCGATGCCGGCGGCGGCGGCGATATGGCGGGCGCTGCCGAGCCGTGCGGCGGCAGGGGGCCCGACCCGGTCGGCACCGGCGGCGACATCCTGCCAGAAGCCGGCCAGATCCTCGGCGCCGGCGACACGCAGGCCGATGCCGATGATGGCGATCGCGCCATCGGTGGCGGCGGTTGCGGCGGTGCCGGCGGCAGTGTCGGCGTCATCGAGCAGGGCGGCCTGGGCGGCCACGGTCGATGCGGCGAACAGGCCGGCCAGGCTGAACCGGCCGGGCCAGCGCGCCTCCAGCCGGTCGTGCAGCCGCAGCAGCATCAGCGAACTGCCGCCCGCCTCGAAAAACCCGTCCTCGGGCCCGAACACGGCTTCCGGCGGCAGCACCTCGCGCCAGATCCGGGCGATCTCGGCCTCGGCCGGATGGCCCGCGGGGGCGGCGGCCACGGCCGGGCGGCCTGCCAGCGGCACGCCTGACAGCGGCACGCCCGCCAGCGCCTTGCGGTCGACCTTGCCGTTGGGCGACAGCGGCACCTGATCGATCCGGAACCAGCGGGTCGGGATCATCGCCGCCGGCAGCCGGTCGGCAAGGGCCGCGCGCAGCCCCGTGGGCGTCAGGTCGGCTGCGCCCATCACCCAGGCTTCCAGCTCGGCCAGGCCGTCGCGCCGGCCGACCCGCACCAGGCCGCGCACCACGCCCGGGCAGGCATCGAGCGCGGCTTCGACCTCGGCCGGTTCCAGCCGCACGCCGCCGATCTTCACCTGATCGTCGATCCGGCCCAGATACTCGACCACGCCGTCGGCCGTCCACCGGCCCAGATCGCCGGTGTGATAGACCCTGGCGCCCGCGATGTCGGGATCGGGGCGGAAGCGGTCTGCGGTCAGATCCGGCCGGCCGCGATAGCCGCGGGCGACCTGGGGGCCGGCGAGCACGATTTCGCCCGCCACCCCGGGCGGCAGGTCGCGCCCGGCGCGGTCCAGGATCAGCACCCGGGTATTGGCGACCGGGCGGCCGATCGGCACCGTTTTCGCCGCCGGATCCCAGGGCGTGCAGGGCTGCCAGGTGACGTCGACGGTGGCCTCGGTCGGCCCGTAGAGATTGTGGAGCGCCGTGCCGAAGCGGGCATGAAGCAGCCGGTCGAAGCGGGCGGCGGTTGCGGCATCCAGCGCCTCGCCGCTGGCGAAGACCAGGCGCAGCGTGGCAAGGTGGGCCCCCTCGATCCGGCCGTCGTCCAGCGCATCCAGGAAGGCGCGCAGCATGGCCGGCACGAAATGGATCACGGTGACGCGATGATCGCGGATCGCCGCCGCCAGCGCCTGGGGGTCGCGTTCGATGCCCGGCGGCGGCACGGCCACCGCGGCCCCGCTCCAGGCCCACCAGGCCAGTTCCCAGACCGAGACGTCGAAACCGGCCGGGGTCTTCTGCAGGATCACATCACCGGGGCCTATGGGGAAGGTCTGCTGCATCCACAGGATGCGGTTGGCGAGCGCGCCCCGGGTGATCTCCACCCCCTTGGGCCGGCCGGTCGAGCCCGAGGTGAAGAGGACATAGGCGAGATCGTCCGGCCCCGCCGGCACCACCGGCAGATCGGCGAGGTCGCTGCCGGTCAGGATCAGCCGGGCGGCCGGCAGGCCCGCGGCGTGCGCGGCATCGCTCAGGAACCAGGGGTCGCCCAGATCCTCGATCATATGCGCCCGGCGCTGCGGCGGCAGGTCGGGGCCGAGCGGGCACCAGGCGGCACCGGCGGCGAGCACGGCATGCACCGCGATCAGCAGATCGGGGCTGCGCGGCAGGGCCAGGGCCACCACATCGCCCGGCTGCACGCCCGCCGCCAGCAGCCGGCGGGCCAGCCCGCCGACGCGGCGGTCGAGGCTCTGATTGTCGAGGGTGAGGCCGGGCGCCATCAGGGCCGGGGCGGCGGGGTCGCCGGCATGGCGCCGCTGCGGCAGGGGCCGGGCGATATCGAAGGCGCATGCCGTGTCGTTCCAGCGGGCCAGCGCCGCCCGGTCGGCATCGGTCATCAGCGGCAATGCGCCGAGCGGGCCGCCCTCCAGGCCGGGTGCGGTGGCCAGCACCGCCAGCCGGTCGGCCAGCCGGCGGGCGGTCGCCGCTTCGAACAGCTCGGTCGCATATTCCAGATGCAGGCGGATCCGGCCGCCATCGCGCTGGAAATGGAAGGAGAGGTCGAATTTGGCGAAGGGCAGCACGCAGTCCAGCGGCCTGACCGTCAGCCCGGCCATTGCCGGCATGGCCGGCATGTCGTCCTGCCAGGTGACCAGCACGTCGAAGAGCGGGTTGCGCGCCGGGTCGCGATCGGTGCCCAGCGCCTGCAGCACCGCTTCGAAGGGGGCATCCTGATCGGCCACCGCTTCGGCCAGCCGGTCGGTGGTGATCGCCAGATGATCGGCGAAGCGGGCGGCCGGATCGACCGACTGGCGCAGCACGACGGTGTTGACCAGAAAGCCGACCAGATCGTCCGGCACCGGCGCGCCGCGGCCGGCGACCAGCAGGCCGAGGGCGATGTCGCGGGCGCCGGTCAGCCGGTGCAGCAGGGCCTGCAACAGGGCGGTCAGCACGGTGAACGGCGTCACCCCGGCGGCCGCGGCCATGCGGTCGACCGCGGCGGTGGCGGCCATGGGCAGGGTCAGGCTCAGAATCTCGCCGGCGAAATTGCGTACCGCCGGGCGGGGATGGTCGGCCGGCAGGCGGAGCGGCTGGGGCGGTGGCGTCAGCCGGCTGCGCCAGCGGTCGATCAGGGCGCGGCCCCGGGCGCCGGCGGCGCGCGCCCGCTGCCAGACGGCGATATCGGCGAACTGGCGGGCGGGCGGCGGCAGATCGTCCGGCCGGCCGTCCACCGCGCCGGCATAAAGCCGGCCCAGATCGCGCAGCAGCACCGGCAGCGACCAGCCGTCGGCGATGGCATGGTGCAGGACCAGCAGCAGGCGGTGGTGGTGCGCGTCGATGCGGATCAGCACCGCCCGGGCCAGCGGGTCGGTGGCCAGATCGAAGGGCCGCGCAATTTCGCGGGCGATCGCCTGATCGGCCGCGGCCGCATCCAGGTGGAGCCGGCGGGCGGTCAGGGCACCCGGCGTCGCCACGATCTGTCGCACGCCATCGCCATCATTGGGGCGGGCGACGAAGCGGGTGCGCAGGGCGTGATGGCGGGTTTCCAGCCCGACCAGCGCCCGATCCAGCGCATCGGGGTCGAGAGGGCCGTCCAGCGCCAGCAGCATCGGCACCGAATAGGTCGCAAGCCGGGGATACAGCCGGTGCAGCACCCAGAGCCGCAGCTGCCCGGGGGAGAGCGGGTGTTCTTGGCCGGTGGCGCGGGGGATGGCCGGTTCCACCACCTCGGCGGGCAGGCGGTCGAGCAGGGCCGCGATCGCGCGCACGCTGCGCGCCGCCATGATCTGCGCCAGCCCGGGGCGCCGGCCGGTCGATGCCTGAAGCAGGGCGGACAGCCGCATGGCGGCCAGGCTGTGACCGCCCAGATCGAAGAAATCGGTATCGCTATCGATCCGGGCCCCGGGGAACAGGTTTTCGAAGGCGCCGGTCACCGCCCCCGTGAAGCCGGTCGTCGTGGCGGCGGGCGCGCTGGTGAGGGGGCTGGCTTCGGACAGCATCCCGGCCGCCTGCCGGCGATCGGCCTTGCCGTTGGCATTGACCGGCAGCCGGTCGACCAGCCGGAAGCGTTCGGGAACCATATAGGCCGGCAGCCGTGCAGCGATGGCCGCGCGCCAGCCGGCCTCGTCGGCCGTATCTGCCGCGATCAGCGCCGCCAGGATCTGATCGGCACCCTGGCCCACGCCCACCACCACCGCATCCCGCACGCCCGGCTGTGCGGTCAGGATCGCCTCCACCGCCGCGGTTTCGATCCGCTGGCCGCGGATCTTCAGCTGACCGTCGCGCCGGCCGCCGAAATCGATCGTGCCGTCCGCCCGCCAGCGCGCCCGGTCGCCGGTGCGATAGACGAGCGGCTCGTCCACGCCGCTCAGGGTGACGAAGGATTTTGCCGTCAGATCCGGCCGGCCGGCATAGCCGGTGGCCAGCCCGTCACCGGCTGTAACCAGCTCGCCCCAGATGCCGATCGCAAGCGGCTGGCCGCGACCGTCGACGATATGCACCCGCGTGCCGGGAACCGGCCGGCCGATGGGCACCGGGCCGCCTTCCAGATCGGCGGCGGTGATCCGGTGGATGGTGGTGAAGGTGCCGTTCTCGGTGGGGCCATAGCCGTTGTAGAGCGCAAGCCCCGGGCAGGCGGCCATCACCCGGCGGACATGATCGGGGCTGATCACCTCGCCGCCGGTCATCAGCCTTTGAAGGCCGGCGAAGGTGCCGGGCCGTTCGTCGACGATCTGATTGAACAGGCTGGCGGTGATCCACATCGTATCGATGCCGTCCTCGCGGATCGTGCGTTCCAGCAGCGGCGGATCGAACATGGTGGTCGCCGGCAGCACCCGCACCCGGCCGTGATTGAGCAGCGGCGCCCAGAGTTCCAGGCTGATCGCATCGAAGGCCATGGGTGCCGCCTGGGCCATGCAGCCCCCGGGCGGGCAGAAGCCGCCATAGGCCAGGCGCAGGATCGCGCGATGCGGCACCACCACGCCCTTGGGCAGGCCGGTCGAGCCCGAGGTATAGAGCAGGCAGGCGGGATCTTCGGGGCCGCGTGGCGCGGGGGCGAGGTCGGCCCGGCCGGTCGGCAGCGGGATCAGCGTGATGTCGGGGGCGAGTGCGGCCCAGCGGGCCAGGCCCGGACCATCCGCCACCAGCACCGTGCAGCCGGCGGCGGCCAGCAGCTCCCGCGCGGTTGCCACCGGGAAGGTGGCGGCGAGCGGCAGGAAGGCGTTGCCGGCCCAGATGATGCCCATCAGCGCGATGAGACCGTCGGCATCGCGTTCCGCGGCCAGCGCCACCGGTGCGCCGGGCCGCACACCTGCGGCGGCGAGGGCTGCCGCAACCCCGCCCAGCCGGGCGCGCAGATCCCCGGCGGCCAGGGTACCGGTATCCTCGGCGAGGACGACGCGGTCCGGATCGGCCCGCAGCACCTGGTCCAGCTGCTGCCCAAGGCCGGTCTCGCGCGGCCAGGCGAAGTCGGTGGCGTTCGCTGAGGCGATGACCGCGCGATCCTCGGCACCCAGCAGGTCCAGCCGGTCCACCGGGGTCGACGGATCGGCGGCGGCGGCGGCAATCAGCCGGGTGATCATCGTCTGCAGCCGGCCGATCCAGGCGCCGCCGAAGCGGGCCGGGTCGTATTCGATGTTGAGTGCGGCGGCATCGCCCTGCCACATCAGCCCGATCAGCAGCGGGAATTTGCCGGTGGCGAAAGAGATGTCGGCGGCTTCCAGCGCCGAGAGGTCGTTTTCCAGCGTGCAGACCACATCGATCGGTTCGGGCCCGCGGCCGGGCACCGCGCGCGCCCAGTCTGCCGACAGCCGGGAGAGCGGATAATCCTGGACGGTCAGCACCTGAGAGATGTCGCGGCCGATCCGCCGGGCCAGCTGGGGCAGGGCCTCGTCTGCGGTCGGTTCAACAACCACAGGAAGCAAATTCACAAAACACCCGATGGCATCGGTGGTGTCGCGGCGACCGCGCCCGGCAAAGGTGACGCCGACCGACAACCTTTCCGTGTCTTCAAGAATTCGCCACAGGGCTGTGGTTGCAATAGCGATCCAGACCGCCGTCGGCGTGGCGCCCCGGCCGGTCAGGCCGTGCAGCGCCCGGGCGGTTTCCGGGGCCAGCCGGATCATCGCCCGGCGGCCATCCCCCGGCGGGACCGGATCGGGTTCGGCGGCAAGGGCCCGTTCGGGCAGCCGGGCAAGGCGCGGGGCCCAGAAGGCGCGCGCCGCCGCCTCTGTCGCGGCGTCGAGCGCACCGGGATCGGCCGGTGCCGGCGGCGGCAGGGGCTGCCCGGTCAGCAGGGCGGTCAACTGCCGCTGGAACACCGCCCGGCTTTCGCCGTCGAAGACCAGATGATCGGCCACCACCCGCAACCGCTCGGGCTGGTCCGCCTCCCAGCCGAAGCGGATCAGCGGCCCGGTCGCCGGGTCGAAGGGCGCCAGCATTTCCGCCGCATCGTCATAGCCGGCCAGCCGGATCGGCGGCACCGGCCCGACCCGCTGCACGACCTGGCCGCCGGCATCCTCGGCGAAGGTCGAGCGCAGGGCCGGATGCCGGTCGAGCAGCCGGTGCAAGGCCTGTTCAAGGGCCGCTGCCGTGGTCCCGGCCGGCAGGTCGCAGATCACCCCGATGGAATAGCTGGTGCCGGGCCCGGCGTCGCGTCGGGCAAGCCATTGCCCCTCCAGCCGGGCCGGCAACCGGAAAGAGGTTGTTTCTGTAGATGTGGCAACCTTTGTATGTCGGATTTCTTCCGCCGCGGCCGCCGTCTCAAGCGGCCCCGAGAGATGGCCGAACAGATGGCCGACCAGGGCGGCGGCCGAGGGATGATCCAGGATGTCGGCCACCGTCACCTCGCGTCCGATCAGCCGGCTGATCGGCGCCACCGCGCGGATCGCGCGCAGGGAGTGCAGGCCGTGGGCGGTGAGATCGTCATCGGCGCCAAGCCCCGGGGCATCCAGCAGGTCGGCGAACAGCCGGGTGACTTCGGCTTCAAGCGCCGTGCGCGTGGCGGTGTCGATCAGCGCCGTCTCCGGCTGCGGCGGGACCGGCCCGGCGGTGTCGACGGGTGACGGCAGATCGCCCGCCGGCAGGTGCGCCACCGGCTGCATCGGATCGGCGAGGGCGGCATCGAGCATGGTTTCGAAGGCGGCGGCCAGCCTTTCCACCCGGGCCCGGTCGATGCGGGCGGGCGGGAAGCTCCACTGCATGTCCGAGGCATCGGCGGCGCCATAGGTCCGCAGACAGGCCATCACGTCGTGCAACTCGCCGAAGATCGAGTCCGCCACCCGCACCTGCAACCCGTCGAAGCCATAGGTCGCGGGCAGGTCCATGGCATTGAACATCGCGCCGCGGCTGGCCGGCCTGTCGGGGAAGAAGCCGGCCTCGGGCCAGCGCATGGGTGCGAGGCGCATGTGCCGGAGGTCGCGGCGGGTCATGGCACCGATCCGCCGGGCAAGCCCGGCCAGGCTTTCGGTGCCGTCGATCCGGGTGCCGGTCGGGACGGTATAGGCGAATTCGCCCGGGGTGCGCCGCTCCGCGCGCCCCATGCGATTGCCGAGCGGCACGTTGCAGACGGGCGTGTCGGTGCCGGCCACCCGGCCCAGCAGCACCAGAAACAGCGCCAGCGCCAGGCTGCTGCGCGAGGCGAGGCCATGCGCGTGCGCCACCTGGTCCATTGCCGCCAGCCGTGCCGCGCCGAGCGGGCGGATCACCGATCCGATCCGCCCGTCGAAGCGGGCGGAGGCGGTGGAGGCCGGCCGGAAGCCGGCCGCGGCCGGCAGCCCGTCCAGACGGCTGCGCCACCAGGCGGCATCGGCCCTGGCGCCCGGGCCGGCGACATGGGCGGCTTCGCGCGCGAGATGATCGGTGAAGGCCGGCAGATCCCGGTCGGGCAGGGCGTCGCCGCGGACGAGGGCGGTATAGATCCGCCCCACGGTGCCGGCCAGAATGATGCCCGCCTGACCGTCCACGATCAGGTGATGATAGCAGCGGATCCAGCGATGGCGGTCGGGCGCCAGCCGCAGCAGCTGATGGCGGCAGAGCGGCCCGTGGGCGGTGTCGAAGGGGCGGGCCTGCAGCGCTTCGAAGGCCTCTTGGGCGAGCAGTTCGGCGTCGTCGGCGTCCGAGAGGTCGATGCGGGCAAAATCGAACCGGCCCGGCGCATCGGCGAGCCACTGCCAGGGGGTGCCGGTCTCGTCGACCATGAAGCGCAGCCGCACCGCCTCCGTCGCCTGATCGGTCAGCCGGATGGCGGTGCAGAGTGCCGCGGGGTCGAGCGGCCCGTCCAGATCGATCCGGTCGGCGATGTTATAGCCGGCAGGGCCCACCCCGCCCGAGGTCAGATCGGCCCAGATCCCCGCCTGCGCACCCGACAGCGGCAGCGGTGATACAGCTGCGGCCTCTGCGATGGTCTCTGCCGCCGCATCCTGCCGCCCGCCCGGACCTGCCCGACCGATCACGCTCACGATAGCCTCCCGCTGCCCGATAGCCCGCGGCCTGCCCGGTTCGACCGCCGGCAAGACCTGAATTTTGTCAGCAGAGTAGAGTGCAGGTTGTGTCACCTGCAAGTCATGGAAGGCAGTGAGTCGATATTCATTGATCTGCTGTGGCCTGTTTTTTGTGCGGTGGTGCATATGACGCGACACCGGCCGGCAGTTTTTCCGGAAAGCGGAACCCAACCCATTGTTGCTCGGGGGGCTTTCGGGATCGCGCAGATCCCCCGCCCGCCTCAGTGCAACCTGCTGTGAATATTCTCCACCCTTGCGGAATGACTTGGCCGCCAAAGCATCCGTGCCCCCGCCCGCAGGTTAATCCAATCTTCATCAAATTGATGATAATCGAGGTCAAATGGCTAAGCCGCAGCATCGAACGATGTTTGTTCACTCAGGCGAATTGCGGCAAATATGATAAACGCGTGAGGATATCGGGAGGCGACATGTTCCTTCGCAACTGGATGCGGCGCCGTCTGGCCGTAAAGATCGTCGTGCCGGTGCTGCTGGTCCTGACCCTGGGGCTGGGCCTGTCGACCTGGTTCGGCGTGTCGCGCAGCGGCGAGACCATCGAGCACTTGAGCGAAACGGTGGTCGAAGGCGTGGCCGGCGAGGCCAAGGAGCAGGTGGCCGGCATCATCGACGGCGCTTTCGGCGTGGCCCGGGGCATCGGTGCGACGGCGGCGGGCGCGATCGATGCCGGCAAGGCCGATCGCGAGGCCTTTGTGGCCATGCTGAAGCTGCTGCTGCAGGACAACCCCAACCTGGTCGGCACCTGGATCGCGTTCGAACCCGACGCCTTCGACGGCGCCGATGCCGCCCATAAGGGCCAGCCCGGCCACGACGCGACCGGCCGCTTCATTCCCTATGTGTCGCGCAGCGGCAGCACCGTCAATCTCGACCCGCTGCTGGATTACGAGACGCCGGGGGCGGGCGACTATTATCTGCTGGCGCGCAAAACCCGTCGCGAGCAGATCATCGAGCCCTATTTCTACGAGATCGCCGGCAAGCAGGAGCTGATCACCAGCCTGGCGGTGCCGGTGGTGCGGGATGGCCGGGTGATCGGCGTGGCCGGCGTCGACCTGAAGCTGCCGGTGCTGAACCAGATCCTGGGCGAAATGAAGCCCTTCGGCACCGGCACCGTGTCGCTGATCTCGACCGGCGGGCTGTGGGTCGCCTATCAGACCCCGGCCGAGCTGGGCAAGCCGGTCGCGAATGTCGAGCCCGAGCTTGCCGACGCGATCCGTCGCGCCGATGGCAGCATGATGATCTTCGAAGACAAGCCCCAGCCGGGGACCGGCACGCCCGTGCACCGGATCGTGCTGCCGGCCCGTTTCGGCAAGGTGGAAGCCCCCTGGTTCGTGACCGTCGACGTGCCCGAGGCCGAAATCAGCGCGCCGGTGGTGGAGCTGACCAACGGCCTGGTCACCACCGGTGTGGTGGTGATCATCGCCATGGGCGTGGTCGTGGCCCTGCTGATCCAGCGCCTGGCCGCGGCCCCGGTCGGCCGGCTGACCGGGGCGGTGCGCCGGCTTGCCGCCGACGAGACCGATGTGGTGGTGCCGCTGACCGGGCGTGCCGACGAGTTGGGCGTGATGGCAGGCTCGATCGACTATTTCAAGGACCGGCTGGTCGAGGTGAAGCATCTGCGCGAAGAGCAGGAGGCGGCCAAGGAACGCGCCGCGGCCGAGCGCCGGGCCGAGATGATGCGGCTTGCCGGCACGTTCGAAGCGGCGATCGCCGGGGTGGTCGACGGTGTGGCGCGCGCCGCCGGCGATCTTCAGGCCAATGCGACCGAGCTGTCGGATACCGCCGACGATGCCAGCCGCCAGTCGGCGGCGGTGGCGGCGGCGACCGGCCAGGCCTCGTCGAACGTGGCCATGGTCGCAGGTGCCGGCGAGGAGCTTTCGGCCTCGATCGCCGAGATCAGCCGCCAGGTGGCGGAAAGCTCCTCCGTCACCCGGTCTGCGGTAGAGGATGCCGAGGCCACCGGCCGCACGGTCGAAGGCCTGGCCGAGGCCGCCCAGCGCATCGGCGGCATCGTTCAGCTGATCAGCGACATCGCCGCCCAGACCAATCTTCTGGCGCTGAACGCCACGATCGAAGCGGCACGCGCCGGCGATGCCGGCAAGGGTTTCGCGGTGGTGGCGAGCGAGGTGAAGAGCCTGGCCGACCAGACCGCCCGCGCCACCCAGGACATCTCGGCCCAGATCGCCGGCATGCAGCAGGTGACGAAGGGGGCGACCGAGGCGATGACCCAGATCCGCGCCACCATCGGCCGCATCGACGAAATCTCCACCGCCATCGCGGCTGCGGTGGAGGAACAGTCGGCCGCCACCAGCGACATCTCCACCAACGCCCAGCAGGCGGCCCGCGGCGTCGACGAGGTCTCGCGCAGCGTGACCGGCGTCAGCCGGGTGGCCTCGGATGTCGGCACCACGGCCGGCCGCGTGCTGGCGGCCTCGTCCGACCTCTCCACCCAGTCCGACGCGCTCCGCCGCGAGGTGGGGGCGTTTATCGAGGGGGTGCGGCGGGCGTGATGTCGGGGGCGTGATCGGGTGGGACCGCTTATTCCGGCGGTCCCACCAGCAGCAGCCGGGCCGGCGTTTCGGCCACCGCCTCGTGAATGGTGCCCGCCGGCACGATCAGATGGTCGCCGGGGCCGAGCAGATGTTCGGCCCCGCCCGCCCGGGCACGGAGGCGGCCGTCCAGCACCACGACCAGTTCGTCGGCCATGGCGGCATGTGGCGGGATGGCGCCGTCGACCAGGGCATCGACCACCAGCAGCGGCGCGGTGGCCGGGCCCAGGCGGCCGGTGATCCGGCCGTGGAAGCCGGGCATGGTGATCTCGGCACCGATCGACGCCGGCATCGCCGGCTTGCGGGCGGTGATCAGATAGCCGACCTGGCGGACGGGCTTCACCTCGCCCGGGATCAGCCCGGCATCGGCCATCCAGCCGGCCAGGCTGTCCGGCGCATCCAGACGCATGCGCGCGGCCACCGGGCCGAACCAGCGCTTCAGCATCGCCGCCTGTTCGGGCGGGGTGGTGACGATGCCGAGCCGTCCGCCGGGGGCCAGCACCCGGGCCATCTCGGCGATGGCCACCTGCGGTTCCGGAAAAAAGAAGAAGGCATTGAGCGAGGTGACCAGGGTGAAGGCCGCATCCCCGAAGGGCAGGCGGGCCACATCGCCCTGATGCAGCGCCAGCCGGCCGGCGGCGAGGGCTGCGGCATTGCGCCGCCGGGTTTCTGCCACCATGTCGGGGCTGTGGTCGAGCCCTGCCGCAGAGGCCCCCCGGGCCAGCACCCGCTCAAGGAAGACGCCGCCGCCGCAGCCGAGATCGAGCAGCCGGTCTTCCGGCCCCGGATGCAGGGCATCCAGCATCATCGCGAAACTGGCCTCGTGACCGGCGGGGTGGCGGTAGATCAACCGGCCGATCAGCCCGCCGGGGCGGCGGGCGATGCGATCGGTCAGACGGTCCATGAAGGTCGCGCTCATGGGGATATGGCCTTGTTGAGGATCAGGGGGCGGGGTGGTCGTCGAGCTGCCGTACTGCCGGGCGGACGAGCATGGCACGGGTGATGGCGAAGCCGATGGCCCCGGCTGCGAGCACGGACACCAGCGCACCCGCATAGCCGGCGCCGGCGGCGATGCCGGTGGCGACACCGCCGCTCAGGGTCTCGCCCGCCACCTGCGCCGCCTGGGGGATGGTGACATCGGTTCCGGCCTGGTTGCCCCGGGCCGCGAAGCGCATCATCAGCGTGGCCGCTGCCGTGGTGGCGGCTCCGCCTGCGGTGCCGAGCAGGATGGAGGCCGGCAGCACGATCGCCGGATCGGGGGCCACCAGCCCCGCCACCGGCAGCAGCCAGAGACCGAGTGCAAGCAGCGTCAGGATCAGCGCCGAGACGAGAGTCGGGCCGATGCCGCGGCGACCGATCATCCGGACTGCCAACGGGCAGCCGATCAGGATCATCGCCAGGCTGCCGGCGATGCCGATCAGCCCGATCCGGTCCAGCGCCATGCCGGCATCGGTGAGATAGAGTTTCGACAGGGCAAGGCCGCCGGAATAGGGCAGGGCGAAACCGATGCCGGCGATCAAAACCGGCCAGGCCCCCGGCCGGCGGAAATAGCTGCGCAGCCGCGCCGGGCGGCGGTCGCCGGCCGTCATCGTGGCCCGGGGGTCCGGCCAGGCCAGCACCGGCAGCAGGGCGGCGATCAGCAGCCCGGCCAGGATGACGAGTGCGGTCTGTACGCCGATATGGCCCGCGGCCCAGAGCAGGCCCGATCCGCCGAGCATGAAGCCCGCCATCATGCCGCCGCTTTGCAGTGCATTGGCGCGGGTGAGCGCGCCGCCATGCAGCCGTTCGGCGGCGAGCCCGTCGGTGGCGGTGTCCTGGGTGGCCGAGGCGATCGAGGCGATCAGCGTCAGCACCACCACCGGCAGGGCGGCCGCCTGCCAGTCGGTGATCATGGCAAGGCCGGCCATGGCCGCGGCCAGGATCAGTTGCATGGGGATGATCCAGGCGCGGCGGCGGCCAAGGCGTGCGCCGCGGCCCAGATTGTCGACCAGCGGCGCCCAGAGCGGTTTCAGCACCCAGGGCAGCCCGGCAAGCGGTACCCAGGCGATCACCTCCAGCGGCACGCCGGCCCGGCGCAGCAGCACCGGCAGGGCTTCGAAGGCGAAGCCGATCGGCAGACCCTGGGCCAGATAGAGCGCGCCGATCAGCAGCAGGCCGGGGGCGGGAGAGGTGGCAGGACGGGTCATGGCGCTCACCACCGCCCGGTCAGGGTCAGGCCCAGGCTGCGGCCGCGCCCGGCGACGCCGACATCGCCGCCCATATCGTAATAATAGGTCAGATACTCTTCATCGAAGAGGTTGCGGGCCCAGAGCGTCGCCGCCCAGGCGCCGGTATCGAAGCCGATCCGGCCGTCGACCAGATGGGTCTCGCCCTGGCGATAGTCCGAGGCGGGGGTGAAGCTCATCGACGAGCGCCAGGAATAGTCGACCCCGGCCACCAGATCCACCCCCGCCGCCACCGGCCGGACAAGGTCCAGCCCCAGCGCCAGGGTGTGTTCGGGGGCATAGGGCAGGTCCTGTCCGGAATAGTCCGCCCCCTGGATGCTGTCGACGAAATCGTCGAAACGGGCGTTCAGATAGCCATAGGCCAGGCGCAGCCCCAGCCCGTCGGCGATCTGCGCCCGGGCCTCGACCTCGGCGCCTTCCGAGGTGGAGCGGGCGGCATTGCGCAGCACCCGGGTCAGCGGGCTGGTGTAGATCACCACCTGCTGATCCTTCCAGTCATTGCGGAACAGGGTGAGGTCGATCGCCAGCCGGTCGTCCAGCCACAGGGTCTTGGCGCCGATCTCGAAGGTAGTGACGGTTTCCGGGTCGTAGCGGTTGATGCTGCCGTCCAGCTCCGGATAGGGGCTGATGCCGCCGGATTTGAAGCCGCGGGCCACGCGGGCGAAGGTGGTGACGCCATGTGCCACCGGCCGCCAGCTGATGGTCATCTCGGGCGAGACATCGTCGAAATCGGCATCGCCCGACACCCGCATCGGCGCGCCCATCATCATATTGCCCGAGGGGCTGGTGATCTCGGAGGTGGTCTCTTTCCACTCGCGGGTATAGCGCAGCCCGGCGGTGACATCGACCGAGGGCAGCAGCCGCAGCCGCGCCTCGCCGAAGGCCGACGCCGTGTCGGTGGTCTGGTCGAAGCCGCTGCGGCTCCAGTCGGCGCGGGGCACGGTGGTAAAATCGTAGAACTGCGCCGCCTTGAAATCCTCGCGCATGTAGAACAGCCCCGTGCTCCAGCCGAAGCGGCGACCGTCCTCGGGGCTGGACAGGCGAAGTTCCTGCGAGATCTGGCGCTGTTCCTCGGTCTGGGCCTGGACGTAATAGGGCAGGGCCATGAAGTCGCCATCGAGCACATGGTCCATGTCGTGGCCGCGGATCGCGGTCACCGAACTCAGCACCAGCGCGCCGAAATCATGGGTCAGCTTCGCCGAGAGACCGGCGGTATCCAGGCTGCGCTCGCCTTCGATATCATGGGTGGAGCGGTGGTCGAAGGCGAGCGGCAGCGGCGCATAGGCGAGGCCGCCATCATCGCGATCGCGCGACAGATCCGCCCGGATCATCACCTCGGTCGCATCACTCAGCATGCCGCCGATCGCAAGCTTCGCCGCCTTGCGGTCGGTGCGGCCCAGGCGGTTTCCCGACGCATCGTCGCGGATGAAGCCGTCGTCGCGGGTGAGGCCCACCATGGCGCGCACCGCCAGATCGGCCGCTGCACCGGCATCACCGAGCGGGGTGTCGAGCACGCCCTGCATCTCCAGCCGCCGGTCGGTGCCGAGCCCCGCCGTCGCGGTGATCCCCGGATCAGCGCCCGGCACCGGCGAAACCAGGTTGACCGCGCCGCCGATGGTGTTCTTGCCGTAGAGCGTCGACTGCGCGCCGCGCACCACCTCCACCCGGTCCAGATCCTGAAACGCGGTCGGGTAGCCGTTGGGCCGGGCGATATAGACATCGTCGACGAACAGCCCGACGCCGGGCTGGCGGTCGACGCCGCCGCTCATGCCCAGAGATCCGATGCCGCGGATGGTCAGCGGCCCGCCCTGGGGGCTGAAGGTCGCATTCGGCACGGCCCGCGCCGCGTCGTCGAGATCGCGTACCCCCGCCTCGCCCAGCCGGTCCGCGCCGATCACCGTCACCGAAACCGGCGCCTCGCTTGCCCGCTCCGCCCGGCGGCGGGCGGTGACGGTCAGCGGTTCCAGAGCGACCGCGCTGCCGGCGGCGGCCTCGCCTGCCGCCTCTTCGGCGAGCGCGGGGGCCGGCATCAGCGGCAGGACGACGGCAAGGGCGGCGCCGGTCAGCAGACCGCGGGCCAGGATCGGGCGTCTTGGGGCAGGCGGCATCGGCGTGGTCATCTCTGGCATCCCGCAGGTCATATGCGAATGAGACGCATTAACGACCATAAGCCTGCCATCGTCTACCGGAGCGGCTTTCGCGATCCGGACTCAGTCTTGCGTGTTTGCGCTGAGGTGCGCCAGCGCCGATGCCGGTCAGCGCCGGCCGCAGGCGGCGCCCGGGGCCAGGCCGTGGCGCTTGCGGAAGGCGGTGGAGAAATGGGCGGGGCTGTAGCCCACCCGCCAGGCGGCTTCGGCGATGCCGAGCCCCTCTTCCTCGATCAGCCGGCGGGCTTCGTCCAGGCGGCGGGCCTTGACGAAGGCATAGACCGGGCTGCCGAACAGCGCCTGGAAGCCGCGGCCCAGCTTGCGGGCGTTGAGGCCCACGGCGCGGGCCAGATCGGGCACCGAGGGCGGGGCGGCCAGATCGCGCAGCAGCAGCTCCCGCGCGGCATGCAGCCGCTCGATATCGGCGGGGGAAAGCGCCGGGGTCGCGGGCTCCGTTCGGGGGCCGTCGGTCTCGCCCGCCTCGACCACATGGCCCAGCAGATGCAGGGCAGCCGCGGTCAGATGCAGCCGCCGCGCCGCGGCCGGGCCGGTGATGCCGAGCATCCGCCAGACCAGCCCCATCGATACCGGCACATGCGCCGCCGCCCGGCCAGACCCCCCGGTCAGCCGCGCCCCGTCCGGCCCCAGCAGGTCCTCCACCGCATCCGGCAGCACGCGCAGGAACACGCCGGCAATGGCGCCGTCGGCCAGGGCGGTATGCCGGCTCTCGAACCCGTCCGCCGCCCAGAACCGCGCCGCCGACCCGGGCGCCCAATCGGCGGGCGCCGCTCCGCCTTCGGGCGCATCATCCTCGTCCCCACCGACCACCACCCGCCCGGCCGCCAGCGCCCCCAGCCACAAGCCCGGCGCCACGACCGACGACCAGCACTCGCCCTGCCGGATCCGGCTGCGATAGAGATAAATCTCCATCCCGGCCGCGGCGACGGTCTCCATCCTGGGGCCTTTTTTGGGAGGGGAGGGATCCGGGGATGATGGGGAGGGGAGGGGCGGGGGGTCAATCTGGATGAAGAGCGGCCCCGCCTCCGGGTGATCCGCTCAACGCCTGAACAAGACTGCGGGCAATGCCGGGCAGTGCGGCGGTCTCCAGCCTGGCAGCTGCCGCATCGACGGCCAGGAGATCATCGTCGAGCAGATGGTCGAACGTGTTTTGAAGCATGTTGCCGATCCGTTGCGTCAGGATCAGCGGCACGACGAACCGGTTATGCCTCAGCCGGTTCTCTGCCCAGCTTGTCGAGGAGCAGCTGGGCCTGGGGCGATTTCCGGATGACGGGCCTGCGGTGGTAAAGCCTGGAAAAACGGTCTTTCTGGGTTGTCTGCCAGGCAGTCGCCGGCGCTTTCAGCAGAAGCAGGGCCACCTCGTCGACGGGCCGTCCGTCCGCCCTATAGGGCAGAATGCTCAGCAGGCTGGAAATGGCTGGCCGCACCGTTCTTGGATCCGTGATGAAATGAGGCAGAAGATGCTCGACGATGTTGCCCTGATGCGGGAAGGCCTGCACTTTTTCAAGGAATCCGGCCGGTTTCGCCGTCGTGCTGAGCCTGACGCAATGGACCGGAATCTGCCGGCCGAGGGCGATGCCGACTTCCTGATCCGTCCACGCGCTGGGCGAAAAATTGTCGCATACGAGTGCAACAAGAGCGTCACACGAGAAAATGGTCCGTTGGACCGACATCTCCCATTCCGTGTTGGGTGCTATGTTTTCATGGGCCACAAATGACGATATGCCGTAATCCAACAGCTGATGTTTGAGGTTACGGGCGCGACGACTTTGGTCGGATTTGTGGCTGATGAAAACATGCAGGATCTCCGGATCTCCCCACAGGCCCTTGACGACGTCCGGAGCGAGAGTCTCGATGTCCCTGCCGAACTGGTATTGAGGGATCGTCCGCCACGGATCGTCGTCGACAGGTGGTGAGAGATCATGTGTCAGTATGTTAACATCAACCTTGTTCGAAGGTCGTGCAGGCATAACCGCCCTGATGCTTTCCTTGATCAGGTCTGCATGTCGGCTCTTGTCGCCACATATTTTTATATAGTATTCGCGATCAACACACAAATCCATCTGGACATATGGTTGTGGAGGGCTGGTTTCCGTATAATATAGAGGCGTCAGGTATATTTCAGAATCTGTCAGGATTTTCTGTGTCGTTGTATCTGCCAGGCCGACATGAGACACAAGAAGCTCGATTATGGTGTCAAAGCGCGCAATGAAGGGATATGAATCACGATCGGCATCGTAGATCACGGTGCTTGTCAGAGTGAATTTTCTCATGGGCAGCCTCGGCGGAATCATACTGATGGACGGGCGGCGTGCCGCATCGGCTCTGATCGTGAGGGTGTATGTCGACACATGCTCCCCTTAATCTACCCTGAGTCACTTCTTCCTTCCAAGAACCCATTTGCAACCCATCCGCACTGGATCGCGAGCCTGTTGGGACGAAAGATTGATGGCGTCTGCCGTTCACAGATGCCCCACCCAATCCCCCGCGCGTTCAGCGCCTCGGCATGGCGCCGTTCGATTCGGGCGAGGCGCTCGGGTGCGAAGTTCTGCTGGGCCAGCGCCATGCCGCGGTCGAAGACTTCCGAATAGCGGCGGATCAGGCCGTCGGGTGACAGGTCCAGGCAGGCGATGCCGTCGAAGCAGACACGGGCACCGGCGGCTTCCGGGGCGGTGGATCGATAGCTGAAGCGATAGCGGCCACAAGCGCTGGGCGTTGTCCGCCTCGCCGGTGATCCGGCCCATTCGTCATCAGCCGCCGCATCAGTCCGCCCCGCGCATGGGGTTTACGAACGGAATGCCGGCGAAGTCCTTCTCGTTGTCCGTCACCACCAGGCAGTCGTTGGCGCGGGCGGTGGCGGCGATGATCATGTCGAGACCGCTTCTTGGCCTGCCGGCGGCCTTGCCCTCGGCCATCAGGTGGGCCCAGATGAGCCCGGCCTTGTCGTCGAAGGGCAGGACGCGACCGGCGAACAGCGACTGCGGTCCCTCGGGGCCGGCAAACCAGGCGTCGAGGGCGTCACGCTTCCGGCCGCGTGGCTTTTCAAGAATGCCGCGGCGGATTTCGGCGATCGTCAGCGAAGAGATGAACAGATCGTCGTCCCGCTGTTCCGCCCACCAGGCGAGCAACAGCTCCGAGGGCTCTGGCTTGACGACATTGCTGATGATGTTGGTATCGAGAAGATAGCGCGTCACAGCCTGACCTTGCGCCCGTCTTCGCGCGGGCGGGCAAGGTCGAGATCGGCGCCGACGAGGGGCGATCTGCGAAGAGCAGCCAGGATGCCGCCTTTCCCGGGCGTGTCACCGGAGACGGCCTGGCCGACCATTGCGCGCAGTCTGGACGCATCGGCGCCGTCCTCGGCCAGACGGCGCGCCAGCGCACGGATGAGATCGCGATCCGCATCGCGCCCGAGCACTTCGAAGCGCGCCAGACCTCTCTCGCTCAATCTGGACCGGTAGTTCTGAACGGCGCGCTTCTGCGAGTTTCCCATCGGCGTCTCCCCTGCGCTCCCCTGTAATATATCCGGGTAGTCGCGGCGGGACAAGGCGGCGGGGCGTGCGGCTGGGGCAGCCCCCTCCGTTCAGGTCGTGCCGGGCGGGGCCGCTCACAGATGCCCCACCCAATCCCCCCGCGCCTTCAGCGCCTCGGCATAGCGCCGGCCGATCCGGGCGATGCGCTCGGGTGCGAAGTTCTGTTGGGCCAGCGCCATGCCGCGGTCGAAGACTTCCGAATAGCGGCGGATCAGGCCGTCGGGTGACAGGTCCAGGCAGGCGATGCCGTCGAAGCAGACGCGGGCGCCGGCGGCTTCCGGGGCGGTGGATCGATAGCTGAAGCGATAGCGGGCATAGGCGCGGCCGGGGCCGGCCAGCACGTCGTGGAACTGCCAGCGGAAATCGCAGCCGCCTTTGTAGAAGCCCGCCAGAATATGGGCGATGCCCTGGGGGCCCTGTTCGGGGCCGAAGAAATAGTCGTCATAGATGCCGTCGGGGGTGAAACAGGCGGCGAGCGCCGCCGCGTCGTTCGCCTCTACGGCGGCGGCGAAGCGGGTGAGCAGGGTTTCGGCTGCGGTGGTTGCGGTGGTGGTTGCGGTGGTCATGGGGGCGGTCCTCGCGGGGCGGCGCTCATGATCCGGCGCCGTGTCATCCCCCAGTATGACCGCCATCGACCCTCTGCGTCACCTCGTCCTCGGGCGCGGCGAAGCGCCGGTGGAACAGGTCCCAGGAAGGCTGGCCGATGGCGGCGATGCGGGTGGCCGCCGCCTCGGTGGCGGCCTGATCGCCGGCCCGGGCGGCCGCCTGCAGGGCCTGCCCCGCCTTCATCAGCGCCGTCAGCCCGCAATTGCCGGCGATGGAGATCATGTCGTGGCCCAGCTGGCGCAGCTGGTCCTGATCGCCGATCGAGAGTGCTGCGGCCACCTCGCGGACCTGCTGTCGGCCGGTCGATTCGAAGCTCGCCACCATCGAGGCCAGTGTCGCGGCCGAGGTGAGGCCGCGGAGCGTGGCCATGGGCGCCTCGTCCAGAAGGGGCGTGGCGTCTTCCGCCCGGGGGGGGCCCTCCGCCCTGGTCCCCGTCTCCTCTCTGGGCCCCGTCCCCTCTCTGGTTCCCGTCCCCTCTCTGGTCCCCGTCCCCTCTCTGGTTCCCGTCCCCTCTCTGGTTCCCGTCTCCGGCGCCGCCCGATCCTTCCGCACCGTCCAGCGGGCGGCCATGGCCAGCAGTTTTTCGGCGCGGAAGGGCTTGGGCACGAAATCGTCCATGCCGGCGGCCATGTATTCCTCGCGCATGCCGGCCATGGCATTGGCGGTCATGGCGACGATCGGCGTGCGCGGCCGGCCGCTCCGCGCCTCGGCGGCGCGGATGCGGCGGGTGGCCTCCATCCCGTCCATCACCGGCATCTGCACATCCATGAACACCAGGTCGAAATCATCGGCCCGGCAGGCCTCGATCGCCTCGGCGCCGTTTTCGACCACCGCCACCCGATAGCCCTGCTTTTCCAGAATGGTCGAGGCCACCACCTGGTTGACGGTGTTGTCTTCGACCAGCAGCACCCGGCCCCCGGTCGAAACCGGCAGGGCCGGCGGCGTTTCGGCCGGGGCGGCCGGGGGCGGCAGGTTGAAGCTGCGGGCAAGCGCCGCGATCAGCTCCGCCCGCCGGATCGGCTTGGTGATCACTGCATCGAAGACCCGCGCCGCCTCGGCGGCGGGCGGGGAGGAGGCGGCCAGGATCATGCGCACCGACTGAAACCGCGGATGCAGCCTGAGCCAGGTGCCCAGCGTCGCGCCGTCCATGCCGCCCAGATTGAGATCGGTGACCACCAGGTCGACCGGCGCGCCGGCCTGGGCGGCCTTTTCCAGCAGGCGCAGGCTTTCATTCACATCGCCGGCCTCGCTCAGCTCCATGCCGAGCTCTCCCAGGTGATGGGCCAGGAGGCGGCGGTTGAGCGGCAGATCGTCGACGATCAGCGCCCGCCGGCCACGCAGCCCGGCATCCAGCCGCGCCTCCGTGCCCCGGCCTTCCGCCTTGTCCCCCGCAGCCGGCCCTGCGGTCGGCATCGCCCGGTCCAGCGGCACCTCGAAGCGGAAGACAGAGCCCTGGCCGGGCTCGCTGTCGACCGAGATGGTGCCCTTCATCAGCTCGACCAGTTTCAGGCAGATCGCGAGCCCCAGCCCCGACCCGCCGAAGCGGCGGGTGATCGAGGCGTCGGCCTGGGCGAATTTGTGGAACAGCCGGGCGGTCTGCCCGGTGCTCATGCCGATACCGGTGTCGCGCACCTCGAACAGCAGGCGCCGGCGGTCGGTTTCTGGCCGGTCGGCCGCTCCGGATCGGCCTTCGCAATCTTCGCCACTTCCGTTGCCAACATCTTCGCAATCTTCGCAAGCCACCGGCCCCAGATCGCGCACGGTGACGGCGACATGGCCGCGCTCGGTGAATTTCACCGCATTGCCGGCCAGGTTGAGCAGGATCTGCCTCAGTCGCGTCGGATCACCCAGCCAGAAGCTGCCGGTGCCGGGCTCGGCCATGCAGGCGATCTCGATGCCTTTGTCGCGGGCCCTGGGCGCCAGGATCGCAGCGACGCCGTCGAGCAGCTCGGTCAGATCGAAGGGCAGGTGTTCCAGCTCGACCCTGTCGGCCTCGAGCTTCGAGATGTCGAGGATGTCGTCGATCACCACCAGCAGGGCCTCGGCGCTGTCGCGCACGGTTTCGGCATAGCCGCGCTGCTCGTCGTCGAGCGGGGTGCCGAGCAGGATCTGGGTCATGCCCATCACGCCGTTCATCGGCGTGCGGATTTCATGGCTCATATTGGCCAGGAAGTCGGATTTGGCCTGGCTCGCGCTTTCGGCCATCACCTTCGCCCGTTCCAGCGCCGCGGCGAGCGAGGCCAGCTCGCTGGCCTGGTGTTCCAGCTGCACATTGGCCTCGCGCAGTTTCACCATCGCCTGGTTGCGCACCGACAGATCGGTGATCGCGCCCACGAACATGCGGCCCTGCCCGGTGGTGAAGGCGCCGATCGACAGGTCGATCGGGAAGCTGCTGCCATCCTGCCGCCGGCCTTCAAGCTCGCGGTTCAGCCCCAGAACCCGCGGCGTGGCGCCGGCATCCTGGCGTGCAAGATAGCCGTTATGCGCGGCGGCGATGGCGGGATCCATCAGCATGGCCACGTTCTGCCCGATCATCCGATCGGCCGGCCAGCCGAACAGCCGCTCGGTGGCCGCATTGACCATCGTCATGCGCCCCTCTGCGTCGGTCACCACGATGCCGACGCCCAGCGTGCCGAACAGCGCCTGCAGCCGGGCCTCGCTCTCGCGCAGCTGGGCTTCGCTGCGCCGGATTTCGGTGACGTCAGAGAAGGTCACCACGCAGCCATCGCCCAGTCTCACCGCCTGCACCCGGAACCAGCGGTCACCGCTGTCCCGCTGTGCGGCATGGTCGAACAGGGCCGGCTCGCCGCTGTCGACCACCGCGGCATAGCGTGCCACCAGCTCGGGCCCCTCGCGGCTGCGCAGGGTTTTCAGCGTGTTCCCGATCGCCTGGTCCAGCGGCACGCCGGTCTTGCGCACGAAGGCGGCATTGGCCATCACGATGCGGAAATCGTCGATCTGCCCCGCCTCGTCGCGGATGGGTTCAAGGGTCATGATCGCGTTCAGCGAGGCATGCATCACGCCCGCCAGCATGTCGCGACCGCGGACGATTTCGGCCGCGTGTTCGCGTTCTTCGGTCACGTCGGCGCAGCTGGCCACCAGCCCGCCGCGCTGCATGCGCCGGAGCCTGGTTTCGATCACCCGGCCGTCTTCATGGGTCGTCTCGAAGGGTTCGATCAGGACGGCGTCGTCGGCGGTGATCAGATCGCGCAGCCGGGCCAGATCGGCCGCCGCCCCCCGGGCGCAGGCGGTTTCCACCACGCCCAGATCCTGGCCCACCGCCAGCCGGCCCGGAGCGATGCCGTGCAGATCCTCGAACCGGGCATTCCAGGCCAGCAGCTGCAGATCGGGGCCAAAGGCGGCGATGCCGTTGTCGATGGCCTGGAACACCGCGTCCAGCAGCGCCTCACGCTCGGCAAGCGCGGTCTTGGCCAGCATCTGCTCCGTCAGGTCGCGGCCCGATCCGCGGAAGCCGCGGAAGTTGCCGGCATCGTCCAGGATCGGCTCGCCGTTCATCTCCACATGGCGCAGCCGGCCCGCCCCGTCATAGACGTCGTAGCAGAGATTGCGAAAGGCCCGCCGCCCGGACAGCGCCTCGGCATAGGCCCGGAAGCCCGGCTGCGCGGTATCCGCCACCAGTTCGCGGCGGGTACGGCCCAGAATCTGCGCCGGATCCAGGCCGATCTTCAGCACCCCCGGCGACATGGTGGTGAAGCGCCCGTCGGCATCGGTTTCCCAGTACCAGTCCGATGACAGCTCGGTCAGCGCCTTGAAGCGGATCTCGCGCTCGGCCAGTTCGGCCGTGCGTGCCGCAACCTGGCGCTCCAGATCGGCCGCCATGCGCCGCGATGCCTGCGCCGACAGGCGCTGACGCTCCAGCCGCGCCAGATGCATCTGCAGCAGCGCCGCAAGCAGCAGCGCGATGACGCCCAGCACCAGCGTGGTGTACAGCGGATCGGCCAGGTTCAGCGACGCGATGAAGGGCGCGCCCGCGCCGATGGTCACCAGCCAGTCGCGGCCGAATATCCGGATCGGCAGGGTTTCGGTCAGCAACTGGCTGGTGGCGAAACCGGCGCTGCGGTGAAAGGCCTCGGCCTCGGGATCTTCAGTGACGTCGCGGATCGACAGCTCCACCGGCCTGTCGTCGCGACCGGTCCCGGCCAGAACATCGTCGATCACCAGCGGCGCATAGGTCCAGCCGGTGGTGGCGGCCATCCGTTCGGCGATGGTGCCGAGCGGCATGCCCGGCCGATAGACCGGCAGCAGCAGCAGGAAACCGCGATCGCGCGCACCCGTCGCCTGGACCAGGGTGATCGGCGCGGTGAGCGTCGCCTGACCGCTGGTCATCGCCGCCCGCGCGGCGGCGGCGCGGGAGGTTTCCGAGGCGATATCCAGCCCCGCCGCGCCGGCATTCGGGGCTGTGGGCTCGATATAGCGGATGATCCAGCGCTCGCCCTCATGCGCGGTCAGGCGGCGGATGGCGAAATCGGGCCGGCCGTCGGCGCGCTCACGCGCGATGAAGGCCTCTTCCTCGCCCGGGCGCAGCCGGGTGATGACCCCGAAGCCCAGCGCGCCCGGAAATTCCCGGGCGATGTCGCGGCTGGCGGCATAGGTTCTGAAGGCGGCCAGCGTCATGTCGCCGTCGCCGCCCACCAGCAGGGCGCCGCGGGCCCCCAGCAGCCCGTATTCATAGGTGTGGATGCGGTCGGCGATGCGGCCCGCCATATCGGTCGCGGCCAGGCGGAACCGGTTGCCGATCACCGTCTGATTGGTCTGATACCGCCAGACCCCGCCCAGCACCGCCGCGGCCAGCCCCAGGATCAGCAGCAGCACCACCGCCCTGTACGGCCGCACGCCGCGGCCGGGCCGGGCGGGGCCGGATGCCGGGGGCGTCTCCTGCGGGGCGGGTTCCGGCTGTTCAGGGGTGGCTGGCACGCGAGGGATTTCCGGCTGCTGGGTCGGTTCTGTTTTGCAAAGTGTAGGCCTGAATGGTCACGAAGTCCTTAACGGAACGTCGGGCTGAAGAAAACAGCGCGGCGTATTCAGTCGTCAGCCAGCGACGGGGAGAATGCTTAGCTTCCGTATATTTGAAGAACCCTGCAGCGATCATGCAGGTGCAAGGGTTATGCATGCAAAGGCAGGGGGATATCCGGCCGGCTTGCATTCCGCGGCGCAGCACGATAAACCAGGGTCATGCTGCGTTGCGGGAGCCACCCTCCGCAGCCGCCCTCCGTCTTCAGATTCCGCCCCTCTTCGGAATGTAGCCCGCGACCGATGTAGACCCGGACCGGTACCGCCCGAGACTGATGCCGCCCGCCTGCCCGGCCCCGCCCGGCGGCGGGGCCTGTTCTTGCGCATGCCCGCTCTGCCGTCCGTCCCGTCCTGCGGCCTCCGAAGCCCCGAGGCAATCCCCCTGCTCAGAACATGTCCCGACCGCGTTGCCGGCTGCCCGGCTGCCGCGGTCGCAAACCGTCCGGAGACATCCGTCTTGACCACGCAATCCTCCCCATCCGCCGGCCCACGCAGCAGGCTTCGCACCGAATGGTTCGGCAATATCCGCGGCGATCTGCTGTCGGGCCTGGTCGTTGCGCTGGCGCTGATCCCCGAAGCGATCGCCTTTTCGATCATCGCCGGCGTCGACCCCAAGATCGGGCTCTATGCCTCGTTCTCGATCGCCGTCGTCACCGCGATCGCCGGTGGCCGGCCGGGCATGATCTCGGCCGCGACCGCCGCGACCGCCGTGCTGATGGGGTCTCTGGTCCGCGACCATGGGCTGGATTATCTGCTGGCGGCCACCGTGCTCGCCGGCCTGTTGCAGATCCTGGCCGGACTGCTCCGCTTCGACTATGTGATGCGGTTCGTGTCGAATTCGGTGATGACCGGCTTCGTGAACGCGCTCGCCATCCTGATCTTCATGGCCCAGCTGCCGGAACTGATCGGCGTGCCCTGGATCACCTATCCGATGGTCGCGGCCGGGCTCGCCATCATCTATCTCTTCCCGCATCTCACCCGCGCCGTGCCGTCGCCGCTGGTCTGCATCGTGGTGCTGACGGTGGTGGCGCTGTCGATGGGGCTGGAGCTGCGCACCGTGGGCGATATGGGCGAGCTGCCCTCCAGCTGGCCGGCCTTCCTGATCCCCGACGTGCCGCTGACGCTGGAGACGCTGAAGATCATCCTGCCCTATTCGGCCGGCGTCGCCGCGGTCGGCCTGCTGGAAAGCCTGATGACCGCGCGGATCGTCGACGAGATGACCGACACCAGCGGCAGCCGCCGTCGGGAATGCTTCGGCCAGGGCCTGGCCAACACGGTGACCGGCTTTCTGGGCGGCATGGCCGGCTGCGCGATGATCGGCCAGTCGGTGATCAACGTGAAATCCGGCGGCCGCGGCCGGCTGTCCTGCTTCTGTGCCGGCGTGTTCCTGCTGTTCCTGATCGTCGTCACCGGTGATCTGGTGGCGCAGATCCCGATGGCGGCGCTGGTCGCGATCATGATCATGGTCTCGGTCGGCACCTTCCGCTGGTCGTCGCTGAAGGAACTGGCCACCCATCCGCGGGTGTCGAGCCTGGTGATGCTGGCGACCGTGGTGACGGTGATCGCCACCCATAATCTGGCAATCGGGGTGGGCGTGGGCGTGCTGCTCTCGGGCCTGTTCTTCGCCTGGAAGATCTCGCGCATCGTGCGCGTGACCTCGACGCTGTCGGAAGACGGCCGCACCCGCACCTATCTGGTCGAAGGCCAGGTCTTCTTCGCCTCGGCCGAGATCTTCCAATCCGGTTTCGACGTGAAGGAAGATCTGGAGCGGGCGGTGATCGACGTCTCCCGCGCCCATATCTGGGACATTTCCAGCGTCGCGGCGCTGGATGCGGTG